>JAJQEC010000087.1 GCA_021201815.1 Candidatus Azobacteroides sp. | reverse complement strand
ATTTGATTATTTACATAGTATCTTCTTCGAGGGGAGAGGGGGTGCGCAGCTTATCCTTGGATGCATACTAAAGATAAAATACCAGACAACTCTTCCCTTCCCTGAAGGGAAGTTCCTTTTGACAAAATAAACCGGATTGTTATCAAGAAACCCCTCTATTCCCCTACACATTTTTGTACCAATCCTATCCCGTGACTTTTATAATTGTTAGTTATTAAATCGCTGTTTTATCATATTTGGCGGCATCCAGCCTTAGAAAAATAAATAATAAAATCGTAAAAGCCCATAAAGAAGATCCCCCGTAACTGAAAAATGGCAAAGGTATCCCGATTACAGGCGTCAGACCGATTACCATACCGACATTAATCGCGACGTGAAAAAACAAAATACTGGCTACACAATACCCATATACCCGGGCAAAAACAGTTCGTTGCTGCTCTGAGAGAAAAATAAGACGTAAAATCAGCACAAGGAACAAAAGAAGTACTAATACGGAACCGGCAAATCCTTCTTCCTCTCCGATGGTACAGAAGATAAAATCCGTATCCTGCTCCGGAACATACTTTAGTTTTGTCTGTGTCCCATTTAAAAATCCTTTTCCGACCAGTCCTCCGGAACCAATTGCTATTTTAGACTGATTTACATTATATCCGGCTCCCCTCAGGTCTTCTTCCATACCTAATGTTACCTTTATACGCATCCGTTGGTGATGTTCCAGAATATTATCAAAGACATAATCCACGGAATATAAAAAGCCGATAGAAGCCAGAGCAAACACAAAGATGAGAAGATAATTTTTAGCTTTTGTCTGTAAAAATAAGAAAATCAGATATAAGGACATAGCTGCAAGAATACCTGTTCCGATATATACATAATTGAAAGAAATATGGAAATAAGAAAGTATCCACGTAACAACAAAAGCAACCAGTGTAACCAGAAAAACATTCCGGGCAGCTTTTATATCCTTTTCGAAAACAATAAGCATCCCTATGGAAAGCAGGATAACCAGAAGAAATACCATAAACTCTCCTGCCGGTGTATATTCCCACCAAAGTACATCTCCGTACTTAATTCCTAATACAAAAAATACAACCGCACAAAATACGGAAAATAATATCATTCCCGGCATTCCCTGCCTGTATAAAACCAAAAGAAATGAACTATATACAAGCGCAGACCCTGTTTCTTTCTGCAAAATAATACAAACAAACGGAAGGAAAACAATGATCGCAGTTCGGAGGATATTCTTCGTATTAAACAGGACAAAATTGTAGGAAGAAAACAACTTTGCCAGTGCAAGAGAAGTACTGAATTTTGCAAATTCCGCCGGTTGAAAGCTAATCGGACCAAGCACGAGCCAGGAGCGGGATCCCTTGATCTCCGGAGCCAGAAAGATAGTAGCAATTAATATTAATATCAACAAGATATATATAGGATAAGCAAACATATCATAGAGCCTATCACCTATCATCAAAAGAATAAAAGAAATCAGGAAAGCACAGCCTATCCATACCAATTGTTTTCCGGAACATTCGGAAAAAGAAAAGATACTGGCATTATCGAAGTTATAACTTGCCGCATAAATACTTAACCATCCTGCAAACACCAGAATCGTATAAAGCAATATGGTAAACCAGTCTACTCTTTTCCAGAGACTACTTGTTCTTAACATTGGTAGGCAGTATTTTTGTATTTAATATTCTATCTTCCACGTATTTTCGTCTGTCAGAAATCTTTCCGGTCAGGTATTTTTCCATAATAAGTGAAGAAATGGGTACCGCGAAAGTAGCTCCGAAACCGGCATTTTCAACAATAACAGCAATAGCGATCTTAGGATCATCTTTTGGAGCGAAAGACATAAAAATAGAATGGTCACGTCCATGAGGGTTTTCTGCCGTACCCGTCTTTCCACAGACCGCAATTCCGTCCAGTTGGGTACCACGGGCCGTTCCTCCCAGTACTGCCCTTTCCATCCCTTCGACAATCGTTTCGTAATGCTTTTTGTCAATTCCGACATGATGGGCATGTGTATAAATGCTATCCAGTTCATCATGCTGTATCTTCCGAACCACATGTGGTACATAATAGTGTCCCCGGTTAGCAATAGTAGCACATAAATTCGCCAGTTGCACAGGAGTTACAAGAATTTCTCCCTGACCGATAGCAATGGAAATAATAGTATGAGCACGCCAGCCGTTTTCGCCGTACCGTTTGCTGTAGAATTTACTATTGGGAATCAGCCCCCTTTTTTCATTTGGCAAGTCAACCCCTAACGGGTATCCGAACCCCATATCCACCATGTGGTCCTTCCACACATCAAAAGCTTCATGAATGGTCGGATAAATAGAACGATCATCCAGGAGATTGCGAAGTCCGAAACAAAAATAAGCATTACAGGAAGTTGCAATAGCTGGCACCAATGCCAGAGGAGAACCGTGTGAATGGCATGCGGGCCGTCCGCCCAACGGAGGATATCCATGGTAACATGGGAAAGAAGATTCCGGACGGATGGCTCCCTCCTGCAAATAAGTAAGTGCCTGAGCCGTTTTAAATGTGGATCCCGGAGGATAAGTAGCCATTAAAGGACGGCTGAATAGTGGCTTATACGGATCCTGTTCCAAAGCTTTATGGTTGGTTCCCCGTTGTTTACCGACTAACATTGCGGGATCGTAAGAAGGACTGGAAACCATTGCCAGAATTTCTCCCGTAGAAGGTTCTATGGCAACAATACTTCCTACCTTGTTTTGCATTAAAAGTTCCCCGTATTCCTGAAGTTCGATATCAATACTCAGATCAAGGTTCTTTCCGAACACAGGCGCTACATCGTGAATTCCGTTTTCATAACTCGCCATAATCCTTCCATGTGCATCCCGCAATAATATTTCACACCCTTTTTCTCCGCGCAAATGTTTTTCATAGGATTTTTCAATTCCGGTAATTCCGGTATAATCTCCCTGTACATAGTAATCATCTTCTTCCAGTCCTTTTTTGGAAACTTCTCCGACATATCCCAGCAACAATGCACCGGCATGACGGTCATAATCCCGCTGGGAACGGCTCCGGATAGAAAAGCCTGAATAACGGTATAATTTTTCCTGTAAAACACCGTATTCTTGTGGCGTAAGCTGGGTATAGAAAAGTTGTGGGGTATAAGAAGAATAACCGGGATTCTTATTCCGGTCCTTTATCTCTGCCATTCGATCAATAAAACGCTGTTTATCAATTCCAATGGTCCGACAAAAATCCAGTGTATCAAGATCATTAATTTCCCGCATGACTACCATAATATCATAGGTAGGCTGGTTATATACAATCAGCTTCCCATTCCGGTCATAGATCAGACCACGGGAAGGATAAATTATTTTTTTAAAAAAGGCATTGCTATCGGCAAAAGTCTTGTAATCGCTATTTGCGACCTGCAACAAGAACAATTGTCCTACATATAAAAGGAAAACAGCACAAATGATGCCTCCTAACACATATTTTCTATTATCAAACTGATATTTATTTTTCACCTTTTGTGATGATTAACCGTTAAACCTTCCATTGCCCAGATTAGTACAAAAGTAAAAAGAGAGCAAGCTACAATCCTTAATAAAACAACCAGCGGATCAAAAAGAGAGAAGGACTCAAATGTCAATAACAACGCATGATGAATAAAGATCAGGACTCCAATATAACGCAGAAAAGGCTGTAAGCCGAACAACTGAATAGAAGGATTTCTGTTTTCAGCAGTATCCAGAGTAACCAGGGCCGGAATAAGATAAGGTCTGAGAAAACCGGCAAAAACCGTGGCAGCAGCATTTATTCCGGGGGTATTACAAAATATATCAATAATAAATCCCAACAAAAAGGATAAAATAAGGAGAATATTTTTATTTATATCAACCGGAAGCTTAATAATAAAATATATATAAATAAAGGGAGTAGCATATCCTAGAAAATTCATTCCGTTCAGAATGAATATCTGAATAATCACTACTACCAGAAAAAATAAACTATATCTTAAAATAGTACTCATTATTTTTCAGACTGAGTGAGATTTTCCAAATTTCTTTTTTCTAATTGATTCAAATCTTTAATTACCAATACATTTCCCAATTTGGAAAAGTCTACGGCCAATACAACTTTTATTGCTGAGAAATTTTCACTGTTTTTCCCGGATATAGAATCTACAATTCCAACCATAATTCCCTCGGGAAAAGCATCGGAATATCCACTGGTCACCACAGTATCATTCGGTTGAAAATTTGCATGACGGGGTAATTCTTCCAGCACGGCATATCTGGGATCTTTTCCGTCCCAAACCAAAGAACCGAAATATTCATTTTTCTTTAATCTGGCACTAAAACGAAATTTTGGATTCAGAATAGGCATAACCGTTGCATAATTGTCAGAAACTTTGTTTATAACGCCTACAACCCCGTTTTGATCTATTACACCCATTTCGGGCAGTAAGCCATCTTTTTTGCCTTTGTTCAATGTAATATAATTATTCAGCCGGGTAATGCTATTACTAATAACACGAGCAGTAATAAACTCATATTTTTCGGCACTCACCGTATCAACAAAAACATTCGGATTTAGAGAGTCAGCAGTATAGGAACGCAGGTTTTCCTCTAAGAAAATAATCCGCTCCTGCAACAATCCGTTTTGTTCTAATAACTCTTCATTAATGGAACGAAGATTAAAGTAACCGAAAAAGTTATTGACACTTGCATAAAATTTTCCTGAGACCTTATTGGCAGAGCTGAGATAAACACTTTCCTGATAAGGATTATAAGTAAACAAGAGGACCAGGCTTATAACTTCAAGAGCTATAAACAGAAACCATGAATTATACCGGATTAAAAAATTAAAAAGATTTCTCATGTTTGTTGCCTGTATATAAACCTGACAAAGAAAAAAGGCAATCTCTCGATTACCTTATTAAAAATTGAAATTTATTAATATTTTTAAGCGCAACACCCGTTCCTTTCGCCACCGCGTGAAGGGGATCTTCCGCGACTTTGAACTGAATCTTTATTTTATCCGTTAATCGCTTATCCAATCCTCTAAGCAACGCACCTCCTCCGGTAAGATATATTCCATTCTTCACCAAATCAGCATACAACTCAGGCGGAGTCTGTTCCAGGGCTGTCAATACCGCAGCTTCTATTTTCGCAATGGATTTCTCCAGGCAATGCGCAATCTCCTGATAAGAAATAGGAATTTCCATCGGCAAAGCGGTCATCTGATTCGGACCTCTGACAATATAATCTTCCGATCCTTCCTGCAAATTTGTAAGGGCTGCACCTACATTAATTTTAATTAATTCGGCGGTACGTTCTCCTACTTTTATATTATGCTGACGGCGCATGTATTCGGTAATGTCTTCAGTCAGATCATCTCCTGCTATTTTAATAGATTTATTGGAAACGATCCCTCCCAGCGAGATAACGGCAATTTCTGTCGTACCACCACCTATATCCACAATCATATTACCCTCCGGAGCTTCCACATCCAGACCGATACCGATAGCTGCAGCCATAGGTTCATATATCATATATACATCTCTCCCACCGGCATGTTCTGCAGAATCCCTTACGGCACGGATTTCAACTTCCGTACTTCCCGAAGGAATACATACAACCATCCGTAAAGAAGGACTAAAGAAACTTTTTGAAGAAGCTGCCATCTTGATCATTTCCCGGATCATTTGTTCTGCAGCATAAAAGTCCGCGATTACTCCATCACGTAATGGACGAATTGTCCGGATATTCTCATGGGTCTTTCCCTGCATTTGCTGAGCTCTCTGCCCCACTGCAATAAGTTTATCCGTTCGTCTGTCAAGAGCGACTACAGATGGTTGATCCACCACAATTTTACCATTCTGAATAATAATGGTATTGGCAGTTCCCAAATCCATTGCCAGCTCTTGTGAAAAAGAAAATAATCCCATATCTTTTTTTACTATTTTATTCGATTTAATGTTTAAAGTGACGAATTCCGGTCATTACCATAGCCACTCCGGTCTTATTACAAAAATCTACAGAAAGGTCATCCCTGACAGAGCCTCCCGGCTGAATAACAGCCGTAATCCCTTCCTTTTGCGCGATCTCTACACAATCAGGAAAAGGGAAAAAGGCATCCGAAGCCATGACTGCCCCATTCAGGTCAAAACCAAAAGATTTAGCTTTTTCAATCGCCTGTTTGAGGGCATCTACCCTGGAAGTCTGACCAACTCCGCTCGCTAAAAGCTGACCATCTTTTGCTAAAATAATGGTGTTGGATTTGCTATGTTTTACAAGTTTATTTGCAAAGAGCATATCTGAAATTTCCTGTTGAGTAGGAACTTTTTCCGTTACGGTTTTCAAATCTTCCTCTTTTTCCATTTTTACGTCTTTGTCCTGCATCAATACACCATTGAGCAATGAACGGAATTGAGTTCCGGGAAGATCCGCCGGCTTTTGAACCAGTATAATGCGATTTTTTTTCTGTGTCAGTATTTCTAATGCATCCACGTCATAATCAGGAGCAATAATAATTTCAAAAAATAATTTATTGATTTCTTCGGCTGTAGTTTTATCAACCACCCCATTGGTAATTAAAATACCTCCGAACGCTGAAACCGGATCTGCCGCCAATGCATCTTTCCATGCATCTGCAAGTACGGTACGGGATGCCAAACCACAGGCATTATTATGTTTTAATATCGCAAAAGTCAGCTCCTCAAATTCAGAAATAAGAGCAACAGCAGCATCTATATCCAGCAAATTGTTGTATGAAATTTCTTTTCCCTGTAGTTGTTCGAATAAATCTTCGAACTTTCCGAAGAAAATGCCTTTCTGATGCGGATTTTCGCCATAACGAAGAATCTTGGTATGATTGAAAGCCGAACGAAAATAACTATGCTCACTTCCGTCAAAATAATTAAAAATGGCGGTATCATAACCTGACGAAACAGCAAATGCTTCTTTTGCAAACCATTTCCGGTCTTCCAGTGTTGTTTGTGCTCCTTTTTCTTCCAGCAAATTAAAAAATGGCTTATACTGTGCCTGAGAAGCAATGATAACTACATCTTTGAAGTTCTTGGCAGCAGCTCGTATTAAAGATATCCCGCCAATATCGATTTTTTCAATTATATCTTTTTCCTCCGCACCTGAAGCAACCGTTGCCTCAAAGGGATACAGATCAACAATAACAAGATCAATTTCAGGAATTTGATATTCTCCGATCTGATCAATATCCGAACTTACGTCCCGCCGGGATAATATCCCTCCAAATACTTTGGGATGTAATGTTTTAACTCTACCTCCCAATATGGACGGATAGCCGGTAAGGTCTTCCACGGTTTCGCATGGTATTCCAAGAGAAGTAATAAATTCTTGTGTACCTCCTGTAGAAATAAACCCTACCCCTTCTTCATGCAGTTTCTTTAGAATGAGATCTAATCCTTCTTTATGATAAACAGAAACAAGTGCTTTCTTTATTTTTTTATTCTCAAACATGCGCAGGAAATATTATTTTTTTGGAAGTGCAAAGTTAAAATAAAATCTATTAACAATAATATCATTTTAAGAGAAATATAAGCCGCAAGGTTAAAAAATGCAAATTCCCTATAAACAAATATTTAAATCTTTCTGAAAAGCAACTTTTTTCATTTTTCGGAGGAAAAAATACTTATTCCTCACCTTCCGGGATCACTTACTTTTTCAGTTTACACAATTTTGGTTCCAAGAGTAGAAAATCTTTAAAGGAATTTTCTTTATTATCTTATCTCATATTTTTATCTGTTTTTATGGATCTAAAGAAATTAATTTATTAAAACTGAAAATTAATTTCTGGATAATATACAGTGATAATAAGTCATATTATCTTCTTTAATTACCTGAGTTCCGATATGCCAGTCCGAAAGAAAAGTCGCATATTTATTCAATCCTTCAGACAATTTTAAATAGGAGTTTTCCGGTGAATTAACTATATTTTTTACATTCCCTACCAATAAGGTATTACATGCGCCATTCCAGATTGAGTTACAGAAATCATGCTGTTTTTCCTGTACGGAAAAAACTTTTTGCATATAAAGAGCGAGGTCATTCGGATTTTCTCCGATGATAATATTATCCTTGTAAAAAGTAATATAATATGGAAGCGCATCTTCAAAAGAGGAATCATCCAGTATTTCATTCAGGATATTACCGCTACGCAAAATAAGATAGTCAAAAGCAGGTTGAGTGGAATAAGTTTTCCTGACACTATAACCGTATGGATAATGTTCCTTCAGGTAATGTTGAAATTCATCCTTTATGCTATCGCCGGCATTGGTTTTTACACAATTTATTTTTGACACCTCGTGCCCCGAAGAGTCAGCTATATACAACGTATAAAGCTGGTTAATCCCATCATTCTCCTCTTGTAATCGTGGACTTGTTATATGCTGACCTCTCAAAAACAATGTTTCATTCGGAATGAGTTCCGGAGATAATTGCATTCCTTCATTCCGAACATCTCTGAATGAACCTGCTTCCGGATTATCATCCGGCTGATAAAACCCTGACAACCAGATTTCATTTCCGGAAAACGTAATATCGGAATTTGTCCATCCACTGAATATATCTTTTTGAGGAGAATTTGCCTTCTTAATAAAAAGATCTTCTTCTGCTTTAATATGGTGAAAGAGATTGGCAATAGCTGTTTTTCCGGTTGACTGCGCTATGTGAGTAAAATTCTCATCATTCTTTACGGATGTTCCATCTTCCCAGTTAGTGATTAACTGTTGCAGCAATTTAAGATTAAAACTTCCGACAAAAACCCCGTCTTTCATTACCGAAGAAAAAAAACGGTTATCATTTAAAGGATAGTGATAGATTTCCATTTCTTTGTAATGTTGCACCATGGGAGGAAAAGAAGAAAAAACTTCTTCTTCCAGTATTTTTTTCCACTTCTGCATTTCCCGGGTATGCATTTTTACATAATATACTTCCCCTTCTTCATGAAAAGAAATCAGAAGTGTATTTCTTCCCGGTTGAAAAAATGAATTGGATTGTTTCATGTGTGGAACAATCATTTGAGACAAAATGGGCAACCATTTAAATAAATTGTAATTAGAGCGATTGATGGTTATATTTTTATTAAAATGGACCAGAAATTCCCCGAAACTATTGATCTGAAGAATAGAAGTTGTCCCAGCAGGTACCAAAGTAAGAATATCAGTTTGAGAAGAACGTTTTTCATCCTTCAGTCCACTGAAAAAATATATGCTTCCAAGCGTGGCTATGACAATAAAAATGATTAATCCAAGTAGCTTGAAATCTAGTTTCATTAAAAATTCCTCTTTAAATGTAAGCGAATAAAGAATAACAATAATTAATACTTATTATCTAAAACTTTTATAACAATCTTTGTGCTGAATATTTCACAAAACTGTTTTATTTAACGTTTTTTATTTTTTGCGAAAGGCAATATTTCTCAACTGCTTACATTATGGTAATTATGAGTATCTTGTTTATATTTGTTGCGCATAAAATATAAAGTACTGACAAAAATAACATTTATTGCACAATGTACAATTTATTAAAAAAAGAATTAACTATTATTATTTCCTCAGGGCAGTTACTAATAACAGGTCTTTCTTTTTTAATTATCACCGGGTTAATTTTATGGGTATTCCCCGGAAGTTATAATATTTTCGAAAATGGGTATTCCGGGTTATATTCGTTTTTTATGTTAACTCCGGCTCTTTTTATGATCTTTATTCCTGTATTGACTATGCGAACATTCGCAGAAGAAAAGAAGAGCGGCACAGCGGAGTTATTGTTCACTTATCCGGTTTCGATGATAAGAATTATTCTCTCCAAATTTTTTGCTGTGTCCTTTATTGTTTTGATATTGTTGCTTTCCACGTCTTTTTACTGGATTTGTATTTATTTTCTTGGAACTAATACCGGCAATATGGAATGGGGAGTACTTATTTCCGGATACATAGGCTTGTTTCTGACTGCTTTTACATTTATTTCAATCGGAATCTTTACTTCATCGTTCACAAAAAATCAACTCATTGCTTTTATATTGAGTGTATTTATATGCGTATGTTTTTACTGGGGTATCAACTTGGTAATACCGCTAATCCCGGATCCGAAAACACAGCTTTTTATTCAACAGATCAGTCTTCCTTTTCATCTTAATAATCTTATAAACGGAATTATTTCGTTAAAAGATATTTGTTATTTTATATTCCTGATCTTTTTATTCTTCTGTCTAACACTATTTTTTTCGGCAAAACCGAAAGGATTTCATTCTTTTTTTACATTCTTTTTTTCCGGAATAGGAATAATAATAGGTTTATTTGCGCTGGCATTTCTATTTAATCTGAGAGTAGATACTACTTCCGATAAAAGATACAGCCTATCGGAATATACAAAAAGGTTATTGAAAAACAATACGGATTTTTTACATATTACGATTTACCTGGACGGAGATCTGAACGCCGATTTTTTGAGACTTCAGCAGGAAACGGTAAATATTATAAAAGAGTTAAACTATTATTCTTCTAATCCGGTTACTTATTCTTTTTATAATCCGAACCAGGGAATTAACGAATCTACACGGATGAAGCAAAGGAACAGGTTATTACACAGAAATATGAATGATGAAATATTAACCGAAACAGATAACAAAGGAGTGATTACACAAAAATCGGTTTTCCCCTGGGCTGATATAATCAGGGAAAATGATACGCTGGCAATTTCTCTTTTATCAAATACAACAGGAAAAACCATCCCGGAAAGAATAAATTCTTCTATTGCCGAACTTGAGTTTAAATTCTCAGAAGGAATTGCTTCCCTGTCACAGGAAAATGCAGGAGAAATAGCTTTTCTGGAAGGACATGGAGAAATACCGGACATATATGTATATGATATTGTAGAGGAATTAAGTAACTATTATCATATTTACAGAGGCTCATTCACAGAAGAACTAAAAGAAATTCCACCTTACCAGGTTCTTATTATTGCCGGTCCTGAGAAAAAGTTCACGGAAAAAGAAAAATTCCTGCTGGATCAATATCTGATAAACGGAGGAAATATTCTCCTGCTAATAAACAGTGCTACCGTTTCTTATGAATCATTACAACAGGAAGGGAAGTCCGCAAGTATAGTAAATGATGTAAATTTAAATGATTTGCTTTTTTCTTACGGAGTAAGGGTAAACCCGGTGTTGTTACAAGATTTACAATGCGCTTCCATACCTCTCAAAACAGGAAATGATAATACCTATCATTATGCTCCCTGGTATTATGCCCCATTATTGAATCCGGCTTCTTCTCATCCTGTTACCTCCGGCATTTCTCTTGTAAAATCCGAATTTACCGGAAGTATCGATTTTGTAAATTCAGATAAAAAAATAAAGAAACATATTCTATTAACTTCTTCTGCTTATACTCACATCGTATCGGTTCCGGAAATAATTATGGCCGAAGATCCATCGATAAAGGAAACAAGAGAATATTTCAACAAAAGCTATGTTCCTGCAGCAGTGTTATTGGAAGGAGTCTTTACCTCTGCATTTAAAAACCGGATACCTCCGGAAGGAATAAGTAAAACAACCACAGTCCCCAAACCCGGGAAAATAATAGTAGCTGCTTCCGGGAGTATGATAAGAAATGAAATTCAATGGACAAATGACAATAATGGCATTCCTCTTCCTTTGGGATATGATAGGTATATGGATATACAATTCGGTAATAAATCTTTTATTATGAATGCCGTAAACTATCTGGCAGGAAATGAAGAACGCCTTCTTTTAAGGAACAAACAAACTCACTTGCGGATGTTGGATAAAACCAGAATACATAAAGAAAGGTTGTACTGGCAATATTTCAACATCGGATTGCCGGTAATTTTCCTTTTAGGTATTATCCTCTCTTTTAATTATTGGAGAAGGAAAAAATTCGGGGAATAATAAATTCTATTACAAGTTTGTATAACTTTGCATGTTCATTCAAGAAAAAATGAAAGAAAGAGAAAAGATTCTTATACAAACTTCCTGGATAAGCGTTATTGGAAATGCAATCTTATCTTCTGCTAAAATTTTTGTAGGAATATTTGCCGGTAGTCTTGCTGTATTAGGTGATGGAATTGATTCCGCTACAGATGTCGTTATTTCCCTGGTAACTCTGTTTACAGCTAAAATCATAAGCCATCCGCCAAGCCTGAAATATGCTTACGGATACGAAAAAGCAGATAGTGTAGCCACTAAAATTCTCTCTTTCATTATTCTTTTTGCCGGATTCCAGATGTTAATTTCCACTGGCAAATCTATTCTTTACGGACATGAACGGGAATTACCAGGAACCTTTGCCATATTTGTTACTGTTTTTTCCATCGTTGGTAAACTATTATTGGCATATTACCAATTCCGTCAGGGAAAAAAAGCAAATAGCGCGATGCTGATAGCAAATGCAAAAAATATGCGGAATGATGTATTGATTTCCAGTGGGGTATTATTAGGTCTTTTATTTACTTTTGTGTTGGAAATGCCTATTCTGGATTCTATCACCGGGTTACTGATCAGTATTTATATTATCAAATCTGCCATTGATATTTTTATGGAAACCAATGTGGTGCTAATGGACGGAGTAAAAGATCCGTTAGTATATGAAAAAATATTCGAAGCAGTAGAAAAAATACCTGGTAGTCATAATCCCCATAGAATTCGGGTTCGTCAGATAGGGACTTTATACATGATAGAACTGGATATAGAAGTAGATGGGAAATTACCGTTAAGAGAAGCGCATGAAATCTCCCATAAAGTAGAAGAAAGCATTAAAGAAATACTGGGAAATATATATGATATTGTCATCCATATCGAACCTATCGGAGAACGTCATTCCAAAGAAGAATTCGGAATCAGCAAAGATTCTTTTCTTAAACTGAATACCTGACCATCCTTTTATCTTAGGGAATACCGGTAAGTAATTGTTCCGGACTGATTATTTGTAGCAGAGATAGTATTGAATTTTGATTTCTTTGCGGCATCTATCGCAGAACTTCTCATTGCCGCATCACTAATATTAGTTCCGGCTCCGACTTCAGCAAAAATAACATTTCCCCGTGGATTTACGGTTATATTTACGACAATTCGCCCTTCTTCTTTTATAGCTGCATTCGGACGTGGTAACCCCTCTGCGGTTCTTCCTTCAAGAGAAAAAGAAGGTCCTCCCCCGGCGCCACCGATTCCCTGATTACTACCCTGATTGGAATTACCGAACGGATTACCCTGATTATTTACTCCGGAAGTATTTCCCTGTCCGGTTTGTTGAGATCCCGTATTAAAAGCTCCGACTGCAAGACGATTAATGGCATCTGCCTTGGCCTGCTCTTCCCTTCGTTTTTTTTCTTCTTCCGCTTTTTTTCTCTCTGCTTCTTCCTGTCGTTTTCTTTCTTCTTCTTTCTTTTTTGCTTCTGCAATAAAAACAGACTGGTCAACCTCCTGGGCTAACACACTTTCGTCCACCTGAGGCTCCGGAATATACTCTCTGACTTCAGGAGTTACTTCCTGAACAGGTTGTAAATTAGGCTCATATAAACCACTTCCATCTTCGGAATTTCCGAAATTTACCATGATACCGCCTAGTTCCTCCGGCAATCTTGTCGATACATAAGCAAAGATAAGACATAATAATATCAGCCCATGAAAAATCAGGGTACCAATTATACCATATCTTTTATATTTATCTTCCATTATTTAATCAACAGGATGAGTTACAATGACCATCTTGAAATGGTTACGATTAGCAATATCCAGTATTTTTACCACCTCCCTGTAAGGTACGGATTCATCTGCATACAATGCCACATACATTTCCGGAGATTTTGACTGCGCTTCCTGTAAAAAAGGAGCAATCTGGTCAAAAACCACAGGTTGTTCTTTCTCATTTCCAAATGCCACAAAATAATTCAGATCCTGATCAATAATCACTCTGGATAATGGTTGTGCAGTAGATTCTTTTTTACTCTGAGGCAAATTCAGTTTTATGGCATTCGGCATAACAACGGTAGCCGTAATCATAAAGAAGATCAGCAAAAGAAAGATTACATCTGTCATAGATGCCATGCTAAAGTTCGGATTTATTTTGTTTCTCCGTCTAAGGGCCATACGCTTGGAAATTATTACAATAGTTAAGCAACCGGTTCATTTAATAAATCCATGAAATCCATTGTCCGTGCTTCCATCTTATGAACTACACTATCCACCATAGACACCAGGTGATTATACAGGAACAAAGCAATAATCCCTACAATCAAACCGGCAACAGTAGTAACCAAAGCTTCATAAATACCTTTTGACAGAATACCGATATCCAGTGCACTACCGGCATTTGACATATCAAAGAAAGCTGTGACCATTCCGGTAACGGTACCCAGAAATCCGATCATAGGAGCAGCCGCTGCAACCGTAGCTATTACGGATAAGCCTTTTTCCAGTTTGGCGACCTCCATATTTCCTACATTTTCAATGGCTACGAGCACATCTGCCATCGGACGCCCCAACCGGGTAATTCCTTTTTCAACAAGCCGGGAATAAGGAGTATCTGCGGTTTTACATAAATTCAGTGCAGCCTCTATCTTTCCATCGTGAATATAATCCCGGATACGGTCCATAAAGCTTTTATCTTCTTTTGCAGCTTTGCGGATAGCAAAAAATTTTTCAATATAAATAAATATCGCAACAACAGATAAAAGAACAATAGGGATCATAATCCATCCCCCTTTCATAGCAAGATCCAGAAGGTCCATTTTTACCTCTTCAGGAGGTGTCTGTGATAAAAACTGACTGGTAATGGCAGTACTATCTAAAATAATATTCAGTAAATGCATGGATTCGTTTTAATTATAAATTTATTTCCCGGAACAAAAATATAAAATGATTATACAGAATTTAATTTATTGACTTATATTAAGCATTTTTTATATGCTTCAATAGTTTTTTGCAAACCCATGTATAGCGCATCACTTATTAATGCATGTCCAATAGAGACTTCATCAAGCCAGGGAATATTCTGCTTAAAATAAGCAAGATTATTCAGATTTAGATCATGACCGGCGTTTAATCCTAATCCTAACTCCCGGGCAAATTTACCGGCTTCCACAAAAGGAGCAACTGCAACCGCAGGAACAATGCTATAAGAAGATGCATAAGGTTCGGTATAAAGTTCCACTCTGTCAGTACCTGTCTTGGCTGCATATTCAATTACTTCTAAATCCGTTCCTACAAAAATAGAAGAACGGATGCCGGCTTCTGTCAGCACACCGACAATATCAGTCAGAAAGCCAACGTTTTGTTTTGTATCCCAACCGGCAGAAGAAGTAAGCGCTTCCGGGGGATCAGGAACTAACGTTACCTGATGCGGCCGAACTTTTAAGACAAGATCCATAAAACCGGACGAAGGATATCCTTCAATATTAAATTCAACTTTCAGTTCCGACTTTAATTCATATACATCATCATACCGGATATGCCGTTCGTCCGGTCGTGGATGAACGGTAATCCCATCGGCTCCGAATATTTCACAATCTTTTGCTACCTGAATCACATCCGGAATATTTCCGCCTCTTGAATTTCTCAAGGTAGCTACCTTATTGATATTTACACTTAATTTAGCCATGAATGTTTATTTTCTATAAAATAAATACAAAATGTCAGTCTTTCTGCGTGGTTATCTGTTACTTTTTTATAACCTTTGCAAAAGAAATCTTTGCAAAAGTACAGTATTAATTGAAATTTATATTCAAATGTTTGCAAAAGAATTAATGGATTGTCATATTCCCTTTTTATATGAAGGCTCCTCAGGAAAAGAAGCAATAGTTTTAATGGAAAAATTTAAACTCCATCACTTACCGGTGGTTGAAAAAGACAAAAAATACAAATGTCTTATTTCTGATAAAGAGCTTTCGGCAATGGAAAACATCAATGACCGGATTCAGGTAAATGATATACGTTGTCCTTTTGTTTATGAAAACAGTTCCTGGACAGAAGTACTGGATATAACCGCTCAGTTTAAATTAAGCATCCTTCCTGTTATTGCTGAAAACAATATATATCAAGGAAGTGCAACACTAGAATTATTTATACAAAAACTTGCCGAAGTAATGGGAACAGGAGAAGAAGGAAGCATCATTATACTGGAAACGAAGCCTGAAGACTACTCCTTATCTGCAATTTCTGCAATCATAGAAGCCAATAAAGCAAAAATTCTTTCAATGTTCACTACTTATGAGAAAGAAACCCGAAGAAATGAGATTTATCTGAAAATTAATCGACAGGATGCTTCTGCCATTATTCAGGGTTTTGAAAGACAAAACTATACCGTACGTACCTGTTTTATGCCGCATGCAGTATCGGATACCATACTTCAAAACCGTATTGATGAATTTTTCCATTATCTGAACATTTAAACTTTTTTATATGAGAATTGTAATATTCAGCAATACTTATTCTTCTGAAAAATTTCAGTGCATTACTCCTTTGGTAAATTTTATGGAAAAATCCGGAGTAGAAATGTTTGTAGATAAATCTTTTTATGAATTTATCAGCCAGAAATTAAATATTTCCCTGAATATAGCAGGTTTAATAAACGAGAAGGATGATTTTGACGGAGATATTGCTTTTAGCATCGGAGGAGATGGAACATTTCTAAAAACTGCTACCAGAATCGGAAGAAAAGAAATTCCTATTCTGGGAATTAATACCGGAAGACTGGGATTCCTTGCCGATGTCGCAAGTAATGAAGTACAACACGTATTGCCAGAGATTTTAAATAAAAAATATACGGTAGAAAATCGTTCTTTACTAAAGCTTTCTACGAATAACAAAAGTTTTCACGGATATAACTACGCATTGAATGAGGTAGCAGTCCTTAAATTCGATCATTCTTCCATGATTACGATTCATGCTTATATCGATAATAATTATCTCAACTCCTATCAGGCAGATGGATTAATAATTTCCACTCCAACCGGTTCTACTGCATACTCCATGAGTGTAGGAGGTCCTATCATTGAACCGACCGCAGCAAATTTTGTCATTTCACCGATTGCACCACATAGTTTAAACGCCCGGCCACTGGTTATAACCGATAATAGTATTATCACTTTACGCATGGAAAGCCGGAAACAGAAAGTTTTAATTTCCCTTGATGGAAGATCCGAAGAATTTGATCGGGAAGTAGTCGTAACCATACAGAAAGCTGATTTTCATACACGGGTGGTAAAACGCCTTAACCATACTTTTTATGATACGATTCGCACAAAATTAATGTGGGGAATGGATTCGAGGTGAAAAATTAAGAAAGTAGAAAAAAATATAAAATATTTCAGAAAAAGAACAACTAATAAAGCATATTATATAATAATTCTATATATTTGTATAACCTTACTATATATTTATATCATATACTATAAAAATGTTTTTTTTCCGTTATTCATTCTATAAGTTCAACCTTATATTCTTTTTTTTACTTCTTAACCTTCTGGCTAAAAGTAATGTTTTGGAAGTAGATCCGGAAATGTGCGGAATTGATCATGAACATAAATTAATTCTGATAAATCAGGATCTTCAGGAAATAAACAATTTATTCCAACATAATCCACAAGGGATTGCTTTTAAAAATACTACTTACTATTTTTTAAAACCAATACAAGCTTTGGAAATTGGCATTCCATATTTAATGGAAGCACAGGATAAAAAAAAATACACCCTATATTTTACATCTTTACCGGTTATACATATTACAACTGAAAATGAAATAGCAGACGAACCGCGTGTGTTAGCAGACTTCCGTCTGACAGAAAGCAACAAAAATTCTGTCATTTCAAAAATTGGCATTGAATATAGAGGAAAGTGGTCACAATCTCTGGCAAAAAAACCATTTCGTATCGAATTCTGGGAAGATAACAATGGTCTTATTACTAAAAATGTGAGTTTGTTAGGAATGCGTTCTGATGATGACTGGAACCTACAGGCAATGTATAATGAGCCACTAAGATTAAGGAGCAAAACTAATAACGAAATATGGTTAAAAATCTATTCCCTCTACTATTCATACTTAGAACCCGCAGCTATCAATGGAGTAAGAATGGAGTATGCTGAATTATTCTTAAACAATCAATACAGAGGGATTTATTGTGTGAGTGAGCGTGTAGATAGGAAACAATTGAAATTAAAGAAATATAAATCGGAAAAAGTAAAAGGTGAGTTATATAAAGGAGTATTATGGGGAGCTTCAACTTACGACTATTGTATCAATTATGTGAACGGAAATGAGACATGGAGTGGATTTAAGTATAAGTATCCCAGTGAAATTGCACCTTTCTGGAATAATATTCATTCTTTTGTTTATTTTGTAGTAAATTCCTCAGATGAAGATTTTTATTCACAATATTCCAGCAGGTTCAATACAGAAAATTCTGTCGATTACTTTATTTTCCTTAATTTATTAAGAGCACTTGACAATACCGGAAGAAACCTATATGTTGCCAAATACGACACAGATCAACCATATTTTTACGTTCCATGGGATTTGGATGGAACATTCGGAATATATTTTGATGGAACAAAATTAAATATAACTGATGATCTGCTATTAAACGGGTTTTACAAAAGACTCTGGGAAGATACTACAGAAAATGGTTGGAGAATGAAGTTGGAAAAAAGATGGGAAAATCTTAGAAATGAAATCATTACTCATGAAAACATAACAAAGATGTTTAAAACTAATTATGAATATTTGCAACAAAATGGAGCCTATGAAAGAGAAGAACTAATATGGCCATATAAGGCAAAACCGGAAGAAGAATTTGAATATCTGTCGCAATGGGTTACCAAAAGACTTGAATATCTGGACATCGCATTCAACAAGCCTTTATCTATTCCTTATATGTATGAAGATTCAGAAAATAATAAAGTAAATATTCATTTATTCAACATAAAAGGAATATTAATAAAAACTATTTTAAATACTAAAATCAAAAATTTACCACTAGATGATTTAGAAAAAGGAATTTATATTTTACATATCCAAGACGATAAAAAGACCGAAGTAAAAAAAATAGGAATCCAATGACTTAAAGAAAGAAAAATAATACCTCCATTAATCATCTCCAAAAAAATATTCCTCTGAAGCCTGTCAAATGCATTTCTGATAATATCAGACAAGTCTCTGTTTTATTTTGTTCGATCTTGTCACTTCTTTTGTTTTTCATTTTTTCTTGTAAAAAACCGGGAAATTCTTGTTTTTTATTCTCATTTACTTATATTTGCAAGGAGAATAATCAAAAGAATATAAAATCTTAAATCGCAGTTATATCATGAAATCGTCTAATCACACCATAGGAGAAAGAATCAGAATGCTCCGGGAAGCAAAATCCATTACTAAAGAGGAAATGGCTGAACGTACGGAACTGGATATTTCGCAAATAGAAAAGATTGAACAGGCAAAAGATCTGCCCTCTCTTACTCCACTTGTAAAAATTGCCCGGGCATTAGGCGTCAGGTTAGGAACTTTCCTTGATGACCATGACGAATCAGGACCAGTTATCACCAGAAAAAACGCACACAATAAAACGGTTAGTTTTTCCACCAGCGATCCGATGTCTCACAGGCATATGGATTACTTTTCTCTTTCTTCTTCTAAAGCCGGAAGACACATGGAACCTTTTATCATTCAGATAGAACCGGTTTCCGAAGGGGTTCACTTCATTACTTCTTCTCATGAAGGTGAAGAATTTCTATATTGCCTGCAAGGCACCGTAGAAATCAATTACGGGAAAGATACGTATATCCTGGAAGAAGGAGACAGCATTTACTATGATTCTATTGTCGCCCATCACGTACATGCAGGGAATGAAAAAGGAGCCAAAATACTAGCTGTAGTTTATACTCCCTTTTAAATCCACATACTAATCATTCTTTTTCTTATTCATTTCTATAAAATCTTATACGCTGGCAACTTTTTTATATTCTTATATATGAGTAACCTAACAGATTGGACGATCGGGCAGTGGCTGGAATATTGGGCCAAAGAAACACCGGATAAGGAATATATTGTTTACTCCGACCGGGACCTCCGTTTTACATGGAAACAATTTGATGAGCGGGTAGATAACATGGCAAAAGGATTAATGGCAATCGGGCTGAAACCAGGAAGCCACCTGGGGATATGGGCAACCAATGTGCCGGACTGGCTTACATTCTTATATGCCGGCGCCAAAATCGGAGCTGTAGTCATTACTATCAATACAAACTATAAACAACATGAACTGGAATATCTCGTAGAAAACTCCGATCTGGAAACTCTGTGTATTACAGAAGGTGTCTTTGACGGAAGTTATATTGACATGACCTATGAAATGTTTCCGGAATTAAAAACTTCTCAACGGGGATATGCAAAAAGTGCTCGTTTCCCTAAACTAAAAAATGTCATTTTTATCGGACAGGAAAAGTACCGGGGAATGTATAATACCGCAGAAATCTTACTCCTCGGGAAAAATATTTCCGATGAAAAACTAATTGAAACAAAAAACAAAGTTACCTGTCATGATGTAGTCAACATGCAATATACATCCGGCACAACCGGATTTCCCAAAGGAGTGATGTTAACCCATCATAATATCGTAAACAACGGACTCTTCACCGGAGATGGAATGGGATACACACAAAATGACAAATTGTGTGTCTGTGTACCCTTATTCCACTGTTTCGGAGTAGTGTTATCCACGATGGGATGCCTTACACACGGCTCTACTCAGGTAATGGTAGAAAAATTTGACGCACTGACAGTCTTGGCTTCTATCCATAAAGAAAGATGTACAGCGTTGAACGGGGTTCCGACTATGTTTATTGCAGAGCTCAACCATCCCATGTTCAGCATGTTTGATGTCAGCTCTCTCCGTACAGGAATCATGGCAGGCTCCTTGTGCCCCATTGAACTCATGCGAAGAGTAACAAAAGACCTGCATGTTACCCATATTACCAGTGTATACGGCCTGACAGAATCCTCTCCGGGAATGACACATACGGTTCTTGAAGATTCTTTTGAAGCCCGTTGTACCACTGTGGGAAAAGAATACCCACATACAGAAGTAAAAATTGTGAATCCGGAAACAGGAGAAGAATGTGGCATTGAAGAACAGGGGGAAATCTGTTGCCGGGGTTATCTTGTAATGAAAGGGTATTACAAAAATCTGGAAGCTACCAACGAAGTCATTGATAAAGACGGGTGGCTTCATTCCGGTGACCTGGCGATGAAAGATGCCAATGGATATTACCGGATTACGGGAAGAATTAAAGATATGATTATAAGGGGTGGTGAAAATATTTATCCCAGAGAAATAGAAGAATTCCTTTACCATCTCGAAGAAGTCCAGGACATTCAGGTCGCAGGCATTCCATCGAAAAAATACGGGGAAGAAGTAGGAGCTTTTATCATCCTGAAAGAAAATGCAGCATTAACACCTGAAGATGTCAGGGAATTTTGCAGAGGTAAAATCTCCAGGCATAAAATACCGAAATATGTTCTTTTTGTAAAAGGATATCCACTGACAGGTAGCGGAAAAATACAAAAATATAAACTGAAAGACATCGGACTAACTATGCTGAAGGAACAAGGCATTGAAGTAATCTAAGAAATCTATCTCTTTATTTATCAGGAAGTACAAAAAAATTTAATTCGTAAAAAGCCGGAAATACAATCATCATAATTGTATTTCCGTTTTTTGTTTATACCATTGGTTTAAATAAAATTTCACCGGAATGCAATATTTTATGTAATTTCGGGTTCTATTTAATGTATTTTAAAAGCATTCATGAAGAAAAGACATTTATTATTGCTATTTATCTCAGCGTTAGTGACTACGGTTATTTTCACTTCTTGTGACAATGATCTGGAATTTACGAACAGTCCGGGACATGTCCTGTCATTTTCAACCGACACTATCAGTTTTGATACCGTATTTACAACCATAGGAAGCTCCACTCGCCGCCTTATGGTGTACAATTCAAATGATAAGGCAGTCAATATATCTTCCGTAAAACTCGCCAGTGGAGGAGAATCCGGATTTTATATCAATGTAGAGGGAATGAAAGGCACACAGTTCCAGGATGTAGAAATATGGAAAAAAGACAGCTTAAACATAGATATAGGAGTAAATGTAGACCCGACACAGAAAGATTCTCCGGTTCTTATAAAAGATTCCATTATTTTCCTTACCAATACCGTTCAACAGGTAGTACACCTTATAGCGTATGGGCAGGATGTGTTTATATGGAGAGGAAAAACAATTGAACAGGATACGATATTAACAAATAAAAAACCATTCCTGATATACGACAGTCTTCTGGTAGCACAAGATAAAACCCTGACCATCGAAAGAGGAACCATTCTTTATTTTCATAGCAAAGCAGAACTTCTGGTTAAAGGGAATATCGTGGCAAACGGTACCTGGGAGGAGCCTATCATCTTAAGAGGAGACAGAAGAGACGAAATATATGCAGGCCTTCCCTATGATAATACTCCCGGTCAATGGGGCGGAATCCGGTTATTTGAAGAAAGTTATAATAACGAATTGACACATGTATATATCCGTAATGGTTCATACGGTATTCTGGCAGATTCTTCAAGTATCAGTACTCCGAAACTCATCCTGAAATACTCCGTTCTACATAATGTCAGCGGAGATCTGATATCCGGGGTAAATTGTCATATTGAAGCGGAAAACTGCCAGCTTTCCAATGCAAAAGGAGCGCTTGTAAGGATGCTCGGGGGAAAAGGAAAATTTTCCCAATGCACAATGGCAAACTACTTCGGTTTTTCCTCCCGCACAGCAGCTTCTGTCGTATTAAAAAACTACCAGGTAATGGCAGGGGATAATATGACTTTCTATCCGATAGAAGAAGCGATCTTTCAGAACTGCATTATATATGGCAATGGAACAAGAATGGCAAACGGCAGCGATAAAAGAGGGGAAATAGATTTGCAAAATAAATATAATAAAGAAACAATTCCGGCAGCTTTTAACTTCTTATTTAATCATTGTTTAATAGGAGCGGAAGAATATGAGGGAAGCAATTTTATAGAAATCGTCTGGAATCAGAATTCTGATTCTTATAACTTTCCTGATTTTGTATATTTAAATAAAGAGAATGATTACGTGTATGATTTCAGGTTAGAAGAAAATTCTCCGGCACGGAACATTGCAGACAGGAGCATTGCCGCTCAATATCCGTATGATATAACTGGCAAGTACAGGTTTCAGGATGAAGGTCCGGATCTGGGATGTTATGAATATTAATCCCTTAGGAAAAAGTGAATCTTCCTGCATCCTTTTTACCGAAACTACATGAAATACATTTTTATTCTTTTTATTCTTTTATCCGCATCTCCTATCCATTCCCGGAATTCTTTCCGGATTATGTTTTATAATGTGGAAAACCTGTTTGATTTTGAACATATCGAAGGAAAAGAAGACAAAGAATTTACTCCGGAAGGAGAAAAAAAGTGGACACCCGGGAAATATTTTCACAAACTCAACCGGATTGCAAAGGTAATTACCGCCGTAAGGGAATGGGAAGACCTGGGATTAATCGGTTTATGTGAAGTTCAAAATGAAAAAGTAATAAAAGACCTGGTTCGGGCTACACCTTTAAAAAAAGACAATTACCAGTATTTTATAACAGACTCTCCGGATAACAGAGGAATTAATGTAGCTTTATTATATCAACGGGATATCTTTAAACTTTTTTCTGCAAATCCGATCTCTATTCCGTTCCGGAATAAAAAGGAAAAAACCCGGGATTTATTACATGTCTCCGGGCTGCTGCAGTCCGGAGATACCCTGGATGTTTTTGTATGTCACTTTCCTTCCCGTTCCGGAGGTGAAAAAGCAACAGAAGGAAAGAGAAACTTTGTAGCCTCTATCCTGAAAAGGAATGTGGACAGCCTGATGTTTCACCGCGTAAATCCTAAGATATTAATGATGGGAGACTTTAATGATTTTCCGGATAATAATAGTATTTATCACGTATTAAAAGCAAGGCCAATTGATTTCTCCGAAAACATGGAAAACGAAAAAGAGTTATACAATCTTTTCTATGAACACATGAAAAAAGGGAACGGAACTTATAAATATAAAGGAAAGTGGAACATGCTGGACCAGATCATTGTTTCCGGTTCTTTACTTAATACTTATCATAAAGTCCACATAAAAGAAGAAACAGCAACTATATACAAAGCAGACTTTCTTCTTCAGAATGACAATAGCGACCAGGGAAAAAAGCCCTTCCGATCCTATTTAGGGAATAAATATATGGGAGGATACAGTGATCATTTACCCATTTACGTAGATATTAATTATAAATAATCGTTTAAGGAATAATCCTGAAAAAACATCCCTGCCTAATTATTCTTTTATTTTCGTATCAAAGCCTTATCAAGATTTTTTTTCCGGTCCGGCTTTCATAATGCAGACGGTTAACACTGGTAACTACATATTTATATACCGTCTTTCCATTTACATAAGGAAGTAAATACTCCGTATCCCGGGTAATCCGGACAATATTTTCCGGATTATTGAAATCTTCTTTCTGATGCTGATGAAATCGGTATACACAATAATAAGTAGCTTCACTCAGCTTATCCTTTTCTTTTTTCGGTGTCCATACCAGTTTATTTCCCTTTGCAGAAGAAATAATCTCCAGAGATTGAGGCGCCTGCGGCTCTTTAGGCCGTTTATTATCCGGTAAATGTGTGGAAGGAGGTATCATAGCCGGAAATCTGTGGTAATTATTTTTCAAACTATCCAGGATGCCTCCCATATTATCCAGGATAGCGTATCCATACCAGAAACAATTTCCCGAAATACTAGGTGTTACACGACCCAGCGTCATTTTTCGTGCTATCTGCTTCCTGTTTACATTTGCGGTTTCGGTACGGGGAACACATTTATCAATATCCTGACCGATATATAAATGCCCGTGTTTTACATTCAGCCCCCACCACCGGGTTAATGTTTCATAATCTGCCAGCCGATGACCTATCTCCCAATACAACTGAGGAACCAGATAGTCAATCCACTCATTACGGCTCCACAACAATACATCCGCATAAAGGTCATCATAGTTCTGTAACCCGTTTGTATCACTTCCGGAACCATCCGGTGTACTTCTCTTGTTCCTGTAAATACCAAACGGACTAATGCCAAACTTTACCCAGGGCTTTTTCGTATCTACAATCGTTTCTTTGATCTCCAAAATCAGCATATTGACATTATTTCTTCTCCAATCCGATTTCCGGTTCGGATAATATCCCTGTTTCTTTCCGTATTTTTTAAAACTGTTATCATCCGGGAAAGCCTGTCCTTTTACCGGATAAGGATAGAAATAATCATCCATATGAATTGCATCCACATCATATCGGGAAACAATATCCTTTACAATCTTACAGATATATTCCCGGCAGGCCGGTATTCCCGGATCAAAATATATGTTCCCGTTATAGGTAACAAACCATTCCGGATGTTTATAATACACATGCGAAGATGCCAGTTTTTCTCCTTTCCGGGAGGTGACGCGGTAAGGATTCAGCCAGGCATGAAATTCCATATTCCTCTTATGGCATTCTCTGATCAGATATTCCATCGGGTCCCAGTAAGGAGAAGGAGCACGTCCCTGCATACCAGTTAACTGCTCACTCCAGGGTTCGTAAGAAGAATCATAAAAAGCGTCCGCTTTCGGACGCACCTGAAAAACAACAGCATTAAAGCCTGCTTTCTGGAATTCATCCAACATATAAGTAAAATAACCACGCATTTCTGCCGGAGTCATTTTTTTATACTCTTCCCGGTTTACCGTTTGTAGCCAAACACCTCTGAATTCACGCTTCGGAGAGGAGTAAACAGAGGGATTGTAAAAAAAAGAAAGGACAAAAGAGAAAACTGTAAAGCAAAAAAAACGGTTCATATAAAAGAATATTAGATGATTACAAAGATATATGTAATATTTTTCCTGATAAAGAATCTTCATATAGAATTTATTTTTTACCTTTATCGAACAAAAAAGACATCCCCGTTCCGTGGGGCAAAAACATTTACTTTACTTATTTTCTACATGTTCGGAAGATATACCATATAAAATGAAAAACCGGTTGAGCTAAAAATTCAATTGGTTTTTATTTTATTTGATAACAGGAAATTGATTATTGAGAAATAGATTATATAAAAAATGAAGAACAAAAGTTTGGTTTCTATTACAGACTATTCAAAAGAAGATATTTTATCCGTTTTAAAAAAGATAGAGCAGTTTGAAGCGAATCCCAACCAGCGAATTCTGAAAGGAAAAGTAGTAGCCACTCTTTTCTTTGAGCCTTCTACCCGTACCCGGTTAAGTTTTGAAACAGCCGTAAACCGATTGGGAGGACGGGTAATCGGTTTTTCCGATGCCGCAACATCCAGCTCGGTGAAAGGAGAGACCCTCAGGGATACAATTATCATGGTATGCAATTATGCAGACCTGATTATCATGCGTCACCATCTTGACGGAGCTGCCAGATACGCTTCAGAAGTATGTTCTGTTCCGGTAATAAATGCCGGAGATGGAAGTAATCAGCATCCTTCACAAACGATGCTTGACCTCTACTCGATCTATAAAACACAGGGGACACTGGAAAATCTTACCATTACCATGGTAGGAGACCTGAAATACGGACGGACAGTGCATTCTTTACTAATGGCAATGTCGCATTTTAATCCGGTGTTTCATTTCATTGCTCCCAAAGAGCTGGAAATGCCCTTTTTCTATAAAGAACTATGCCATAAACTGGGAATTACTTATTACGAGCATTCCGACTTTTCAGAAGAAGTCATCAATCAAAGTGATATTCTTTATATGACCAGAGTACAGAAAGAACGTTTTACGGATGAGATGGATTATGAAAAAGTCAAAAACGTATACATCCTGCGGAACAAAATGCTGGAAAATTCAAAACCGAATTTAAGAGTATTGCATCCGCTACCCCGTGTCAATGAAATAGCCATGGACGTAGATAATAATCCGAAAGCATACTATTTTCAACAAGCAAAAAACGGAGTCTATACCAGGCAGGCAATTATGTGCCTTGCTTTAGGCATCGATATTTAAAAACAGTAGAAAAAGAAGGACAATGAACGATATAAAAAAAGAATTACAGGTTGCAGCGCTGGAAAATGGCACCGTGATCGACCATATTCCACCGGAACAATTATTCAAAGTAGTTTCCCTTTTACACCTTGACAATGTTTCTTCCAGAATTACCATCGGGAATAACCTGGAAAGTCAGCGTATTGAAAAAAAAGGGATCATAAAAATTGCAGACAAGTTTTTTGAAGAAAGTGAAATTGACAAAATTTCCCTGATCGCTCCTACGGTAAAACTAAACATCATCCGGAATTACGAAGTAGTGGAAAAAAAGGATATTACCCTACCGGATACTTTATTGAATACGGTAAAATGTGCAAATCCCAAATGCATCACCAACAATGAACCTATGCAGACCCATTTCCATGTCATTGACAAAACCCGTGTAAGAATAAAATGTCACTACTGTGAAAGGGTGCTGAATAAAGACGAAATAGAAATATTATAAGTTAGATAAAAATGAAAATAAACTGGAAACCCGGTACAATGATATATCCGCTTCCGGCTATTCTGGTAAGCTGCGGAAAGGAAGAAAGTGAATATAACCTACTCACTGTATCATGGGTAGGCACTATATGTAGTGATCCTGCCATGTGTTATATTTCCGTTCGTCCCGAACGTCACTCCTACCCTATTCTTAAAAAGAATATGGAGTTCGTCCTGAATCTTACCACAAAAGAGATGGCATATGCAACCGATTGGTGCGGTGTACGCTCGGGAAAAGATTATCATAAATTCCGGGAAATGAATCTGACACCCGGGAAAGCAACAATCGTACAAGCTCCGGTAATAGAAGAATCTCCATTATGCATCGAATGCAGAGTAAAAGAGATTATGAGCCTGGGCACACACGATATGTTTATTGCAGATGTGGTAAATGTACTGGCTGATGATAAATATCTGGATCCCGAAACCGGAAAATTCGATATGGAAAAAGCAAACTTACTCGCTTATATCCATGGAAATTATTATGAAATCGGAGCACACATCGGTAAATTCGGCTGGTCGGTACAAAAGAAAAAATAAAAATGAAACAGATACCCTGCATCATCTTTCTGTTTCTCATTTCCTTCGGTATCCATGCACAAAATAAAGACAAACCGGTAGACTGGGGAGTAAAAGGAGGTTTCAATTCGGATATATGTAATATTACAGATCTTAGCATTGACGGTAACAGGATCGATTATTCCGAAAATACCTACCGTGTAGGGGTATCCGGAAGTATTTTTATGCGCCTGAACATAGAAAGGATGTATGTACAGGTAGAACCGGGTTACAATTTCACTCGTGGAGGACTGGAGTTTCGTTTTACGGACAGGCTGGAAATAAGAAACCTGGCAAATTTATCCTGGGAATTCAATTCGCTGTCTTTACCGGTTCTTGTCGGATATCATATTATCAAACAGGCTCCTTATGGATTAAACTTTTTTGCAGGTCCGAAATTCTCCACGATATTCAAATCTAAAAACACATTTTCTATTGATACGAATAAATATCCATTGGATTTTGAATTCAGAAATTATTATTGCAGCCTTGTAGGTGGTGTCGGCATTACAATCGGAGGATTATTTGTAGACTTCAGGTATGATCTCGGACTGATGCATTTGTTAAAAGATATTACCTATACCAATCCTTTTTTAGGAGAAGATCCGTTTGGAAAAATAGAACTGAAAAACAAAATGAACACCATGAGTTTTTCCCTAGGGTATATCTTTTAAGGTAAAAAGTAAAAGAGGGACAGAGGAAGATTCTTTTAACCGGTTTTCATATAATGGAAAAGGAAGAAGAATTTCTATAAAAAAATTGTAACTTTGTACTCTATTTTGTGATTTCCGACATATATTTCTGAGGAAATCACAGAGAATCAATAAAATAAATCGTTTACAAACAACTATATACTATAGCTTTCTGCAAACAGGAAAGCATTGTTCATACAAACAATTTAACCACATGAAAAGAGATCAGGTTATCTTTGACATCATCGAAAAAGAGAAGCAAAGACAAATGAAAGGCATTGAGCTGATTGCTTCCGAAAACTTTGTGAGTGACCAGGTAATGCAGGCAATGGGTTCCTGCTTAACAAATAAATATGCAGAAGGGTATCCAGGGAAACGTTATTATGGGGGTTGTGAAATAATCGATCAAAGCGAACAACTGGCTATTGACAGGCTGAAAGAAATTTTCGGAGCCGAGTGGGCAAATGTGCAGCCTCACTCCGGTGCACAGGCAAATGCGGCTGTTTTCCTGGCTGTATTGAACCCCGGTGATAAATTCTTAGGACTGAATTTATCACATGGCGGACACCTTTCCCACGGATCTCCCGTAAACAGTTCCGGCATCCTTTACCAGCCACTGGAATACAGTGTCCGTAAAGATACGGAATATGTGGACTATGACATGATGGAAGAAGTAGCCCTCAAAGAGCGTCCGAAACTAATTGTCGGAGGTGCATCCGCTTATTCCCGCGAATGGGATTACGCACGGATGCGGGCAATTGCGGATAAGATCGGTGCGCTATTTATGGTGGATATGGCACATCCTGCCGGACTTATTGCTGCCGGACTGCTTGAAAATCCATTGAAGTATGCTCATATTGTTACTTCCACAACACATAAAACATTACGCGGACCACGGGGAGGTGTAATTTTATTAGGAAAAGACTTTGACAACCCATGGGGAAAAACAACTCCGAAAGGTGAAATCAAAAAGATGTCAACCCTGCTAGATTCAGCGGTATTCCCGGGAATACAGGGCGGACCGCTTGAACATGTCATCGCTGCGAAAGCTGTCTCTTTCCTGGAGGCTTTGCAACCGGAGTATAAAGAATACCAGACACAGGTTAAAAAGAATGCCTCTGTACTGGCTCAGGCACTTATGGATAAAGGCTACAAAGTGGTATCCAATGGTACGGACAATCACTGCATGCTGATTGACCTGCGTCCTAAATTCCCGGAACTGACAGGTAAAGTAGCAGAAAAAGTACTGGTAGAAGCAGATATTACCGTAAACAAGAATATGGTACCTTTCGACAGTCGTTCGCCATTCCTGACTTCCGGTATCCGCATCGGTTCTGCAGCTATGACTACCCGCGGAGCGAAAGAAGACCTGATGGAAGAAATCGTAGAAATGATTGATACCGTATTGTCAAATCCGGAGGATGCTGCGGTCATCAAATCCGTGCGTGAAAAAGTAAATGCAACCATGAAGGATTATCCGTTGTTTGCATATTAACATTACCAAAAAAAATTACCAATATTGGAAACAGACCGGGATAATTCCGGTCTGTTTTTTTTATTATATTTATTATAAACCCTATGAAATTACAATAAGATACTCTTTGTTCTATGATTCCTTTCAATGATACTTTGAAATATCAGTATAATTCAATGATAACTAAAATATATAGAAATAGTTATAACCATTCCAGGTGAATGCAGCTTAATTATTATTACCTCAAAAAGCCGGTACGTATTTCATATCTTTTTTATACAAAACAAAAACGGCCGTAATCTTATTACAGCCGTTCTTATCATTCCGAGACAGTGATTATTCTGTTTCCTTATACCATTTTACCAGTCGGTTGTCATCGAATACAAAATACCAGTGGTTTTTATACCGGTCTACATACTCAATGGTAGAATCCCCGGCATTGGCCGATGGTACCTGTGTGTAATTATTACCCATTAACGATACGACCTCCTGTTGTGTCATTCCCAGTTCAATCTGCTTCAGAGCAGAATTGTACGCCGATCCGCAAGCTGTAAGCGTAGCAGCGGCAAATAACATAAATAAAAATTTTTTCATACGAATATAATTAAGTTTTTAATGACAAGGGGATACGGAATTCATAATGCTATAAACAATAAATTATCCATATCTCAATTCATTAGCCTGAATGCTGTTTTATTATTTATAAGTAACAATTATCCGGAACAATAAGTTTATATCAGGTAAGACTGATTATAAAAACAGAAAAGTAAAGATACCCATATTTTCCATTTGTTCTTTTTATTTTATAAAAATTTAGTAAAAATAAGATTCGGATTAGCAAAAAAACAGGATCTTTTACGAGAAGAAAGAAGATATTATTTTTCTTAAACTAAGAATAAGAAAAAAGCTGCACAAAATAATAGAGGCGAAAGTCCGAAGTCATATAAACGAAAGCACAATGTTATGTAAACGAACGGCCAATGTCGTATAAATTAAAGCTCATTGTTATCGTTCCACATATGTGAGGCGAACGCTTCACATATGTGGAACGAACGTCTGACATATGTGGAACGTTCGCCTCATATATGTCGGACGATGAAATCCGGAATGAGGTGGGAATGTTTTCCATGCAGAAAAAGAACGCACACTTCCCGAAGAGGCTTGTAAAAACTACTGAGGCCTTTTAATCATACGGAAACCCATGTATTTTTTAGCCTGTGCACGGGACATAAAGATACTGTTTTTTCAGCCGGAAGTCAAGTTTTTAGCCATTTTTTTGAAAGATAATTACTGATAAAGGTTACGTGGTAGAATGATAGGAATTGGCTGTGTTATGAGAATAGAATACGTTCTTTTTTATTAACCGATGTATAACCGTGGGGTACCCCTACCCCCTTTTCGTAGAAAAGGGTACTTCCCTTCATGGAAGGGAAGAGTTGT
>JAJQEC010000110.1 GCA_021201815.1 Candidatus Azobacteroides sp. | reverse complement strand
TATTACGCGCACAGGGTAGTAAATTACTTAGTGAGTGTAGTCTCTCTCTCTCTCTAATAGAATTAGGCTAACTTCCAAATTATCAGAAGAAAAAGAATAAAATAAAGAAGTATTTTCTTTAGAGAAACTCATAAATCCACATTATTTTAAGGATACAGTAACTATTAAACCTTCTATCCGAAAACGGCTGCAAATTTAAGTAAATATTTATCAAATACAAATTTTATTTTTAACTTAAGATAAATTAAAGTAGAAAGTAAAAAGGTGAAAAGTAGAAGAACGAGAACTATCTGGCTTCTACTTTTCACCTTTTACCTTTGGGCTTCTACTTTTTACTTTTTACCTTTTACTTTTTACCTCTTATTCTATCTCTACCGTTCTGGCATCTTCGAATTCGTCCTGATTAAAATTCCTGTCAGACTCTGCTTTATTTACAATGTTGTAAGTAAAAGTACGGGTTAGATTTTCGTCATCATAATCTTTTACATGGATAACTAGCTCCACAGTATTTCCGGAAGCTAATGGCTGCAGGGAAGAAAGGTTAAAACATACAATCCCGTTTCTTCTGTAGCTATTTCCATCGTTCCTGTTATTGTGCCGGAATTCAAGATGTACTTTTCCATCTCCATAATCTTCCGAAGCATCTCTTACCAGGCTGATATAATGTGCCCGGTTCTGTCCGTAATAATAAAACTCCACATTCAGGAAATCACCGGTAAGCCACATGCCTCTTAACCCCACCGGATCGTTCCCGATACTATCCTGTGTCTCGGGAGTGATATTAAAAATACCTTTTGTCAATATATTATAAGCATCATTCAGCTTCACATCATGATCATACCGGTCTCCGGCAGGTCTGTCACTCAATAATGTAAAATTAGCAATGATACGCTGACCGGTTTCCGGCCTGTAATTAGGATATTCAGTAGCGACAATCCATAATACATCTCCATTATCCAGGTGCAGGGTAAAATATCCGCTCCGTTCCGGATTTTCGACCGTAGCAAGGGAAATCCAGAAATCACCTAGTGAATAACCTTCATCATCATTACAGGAAAACAAAAAGAGTGGTAATAAAAGAAATAAAACATACTTTTTCATCATATCATTAATTTATTGATTTCAATACAAATAATAACAATAGCCGGTCACAGATTGTTTATTCCGTATAAAAATTACAACAACGGATTAAAAGCCGGGAAAAAGGAAGCTGTTTTCCATATTAATTTAATGTGAATAAAAACAAATCCGTTTCCAATACATCTTTTTTATCAAACTCTTTTCCTTATACTTTATACCTTTTATCTTCTATTTTCTTTTTTCCTGTTATTCCTAATAAAAAAACTATATTTTATACCTATCTTTTTTCACTGTTAATGGATATTTTTTAGTAAATTTGCGCCTTCAAAAATAGGACAATTACTCACTTAAAAAGTCTTTAAAACATGGTTAATTACAAAGATTTAGGTTTGGTAAACACCAAAGAGATGTTTGCTAAAGCGATCAAAGGAGGATATGCAATCCCCGCATTTAACTTTAACAACATGGAACAGTTACAGGCAATTATCCAGGCTGCTTCCGAAATCAAATCTCCGGTTATTCTTCAAGTATCAAAAGGCGCGCGCCAGTATGCAAACGCTACCTTATTGCGTTACATGGCAGAAGGTGCTGTCGAATATGCAAAAGAATTAGGATGGGAAAATCCTCAGATTGTGCTGCATTTAGATCATGGTGATTCTTTCGAAACATGTAAATCTTGTATTGATTCAGGGTTTTCTTCTGTCATGATCGATGGTTCTCATCTTCCTTATGAGGAAAACGTAGCGCTTACTAAAAAAGTAGTAGACTACGCACACCAGTTCGATGTAACCGTAGAAGGTGAATTAGGTGTATTGGCCGGTATCGAAGATGAAGTTGTTGCTGAACATCATACTTATACCGAACCTGATGAAGTAGTTGACTTTGTAACAAAAACAGGATGTGATTCCCTGGCTATTTCCATCGGTACTTCTCATGGTGCGAACAAATTCACACCGGATCAGTGCACAAGAGATGAAAACGGTGTATTGGTTCCTCCTCCATTGCGTTTTGATGTGCTGGAAGAAATTGAAAAAAGAATCCCCGGATTCCCGATTGTATTACACGGTGCGTCTTCCGTTCCTCAGAACGAAGTAGAAACAATCAACAAATACGGGGGTGCCTTAAAAGATGCCATTGGTATTCCGGAAGAACAATTACGTAAAGCCGCAAAATCTGCTGTATGTAAAATCAATATTGATTCGGACAGCCGTTTAGCGATGACTGCTGCTGTGCGTGAAGTTTTCGCAAAACAACCTGCCGAATTCGATCCTCGTAAATATTTAGGCCCGGCCCGCGAAAATATGAAAAAACTTTACAAACACAAGATCGAAGCCGTTCTCGGAAGTGCCGGTAAAGAATAATAAAGTAAGATTTATATATTTTAAAAAGAGCGGGATAGAGATACATATTCCGCTCTTTTTTACTATTTAACCAAAAATACTATTTCTTTGACATCTTTTGAAGATAAAAACATGTAATTTTGGGAACGTTATTTATAAAAAACAAATTGTGTCCGACAGCTTAGTTATTATACCCACCTATAAGGAAAAAGAAAATGTGGAAGCCATTATCCGGGCGGTCTTCTCTCTGTCTAAACCTTTTCACATTCTGATTATTGATGATGCTTCTCCGGACGGAACTGCAGATATCGTAAAAAAGTTGCAGGCTGAATTTCCGGAACGGCTTTTTTTAGTGGAAAGAGAAGGCAAACTCGGATTAGGAACAGCCTATATTCTTGGTTTTCAATGGGTGTTGCAACATGCGTATGAATTCGTCTTTGAAATGGATGCGGATTTTTCCCACAATCCGGAAGACCTGTTACGCCTTTATAACACCTGTACGAAAGAAGGCGCCGACGTTGCCATCGGTTCCCGTTACCTGACAGGAGTAAATGTAGTTAACTGGCCGATGAGAAGAGTGCTGATGTCTTATTTCGCATCCCGCTACGTCCGTCTGATTACAAGAATGAAAATTCAGGACACGACAGCAGGATTTATTTGCTATCGCCGTATTGTACTGGAAAATATCCGGTTTGACAAAATTAAATTTAAAGGCTATGCCTTTCAGATAGAAATGAAATTCACCGCTTATAAATTAGGATTCAAAGTAGTAGAAGTACCTATTATCTTTGTAAACCGAAAGCTGGGAGAATCTAAAATGAGCAGCGGCATTTTCAGGGAAGGGGTTATCGGAGTGCTCACCATGAAAATAAACAGCTGGCTCAACCCTTATCATAAGATCAAATAAACTCTTCTGTTTAAGAAAACAACCTTTTTATGAAACAAACAGTCATTCAGAACGCCACCATCATTAATGAAGGAAAAAGCTTTATCGGCTCTGTACTTATTGAAAATGAGTTTATTAAAACTATTTATACGGGAAATGTGCCGGAAGCGATCTTAAAAAATGCCCTGGTAATCGACGGGACAGGGAAATGGTTACTTCCCGGCGTGATAGATGACCAGGTCCATTTCCGGGAACCGGGGCTTACCTATAAAGCGGATATTTATACCGAATCGCGTACTGCTGTAGCCGGAGGTACAACTTCTTATCTGGAAATGCCTAACACCAAACCTCCTGCAACAACCGTCGGGGAAATAAATAAAAAGTTTGATAGAGCAGCAGAAACGTCCCTGGCAAACTATTCTTTCTATCTAGGCGCTACCAATGACAATCTGGAAGAACTAAAAAAGGCCGATAAAAAGCGGATATGCGGCATCAAAGTATTTATGGGCTCTTCTACCGGCAATATGCTTGTGGATAAACAGGAGACATTAAAAAAGATATTTTCGGAAATAGACATGCTTATTGCCACCCATTGCGAAAGTGAAACGATTATCCAACAGAATATTGCCTATTACAAATCTTTATACGGAGAAAATCTTTCTATCCGATTCCATCCGCTGATCCGTAGTGAAGAAGCATGTTATCAGTCCTCTGCCCACGCGGTGGAACTGGCCCGAAAATACGGAAGCCGTTTACACATCCTGCATTTATCTACGGCAAAAGAATTAACTCTTCTGGAGTCCGGGCCATTATCCGAAAAGCATATTACCGCAGAAGTATGTGTGCATCATTTGTGGTTTGACGACAGGGATTATGAAACATACGGAAACCTGATTAAATGGAATCCCGCCATAAAAACCGAAACCGATAAAACTGCTCTTATAGAAGCTGTCAATAATAATAAAATAGACATCGTTGCAACCGACCATGCTCCTCATCTGCTATCTGAAAAGCAGGGGAATATCTTTCAGGCTGCTTCCGGAGGTCCACTGGTTCAACACTCCCTTCTTTTGATGCTGGAATTAAGCAAACAGGGCAAAATAAACAAAGAGACTGTGATAGAAAAAATGTGCCATGCTCCTGCCCGCCTGTTTCATATAGAGAAACGGGGATTTATACGGGAAGGGTACTATGCAGACCTTGTGGTGGTAAATCCTCAGGAATCATTTACGGTAACCCCGGAAAATATTCTGTATAAATGCAAATGGTCTCCTTTTGAAGGGCAAACATTTTCTTCCCGTATCTCAAAGACATTTGTAAACGGCAACATGGTATACGACGAAGGAAAGTTTTCAGAAAATACAACCGGTAAAGAATTGGTATTTAACTATCCGGAATAAAAATAAGAAAGCCCTCTCGTATCTGTCCGGATTTCAGGCAGATCATCCTATGAGAAAAACAAGTATCCGGAACTTTACTTCCGGGTTACTTGCCTGTACTCCTATATAAATAGTAAAAAGCGAAACCAATACCAAAGTAAATTTATAAAAATGGATCATAAAATACATGGATTAATTTTTTTCCTTTTTTCTTTCCTTCTTTCCTGTGGAAATAATACACCTTCCGGTAAAAATGAAGACACTCCGGTTAGTACCGATTCTATAAAATACGCACAAGGATTTACCATTGAACGTTTTGATAATTATACCTGCATTTCTGTCAGGAATATGCTCGACAATAACCGGTTATACGGAAAGTACTATTTGTACAGAGAAAATGACACACCTGTTCCGGATGACGGGACAAAAGTACATATCCCCCTGAAAAGTCTTGCTGCTGCCTCAGCAACTCATTTCGAATTCCTGAATCTTATCGGAGAACTGGATAAGGTAACAGGGATATGCGAAGCTTTCCGGGTATATAACCCGATGATCAGGGAAAAAGTAAAGAATGGTGAAATAACGGACCTTGGAGATTCTTTCAATCTGAACTTTGAAAAATTGCTGGGATTAAAGCCGGATGCCATTATGGTAAGCGGATATGAGCAGCAGGATGAAAACCAGCTCCGGATCAGCAGGAGCGGAATTCCCGTTTTGTATAATAACGAATGGATGGAAAAAGAGTTATTGGGACGTGCCGAATGGATAAAATTCGTAGCAGCATTTTTTGATAAATCGGCAGAAGCAGAACGGATTTTTAACGAAATAGAAAAAAAATACCTGCAGGTAACCTCCCTGACAAAAGAGGTGAAAGAAAAACCGAAAGTAATGTCCGGAAATGATTTTCGCGGAACCTGGTATGTGCCCGGAGGAAAAAGTTACGTCGCCGAACTTTACAGGAACGGAGGAGCTTCTTATGCGTTTATGGAGGATGCTTCTTCCGGTAGTTTACCCCTCACCTTCGAAGCCGCTCTAAAGGCTTTTTCTTCCGCTGATATCTGGCTCTGGTGCAGCTATAACTCCATGCAGGAATTAAAAACAATGAGTGAAAAGAATACCCTGTTTAAAGCATACAAAAACGGAGAAGTATACAATAACCTCAACCGCAGCACTCCCGAAGGAGGGAACGACTTTTGGGAAAGTGCCGTCGCCCGCCCTGACATTCTCTTACAAGACGTTATCAAGGTTATTCACCCATCTCTCCTCCCCGATCATACATTATTTTACCTTAAAAAAATAGAGTAAAAGTAAGTAGGAAAAACAAAAGTAGTATTGGTAAGTAGGAAGTTGAGGTAGAACAGTGTTAACCAGATAAGAGGGGATATAGCTCCGGCTTTTGTTTGAAATAGAATCGGGTTGTTATTCTGGGTACAATCCTATCTCTTTTGACGGAGTAAGGAAAGAGATTATTATTATCAAACCCCACTCTTCCCTTCTGCGAAGGGAAGTACCTGTTTGGAACAAACAGGGGTAGGGTTGGACACAAGATAATAAAACAGAAGGGTTGCCTTATTGCTTTTTACCAAACCCCACCCCTTTCCCTTCGGGAAAGGTACTCCCCTCGTACGTTTGCATGAGA
>JAJQEC010000105.1 GCA_021201815.1 Candidatus Azobacteroides sp. | reverse complement strand
TTTTTAGCAAAACAAATTTGATTATTTACATAGTATCTTCTTCGAGGGGAGAGTTATCTGGCATCTCCCCCATTCTTCCCTTCTCCGAAGGGAAGTACCTTTTGGCGGAGCCAAAAGGGGTAGGGTTATAGACAGAATAATACACCATTTAATAAAAAAGGCCCAGCCTTTACCCATCCTATAATAACCGGAAATCTAAAAAACTTTTTATCTTTTCAACTGTTTTCTTTGGATGGAAGAATGTATTTTTGTCAGTTAAAATCCATTGCATGAAGACATATTGGGAGATATTAAAAAAATATCATAAATACCTTATTCTTAGTCCGATCCTCGTTATCGGATTCGTATTTTGTGAAACGGCACAACCTACCCTGATGGCGCTCATCGTAGACGAAGGAGTGATGAAAAGGGACCTGGACACGGTAGTAAAAATCGGAAGTGTAATGGTCGTTCTTTCTTTGATAGCCATTACGTTCAGCATCAGCAACCTGTATTGTGCTTCCCGGACAGCCGTCGGATTCTCTACAGGCTTACGGAAGAAGATGTTTGAGCGTATTCAGGAATTCTCTTTCGGTGATATTGATTCTTTCAGTACCGCTTCTTTAATTACGCGGATGACGAATGACACCACCATCCTGCAACAAATTCTCCAACGGTCGATGATGCTATTGTACAGAGCGCCCCTTATGATGATTCTGGCTTTTGTGTTTGTCATCCGGATCGATGTACATATTGCCTTGCTGATAGGGCTTGCACTCCCTGTTCTGGCTATCAGCATCGGACTTTTATTAAAAAAGGGCTTTCCTCTTTTTATTCTGGTTCAACAGAAATTAGATAACCTCAACAATGTCGTACGGGAGAACCTGATCAATATACGGGTCGTAAAATCTTTTGTGCGGGAAGATTTTGAAAGAGAAAAGTTTAACCGTTCCAGTGAAGACCTGAGGGATACCTTTATCCGTGCATTAAATGTGATGATTACAGTAATGCCTGTGATGCAATTGGTAATGAATGGCCTGATCATTGCCATTTTATGGTTCGGTGGTATAGAAGGACTGCAAATCGGTGAACTTATTTCTCTCGTAAATTACAGCACACAGATACTCATGGCACTGATGCTGGTATCCATGACTATTATGATGTTTGCCCGGGCTTCGGCTTCTTCCAAACGTATTCTGGAAGTGTTACACAAAGAACCCTCTATTTCCGACTCAAAACCGGCAGTAACTCATCATTATAAAATAAAAAGAGGACATATTGAATTCCGGAATGTAAGTTTCAAATACAAGCCTGAGAGTGAAAACTTTGTGCTTAAGAACCTGAGTTTTGAAATTCCGGTAGATGAAAACGTAGCGGTTGTCGGGGCAACCGGATCTGCCAAAACCACCATGTTACAGCTAATTCCACGGTTATATGATGTCACGGAAGGAGAAATCCTGATTGACGGGATTAACATTAAGGAATACACGTTGAAAGAAGTAAGAGAAAATATCGGAATGGTACTTCAAAAGAATGAGTTATTTTCCGGCACCATTCTTTCCAATCTGAAATGGGGAGATGAAAATGCTTCTTTCGAAGAAATTGTGGAAGCAGCCCGTGTTGCGGAAGCTCATAATTTTATTATGTCTTTCCCGGATCAATACGATACCCTATTGGGACAAGGGGGAGTTAATCTTTCCGGTGGACAGAAACAACGTATCTGCATCGCCCGTGCATTACTGAAAAAACCCAAAGTACTTATTTTGGATAATAGCACAAGCGCGGTAGATACGGCGACGGAACAAAAGATACGGCAAAACCTGAAGGATCTGACCGATACGACTGTCCTGATTGTTACCCAACGATTCAGTACCATGCAGGATGCGGACAGGATTATTATTCTGGACGATGGGCGGATAGAGGCAATCGGGACATCCGAAGAACTGATGGAAACATCCGAAATCTACCGGGAGATTTACCATTCACAACAGATGGTTATGGAACAATAAAAATAAATTATTGCCGGAAAAGGAATTTGGTATGGAGAGCGATTAAGATTACTAATATAAGTTCAGAAGCTTGCTATGGCACAACATAAACAAACAATCAATCAACAGGGAAAAAAGTTTTCTTCGGAAAAGCCAAAAGAAACGAAAAAGATTCTTTTGCGGTTATTCCGTTATCTGGCAAAAGAAAGGAAACTTCTTATCCTCGTTTTTTTCCTGATCATTATAAGTACAGCCTGCAGTCTTGGCGGATCTTATATGCTGCGTCCGATTATTAATGATTACATTATTCCGGGAAATTTCGAAGAACTGCCTTACATGCTGGGAATACTTGGAGCCATTTACCTGGGAGGTATTGTTTCCTTATGGACACAGGCGCGAATACTTAACAAGGTAGGAGAACGAACCGTTGCTGTTCTTCGGTTTGACCTTTTCAGTAAAATGGAAATGTTGCCCCTCAGTTACTTTGATACACACCAGCACGGAGAGTTAATGAGCCGTTATACCAATGATATTGACCGGGTAAGTGATGCTTTGACTTCGACGATATCCGATCTGTTGAGTAATCTTTTTTCTTTGGTGGGAATTCTGGTCCTTATGCTTTATATCAGCCCTGCCCTTACGATTGTTACATTAACGATCGTGCCTTTTATGTTTTTTGCTGCAAATAAGGTAATCCGTAAAAGCCGGAAATACTTTACAGGACAACAAACGGCATTGGGAGCAGAAAACGGATTTATCGAAGAAATTATAACCGGACAAAAAGTAGTAAAGATATTTTCTCATGAAAAGGAAGTAGAATCCGATTTTGATGTATTGAACGAAGACCTGCAGAACAAAGCGGAAAAAGCCCAGCTGTATTCAGGTGTAATGATGCCATTGATGCAGAATCTGAATACTCTGAACTTCGTACTGGTAACGATTGTGGGAGCTATCTTTGCTATTTACCGGGGGCTGGATATAGGAGGACTGGCTGCTTTCCTGCAATATTCCCGTCAGTTCGGCCGTCCGATCAATGAACTGGCAAACCAGTATAACAACCTTCAGGCTGCCATTGCAGGAGCCGAACGTATTTTTCAGGTAATTGACGAAAAACCGGAAACAGCACAGGATACCAACACACCGGTAGCGTTGCCTGAAAAGCCGAAAGGAGATATTGAATTCAAACAGGTTTATTTTGGTTATAGTCCTGAAAAAATGGTATTAAAAGATATTTCGCTGCATGCGTCTCCCGGGAAAAAAACAGCCCTGGTAGGTACTACGGGTGCCGGCAAAACAACGATCTTCAATATCCTACCACGTTTTTATGATATTCAAAGCGGAGAAGTATTGATAGATGGAATTCCTCAAAATGATCTTACAAGGAAAGATCTCCGAAGCACCATGGCGGTTGTGCTGCAGGATACGCATTTATTTTCCGGGACTGTCATGGAAAACATCCGGTATGGAAAGCTGGATGCCACCGATGAAGAAGTCATAGCTGCTGCAAAACTGGCCACAGCTCACTCATTTATAAAAAGGCTTCCGGATGGATATGAAACGCAACTGGAAGATGATGGAAGTAACCTGAGCCAGGGACAGCGGCAGTTATTAAATATCGCCCGGGCCGCTATTGCCGACCCTCCGATCTTATTACTGGATGAAGCAACGAGTGATGTGGATACGCGTACGGAAATGCTTATACAGAAGGGGATGGATAAATTAATGGAAGGAAGAACGAGCTTTATTATTGCTCACCGCCTTTCTACCGTGCAAAATGCAGATGAAATACTGGTATTGGAAAACGGGGAAATTATTGAACGGGGAAACCATCAGGAATTACTTAAATTAAAAGGAAAGTATTATAAATTATATACCGGACAATTTGAGTAAGAGAATATGTCAGTATAAAAATGAGAACATATCTGCGGATAAATCAGGTAAGGACTCTAGGTGATAATAAAAACAGCCGCTCCGGAATGGAAGCGGCTGTTTTCTTTGCAACTTGATGATTTATTTACATACACATATTTGATCTTCTATCATCTTTTTTCTGATCGTCTTGTTTGTCTGTATCGCTGTCTTTACTCATTTCACCTACGCCACTGGTTGCAGTGGTTGATTGTGTACCTACGCCACTGATGTTGTTCTGTTGTTGAGTGGAATTATCTTTTTTATCAGCATCGCTATCCGTATTGATAGTATCATCCTCAGAAACGAGATCGTCATTTGCCAGATCATCTGTAAAAATGACATCGTTTATAAGAATAATTTCACTGTCACCCATAAGATCACTGTTATCCATTGCACTGATATCATTTATCATATCGGTATCCAGGTTATCATCTATGCTTCCACAGCCACAGCCGCTTTCACTCCAGTCTTTGGATGCACTGTCGGAATCATCCTGCATATCAGCCTGTGCAGATATCCTGTCCGTGTCGTTAATAGCGTCTGTATTCAGGCTGCTATCATCTTTGATATTGTCTTCTACAAGTTGCTGGTCAGTAAGCGCCTGTGTAGAGCCTAAACGGCCAGAATTAAGATCGTTATCCCTATCTATACCTGTCCGGGAAACATCTCGTCCACATGTATCCTGGTTAGTACTTGCCTGAGGAGCATTCTGAGAAGAATTAACAATACCTTCCTGCTGAATATCACGGTCTCCCATCAAATCGCTATGATCACTGGCAGAAATGTTATTGCTTCCGAAAGCACTTTCTAACTCCTGTTGTTTTTCATCGTGGCTCTGCTGCGAATAATTATCCACTCCCCCTACTAAATTATTAAGGTTCTTTTTGAAACGATTTTCACATGGATCACATTTTTCACCTTGGGTTTTGTCCATGTCTTTTTCTTTATCTTTATCAATAAAACTCATGTTGTTTTGATTTTAAATTAATATATACTATTAGTTAAAGTATATATATAACAGATATATTCAATCCATTGTTTATGAATAAAAAATTAATTATAAAAAGAAAATATTAATTTTGATAAAAACGAAGAAGTATGCAACCAGATAAAAAGGAGAACAAAAAAGGAATAAAGGATCTTATTATCTTTTGCCTAACTGAATGAATGTAGCCGGAAAGATTATTCCGGTTCTTTAGGAAAAAGCGGAAAACATCTTAACAGGAATATAGCTAAAGAAAAATGGGAAACTTTTTTAATAACTTACTGTTGAATAATTATTCGAATTGCAAAATGACATTTCTGATTTCAATGAATAGGTTTGAACATAATAGATTTCAGATAAACAAATGAAAAGATATAATTATTTGAGTAAAGAAAATAAAAAGGTTACGGATGAGATGATATTAATAAAAGAGCTACCGGAAAATGGAAAATCTTTTTAATATATGAGTTTCTCTTTTTAACTATTGTAAAAAGTAAAACATGGGACGCATATATTCGTGAGATTAAAAATCAATAAAAAAGAATTATCGATGATATTTAAACTTGTAAAATAATATACAAATAGGCATAATTAACTCTGTATAGCCTTATATCATTTTTTAAGTTTATTATGCAAATAAAGCAAAAATAATTTGACTAAAATAAAAACATCCTTTAAATTAAAAACATTTAGAAATACAATAGTTACATTAAATATTTACTTCATTGAAAAGCAGTTTTTGCAATAAGAAATAAGAAAAAACTTTTTAGTTCAAGAAGAATATTCCTAATCTATGATATTTTTAATAAATAAAAAGAAAAGGATATAAAAACAAGTGGCTACTTTATAAAAATAACAAAGCGGAATTTCACAATCCCGCTTTGCCCATGTATCCATAAAATTAATACGAGGTTATATATGAGAAGAATAATAATCTAATTTGTGTCGTCATCTTCATATAAATTATTTAATTCAAATGAAATGCTGTCATATTCTTTTATCCATGCATCCATAATTTCTTTTGGAGTATTAACGGGTGCATTTTTTATTCTGTTTTCTGCAATTTCTATTTCTTTTTCTAGTTCTTCGCGTCGCGCCATCTTTTAAACTAATATTTACTTACACAGTAAAATTATAACAACAAAAGTACACAAAAGTTTTAAACTACAAAGAAAAAATTAAAAAAAAATAGCATCATAATTAAAAAAAAATCTCAAATATCAGATTCTCAATATATTAAAACTACACAAAAATTAAATAAAAAAACGGATATTTTTTTATCCTTTCATGCTCTCCCGAATTCACTAAACAAAAAATGGAAAAAATTCTTTTAAATACTTAGCTTTCTATTGGAATTTTGCACCTTTTTATTTGTGAATGATCAGAATTTTCTTCCTTTCTAATAAGAGAAAGTAAGAATTAACGGAAATATAAGAAAAGAATACAAATTTATATTTAAATAGTTTTTCTCATAGGAGGGAACCGACCATACCGGATAATAGAGGGAGTAAAAATAAAAAATTATTTGAGATAAGATGCTACTATATATTCCGCTTCCCCTAAATAACTTTTGCCAAAAAGATTAAGATGGTTCAGGATATGATAAAGCTTATATATATTTTCACGATATTCCCAACCTTCTTTTAAGGGATATGTATTATTATAAGATGCATAAAAAGAAGAAGAAAAGCCACCGAATATCTTAGTCATTGCCAGGTCCGCTTCCCTATGGCCATAATAAACTGCCGGATCAATCAAAACCGGATTGCCGGAAGCATCACACCGGTAATTTCCCGACCATAAATCTCCATGTAATAACGCCGGTTCTTCCTCGCTCCCCTTTAAAATAGATTCAATTCTGGCTTCCAGTTTCTTAAAACTTTTACGGAATTCCATTGAAATATAACCGTTACTTTCTGCTAAATAAAACTGATAAAGCAGTCGCTTATTAAAATAAAAGGCTGTCCAGTTATTTTTTTCTTCTTCCGATGGGATATTTAACTGCGGAGTAGCTCCTATGAAATTATTCTCATAAAAACCAAAAGAAGAATTTTTATACGCATGAAGCTGAGCAAATTGAGTACCGAATTTTTCAAAAAAATCAGCATCCGGAGCATTGTTTTCGATATATTCCGTTACCAGGAAATTATCTCCGGCTAAAACTACTTTTGCAATCCGAAGCGCATTTGCAAGGGCTAATTCTTTTAATCCATTTGCTTCACACCGGAATGCTGTAGAAGATGCTCCGCTTTTTATAAAATAAGATTTTCCGGAATCCGTTCTGAACGTTCCCATGAATGGAAGAGAACCATTCATACGTTCTCCTGTTATCCTCTCGATTCGCTCTTTAATATTACCGGTCATATTTAATTAAACTAATGAATGGAAAAATAAAATTATAGAATTATTACGAATTCTCCTTTCATTGCACTGATTATGGCAAAAGATAATTCTTATACAGAGATAATGCTATTCCTAACAAAAGAACTTTTTCCTTAAATCCGGAACGACAGGGAAGAGTTTTCTTCAACCGCAATCCCATAAAAATCATCGAAATAAAGGTTCAGGATTTGTCGTGGGCTGTCATATTCTTCCGATATTTTTAATGTTTTCCTGTACAGAATTAATACTGAAAGATATGTAAATATTTTTTATTTTTTTATAGCACTTATTATCAGCATCATCGGGCGTCTTAACTCATCTTTCATCTCCGCCACCGAATCAAGCATATTTTGTTCCGGAACAGGTTCTACAAAATCCGATAATTCAAATCCATTAAGAAGTAATGTACGAATATAAGTGGTTAATGTTTTATGATATTTAATTACCTGTTTCCCTAAAAACACTGCTTCTCTTTTTCCTTCCTGAAAATAATTATCTACCGGCCAATGTTCTTTTTCCTCTTTTCCATTATAAATCCATTCCTGTCTTCCCTGAGCTGTGTAAACCGGATGTTCCACTGAGAAAACGAAATGTCCTCCCCGGGTAAGACATTGTTGAATCTTTTCGCAAACAGACTGAAAGGAAGGAATATAATGAAAAGTAAGAGAACTGATTACAACATCAAATGTATTTTCAGGATAATCTATTTCTTCAACAGGCATCCGTATATAGGATATTTCAGGAAGATTATTTATTTTCCCAGCTTCCTGAAGCATTTTTTCGGAAATATCAATACCGGTTACCGATACCGCACCTTTTTCCACGGCATAACGGCAATGCCATCCGAATCCACAACCTAAATCCAGTACCCGTTTTCCTTTAAAATCAGGTAACAACCGTTGAAGGATGTGCCACTCCCCTGCCCCATGTAATCCATGAACCGAACGGTCCATTTGTCTGTACTGATCAAAAAAATCAGGATCATCGTATTTATTTTCTTTCATCACTAATGTTTCCGGATTTTCATCCTATTTTTCTTTTACACATTCTGACAATGACAAGTCCCGGTTTATTTTTGTTTTCCTGTTCCTCATATTTTTCATATCCCAGAGATTCATATAAAGCTATATTACGGACACTTTTAGAACCGGTAAAAAGAAAAAAATCTTTTGCCTCCCGGCATTCTTCTTCCAATGCTCTCATTAATTTTCTCCCGATTCCCTGCCTCCGGAACGATGGAGAGACGACCAAACGGCCAACCAGGTATTTTCCCGCTTCATATTTTCCCCTGACCGATCCGACAATTTCATTCTGATAAAGGGCTTTCAGGAAAATAGAGTGCTTAAACTCATTTCTGATAGAATCCAATGTCTGGGTAAGAGGTTCTAGAGAATAATCATTATATAATTCTGCTTCCGAAAGAAAAGCTGTTTTTTGGAGCTCTAGGATTTTTTCCAGGTCATCGAAGGTAGCTCTTTGTATTAAAAGACTATTCATTTGTTTTTTCTTTTTAAATGTATAGTATGCTTTTTACAAAAGTATACATTTCTCAGCCAGAATGAAAAAGGAAAAGAAAAAAGTTACAGGTAATAATGATCCCGATGTATACTTTTGTTTACACCGGGATAGGTAAAAATTCATTACAATACTTTACTTATAAAATAGAGAAGAATATTCCCCCCTACTCTTTCTATATCAAATAATCCGTTATTCCTAAACGGTTTCCGGATGGATCAGTAAATTCAACTGCCCAACCGGTCTTTATTTGAAAAGGTTCTGATAAAAACCGCACGCCATTCTCCTGCAACTTCCGATAAGTTTCTTTGACATCTCTCACTTCTATCCAGATGGTTGGTACCGCATCCGGAAACCGGCCTTTGTCTTTCAGAATAATAGCCGGTTCTGTTTCCCCTATTTTATAAGCAATCATTCCTTTATCCGAAAAATCAAATTTAATTGGTAATTCCAACATCTTTTCATAAAAGGACCTGCTTTCCTGAAGATTTTCTGCCGGAAGGAAGAAATTATCATAGTTTTTAATCTGCGATTCCTCTGCTTGCTGCGAGAAGGTAAGAATATATCCGTTACAATCTTCTATGGCAAAATCTTTGGAGCCGTAAAAAGTAATATGCATTTCTTTTACGATGGTTACCCGAGATTCCAGTTTTTTATAAAGAGCTTCAATATCCGCCACATGAATATAAAACGTCAATCCTCCTCCTTTAGAGAAATTACATAATTGAGGATATTCCTTTTTCAGACTTACTTCTTCTTGAAACATAAACATTACATTGCCGGAACAAACAATTGCAAATTCCCAATGGGTGTCATGCTGAACGGCATCAACAAGATCAAAATCAAGTATCTGCTGATAAAATTCAACTGTTTCTTTTACATTCTTCACCATTAAATTAGGTGTTGCATCTTTCAAATGAGCCATATTTGTTTTTTATTTTTCCAAAGATAGCGGATTCGGAAAAAAGAAGTTGTGTAAAAAAACGACTTTTTGTTTTAAAGAATTGTATAGGAGGAATTTCCTGTGTATTGCCGGATTTCTTTAATTAAATGTGAATGATCATAATATCCGTATTTTTCAGCCAGTTCTGACAGCGTTTCTTCGGTCTGTTTTTTCTTTATTTTGTGATATACTTCCTGAAAACGGGTTATACGTGAAAATGATTTGGGAGAAATACCGACTGCATTTTTAAAACGACGTTCAAACTGACGCTGACATAAACAGACCTCCCGGGAAAGTTCGGGTACAGAAACATTTCCTGCCTGCTGTCTGATACATTTCACCGCATGAGTTATGCGCTCATCCGGAACATACATATCAGAAAGCTTTGTAATAAAGTATGCATCCAACCTGTTTATCTTTTCTTCCAATCTTTCCGCCTCTTCCAGCATCTCATAAAACTCCGGATTAAATAAAGTATTTACAGAGATTAGATCGATCCTTGAATTCGTAAATTCAAAAACCGGCACTTTGGTGAAAACGGTTATAGCTGCAGGTTTGAACCGTATCCCCAACATATTTATTTTTCCGGAATAATGAATTATCAGGGGTGCGGTCATGGTACCAATTAAATACGGAGAACGCAATGAAAACTGATTCTCCAAGGGATCTCCAAAAGAAAATATAATATCAACACATCCGTCCGGAAGGATATTCTGTCTGACTTTCCGGTGGAAGGAAGCTTCTGTACTCCAATAAGTTTCAATCCATGATTTTAACAATATATGGGGAGTGTGTTCCTGATACATAATAATATATCTTCTGTTAATAGGAATATAAAAGCAATTTATAAAACCGCAAAAGCCTAAAGGACAGAATGAAGATAAAATTATCCTATTTGTGCTTTTGCGGTTTTATAGCAGTATTTTTAAAATCCGAAGCTATCAATTTCGATTTCTTCCTGTTTTTCTTCCAGGATTATTTTTGCTTCCTGATGAACGACATTTCCTTCCACATAAATAGCCCGGTAGGGACGAACCGGACAGATAAACTCACAACCTCCGCATCCGACACAAATGTCCTGATTAATAACCGGTATTGTCAATCCATCTTTATAGGGTTCCATTTTTACTGCCTGGGTAGGACAATGTTCCGAACAAGCGCCACAATTCGTACCGTCAGTCAGTACAATACAAAGATCTTCTACAAATACCACACGTCCCATCTGTGTCCGGTGTTTTTCATCAACAGATAATGGTTTCAGCGCTTTATTCGGGCATACCTCTGTACAGATCGTACAATCATAGTTACAGAAACCTTTTTCAAAGTAAACCCTAGGTTGCATAACGCCACCCATTCCATATTCCAGAAAAGCAGGTTTCAATACCCCGGACGGACATTTACTCACACATAAGTGACATGAAGTACAATGATGTAATAAATGGTCCGCACTGATAGATCCTGGAGGACTAATCGGATGTTTGCGGGTATAAGAAGTTCTTCCGGATAACACTCCGGCCTTTTCCTGTGCAAAAGCTACTGGAACAGTTGCAACTGTTGTGAGCGCTGTAGTCAAAAAACGTCTTTTACCCGCATCCACTTCTTGTTCTTTCCTTACATGGCCGGTTTTCATCGGACGTGCCGTAAAAGACAATGCATCCTGCTTACAGCTTCCCAGACAATTGAAACAGTCGATACAGCGTGTATAATCTATCTTTTCATTTTTGCTATCAATACAGGATGCCTTGCATTTTTTTGCACAGGCGCCACAATGATTGCATTTTGTAGTATCTATTTTTACTTTGAACAGAGAATATCTGGCCGGAATACTTAAAATGGTACCTACAGGGCAGATGGTATTACAAAATGTTCTGCCGTTTTTCCACGCCAGATAACCGATGACCAACATAGTAGTGGCTGCGACAATTAATGAAAATACACTTAATAAGGTAATTTCTACTTTATAAAAAGTATAATTGTCGAAAGAAGTAAAAATAGAAGCCAACAGATTATTTCCTGCCATATAAACAGGTTTGAACAAATGAACTGCCATTCTGCCGTATGCACTGTATGGATCCAGCAAGCCTAATAATGTGGTAAAGCCGGCAAAAAATAATGCAAAGGTAACAACCAGAACACTCCAGCGCAGTATATTTTTTGCCTTACTGAATGTGTATTTCTTTTTTTTCCCGGTAAAACGTTTAGAGAACCAAGCAACAATATCCTGATATACTCCCATCGGACATACGGAGGAACAATAGATCCTGCCAAAAAGAAATGTAAATAGAAGAATAGCCAGAAGAATAATCAGATTGACTGCCAGCAAAGCAGGTATAAATTGAATTTCTTCCAGTATATGGAAACGATGAGGCAATACCTCCCTGAAATCTATAAAATAAAAGGTGATCAATGTAAAGAAAACAATTGATGCACCTATCCTTATTTTTTTAAGCATATAATTACGTAAGATTACATTTTTATCCGCTTCACGTTCAATTTGTCAATATTCATCGTACCTAAGTTTAATGATTGACCATTCGCCAGGTGTTTTACATTTTCCAACGGCATATTACGGATCTGCCCGAAGAATTTCGCAGCAGCAGTATCCACAGCAACAATATCCTGAGACATAAACAACGCTTTGGAATTTACGACATCCGCTTCTGATTTTCCCTGCGGTCCGTTGGTCTTCATTACCCGGTAAGCATCTACGACATTCAGTACCGGTTTCTTCTGCATGGTACAGATATCCGCGATGCATTGCTGAAGGTCACTGCTATGGAATATCCTGCGATCCCATACGATTCCCATAAAGTTTTTCATGGAAATAGAAAGATTCGCTCCTCCATGATGTTTCAGCACAGGTACATTAATCCATACATCACTATCCAAAATTGCCTGATGAACTTTTGCGTTCTTTAGTCTTTTGCCATTAGGCAGAGAAATCGTACGGTAATAAGACTCCTGGTCTGCCGGCACTACTTTGGCACCCGCACCTTTCGCAGCAGTTTCTATGCCACTGTTTTTATAACATTTCACCCATTCATCACAGGTATGATCAAATACTGTCACTTCTTTTGCTCCTGCAGCAATACATTGTCGAACGATTTCTGCAACTAACAGCGGATTTGTATTTCCAGCCATAGCAGGGGCTTTATCCCAACCGATATTCGGTTTTACCACTACTTTCTGACCTTTTTTCACAAATTTTCCCATGCCTCCCATTTCTGAAATTGCACGTTGAAACATGGCAGCCGGCTCTCCTCCCATGACGGCTACAAGATCGACCTTGCTTCCGGATTGGGAATTCGTAACAGTCTGGGCCATAATATCCATGCCACCTTTCATTTTCAACGTTATCGCAGCACCTGTTATCGCAGCAGCTTTTAAGAAATCACGTCTGTCCATTTGTATGTTTTATTTTGATTTTACCGGTTTGTTTTTTCTGTTTTCCTGTGTCCAGGTTTTCTTTTATAATAACCATGGAAATTTAAAACATGTTTCATCATATAAGCAATAATCTGCTTTTCCATTTACCGCAAAAGTTTTTATCAATGCTGCTCCTTGTAATAACTGACATGCATATTGAAGGGAAGCACCTGTCTTTACGCGGTCTTCTACAACCAATATTTTTTTATTTTTAAAGTTGAAATCAACCGGTGCCAGTAAACGAGGAGTATCATATAAAGGTTTCTGGTCCGGATCCCTTAAGTTAATCCTCAGGAGTTGTATTTCCGCCTTTAATCTCTGATTAAGAATGGCAGCAGGAATAATGCCTCCGTTGGCAATGGCAACTATAAGATCAAACTCTTCTGAAAAGGCAATGGAACGAAAACGTTCCATTACTTCTTCAAATGTTTTATTACTCATATTCTTAGCGTCTGGCAATTGCTTTCAATAAGAAATATCCACCGACAACCTGAATCAGCATTCCCGGAACAGCAACTTGTAAATTTTGTAATGCCAGCATAAAATTACTTTGATATAATCCCTGAAAGACAGTTCCTACTACCTGGTAGCCAAGGACAGCAATTAGTAAAGCTACCATAGAAACCCGGGCAAATTTATGTGCGGCATAAGAAGCTGCTACAGCCAGCAAAGCCGATTTTACCAGAATAACAGGAAGGAAAGCTATCGTAGGCATACCAAAAAGTGCACTGTTCAAAAGTGGAGATAATACTGCTGTCAACAATCCTACTTTAAGTCCGTATTTGTAAGCTGCAATTAAAGTAAAGAAGTAAATCGGCAACCACATCAACCCTCCTCCGGGAATCATATGACAAAGCTGAGGAAGAATAAGATTACCAGCAATGAATAAAAGTGCAAACAAATAGGTTTTTGTTTCACGATACGTTAAAGAATAAAGTTTTACTGATGTTTCCATAATTTATAAAGCATTAGTTTTATATCAGCGAATTAATAAAATAGTCATCTTGATTTATGAGAACAAATATAAATCTTTATTTTTTTATTAACAAATTATTGCTCTATCTGATTTAACTACCAAGAACGTAAGACATCCATCACAATCAAACAAGTTAATTTACAGCGAGGCTGCCTTATTATAAAACTACCGGATAAAATATACCTTCCTTTATGTTTTTATAAGGACTTTAGTGGTTATTCTTCCTGTAAAAAACTCTTTATCTCATATACCATTCGACAGGATATTAAAAACCGCCTTATTTATTCTCTTATCATTATTCTTTCAAAGCACAAACTTAATCTTTATCCGGAATGTTTTTCATTGGAAAAACAATTTTTTATTTACAAAGAATACTAAAGAGTTTTTTATAATTTTGCGCACCGGAACAAGATGCAGAACAGTATACTCAAAACAAGGTTAAAAAGATTAGCAACTCCTATTTTTATTGAAACGCTGCTGGTAATGATGCTGGGAGCAGTTGATACATTTATGTTAAGCCGGTATTCCGATAATAGCGTAGCCGCTGTAGGTGTTGTTAACCAATTAGTAAATCTTGCTTTTCTTATTTTTCAGGTAATCGGACTAGGAACTTCCGTATTATGCGCCCAATATCTTGGTGGCAGAGAAGATAAAAAGGTGGTACAAGTAGTTGGTATTTCTTTGGTGGTAAATACTATTATCGGATTATTTATCAGTTTTATTCTGTTTTCTTTTAACCATTCTTTCCTAAAATTAATGGGGCTTCGTCCGGAAATCATCGGAGATGGGATAGATTATATGAGAATTGTAGGAAGTTTCGCGTTCCTACAGGCTATTTCTATGACTTTATCAGCCGCCCTGAGAAGTGCCAATAAGGCATTTTATCCGATGCTGGTTACGCTGATTGTAAATATAATAAATATCATAGGAAATTATGCCCTGATTTTCGGAGAACTGGGCATGCCACGTCTGGGAGTTGAAGGAGCAGCCATCTCCACTTCCTTTTGCCGAGGTGTATCAGTAGCCCTTCTGTTTTTCTTTTTATTCCGGAAATTTATTCCCCGTTTTCCGATCTCTTATTTCCGGCCTTTTCCTTTTCCGGAATTAAAAAATCTATTTAAGATCGGTATGCCTTCTGCAGCAGAACAAATATCGTATAGTTTATCACAGGTGGTAATCACCTTTTTTATCAACTTAATCAGCAATGAAGCATTGATAGCCCGGACCTACTGTGTAAATATCGTTATGTTCAGCTATTTGCTGGCAATTGCTATCGGTCAGGGAGGGGCTATTGTAATCGGCCACCTGATAGGCGAACATAAACCGCACGCCGCATTTATATTAGGTAAATACGGAGTAAAAACAGCAGTTATTTTTACCGTTTCTTTTTCTATTCTGCTGGCTGCTTCCGGTAGTTATCTTTTTCCCCTGTTAACATCAAATCCGGAAATAATCTATCTGGGAATTATTATTCTCTGGGTGGATGTGATTCTGGAAATCGGGAGGGCAATTAATATCTTCATGGTAAATTCGTTAAGATCCACCGGAGACATCTACTATCCGGCCATTATAGGAGTAATTGTTATGTGGGGAGTTTCTGTCGGAGCCAGTTACCTGTTCGGAATTCAGTTCGGTTGGGGGTTAATCGGCATGTGGGTTGCTTTTACACTGGATGAAAATATACGGGGAGTTTTATTTATGAAACGCTGGTATAGCCTTAAATGGACAAAAAAAGGCTTTGTATAAGGAAGCCCGGTTTTGTATTATTAAGAAAAAGAATATTCTCCGAAAGAAATTTATTGTAAAGTTTTTTCATTAAAATATAAAGGGAACTCTATTTCCCGAAATACAGGCTTTTCTCCGGTCTTCGCCCGCTCCTGTTTTATTTATTCTGGTAAAGTTTCCCTACCTTTGCAGAAAATTTCCGAATGATATGAGTAGAACAAGTTTAAAAAAAGCAGGAAACAAGATAAAGGAATTTGTAAAAGCGGATTTGAATTTTTTGTTTTACCGTTCTTATCGTCAAACCAGAAAAGCTAAACGTCATCTGTTTCCGTTCTATCATTCATCTGATCCTGTGGCAACCAATAAAGAAAAAATGATTATTGCCATGATGGACGGAAAGATATATCATGGAGGGCTGGCAGATAGATTAAGGGGAATCATTACCACATATCATTATTGCAAAGAACACCAGGTTGATTTCCGGATTCATCATACAAACCCTTTTAATCTGAAAGATATTCTGATACCAAATCATTATAACTGGGAAATAAACCCGGAAGATATCTCTTACAATTCTTCTGATTCTTACCCTGTTTATATTGACTCTTCCGTGTACTACGAAAAAGACATGAATTTTCAGAAAAGAGTGGCCAGGAAAAAGCTGGGAAAGAATTACAAACAAATCCATATTTACACGAATATGTATTATTCGGATCACCTTTTCGGAACGTTGTTTAATGAACTTTTTAAGCCCGGACCTGCGTTACAAACGCTACTGGATGAAAATTTAAAGAAAACAGGAAAGGAATATATTTCTCTGTCTTTCCGCTTTCAGGGATTGCTGGATGAAAACTTTCTGGAAGGCCGGGCATTGGAATCAGAAGAAAAGAAAGAAGAATTGATAAATAAATGCCTGGAAAAAATAAAAGAAATAAGGTTACAATACAGTGATATACCCACATTTCTTGTTACTGCAGATAGCGAACGTTTTATCCGGGCAGTAAAAAAGCTGGACTTTGTTTACATTATTCCAGGAAAAATAGGGCATATGGATAATAAGGAAGAAAAAGATGTGTCTGTTCACCTAAAAACCTTTGTCGATTTTTTTATGCTTGCAAATTCTCAGAAGATAATGTTATTGGTAACAGGAAATATGTACCGGAGCGGATTCGCCAAAAGGGCTGCAAAGTTATATGACACTCCATTTGAAGAAATTATTTTCTGATTTTACCGAAATAATCTTACCGAAATTGAATACAACTAACTTCAAACGGTATTTTGTTTCTTCTTATTTTTACTACTGAACTTCATATTCAGCACTTCAACTAATAATGAAAAAGCAATGGCAAAATAAATATATCCTTTCGGAATTTCATTTACTTCCCGTCCCCATAGTGTAAGATGAGCCAGATGGGCAGATTCTACAACCAGCATAAAACCAATAAGAATAAGAAAAGATAGAGCCAGCATCTGAATAGTAGGATGTTTGTTTACAAAATTGCTGACCGGACCTGAAAAGAAAATCATTATCATGACAGCAATGACAATAGCCAATACCATAATGGTCATCGCCCCTACCTCTCCGAACTCCCGGAAACTCACCATTCCGACTGCTGTCAAAACACTGTCAAAAGAAAAAATAATATCCAGTACGACTATTTGTATGATAATACTCCAAAAACCGGCATGAGCAGAAGGAGCATTTGTTTTTTTCTCCGTATTTTCCAGTTTACCATGAATTTCATGTACACTCTTATAAAGAAGGAAAAGCCCACCAAGCAAAATAATAATACTTTGCCCTGTAATTTGTCCGTTTACCCAATTTGTATGAAATGTATAAAAAGGGTGAGTAAGTGTCATTAGAAGGGAAATACCAAATAACAGACCGATCCGGGCCAACATACCCAACAGCAACCCGACAGTACGGGCATGGGGTTGTTGCTTTTCCGGCAATTTGGAAGTCATAATAGAAAGGAACACAATATTATCTATTCCCAGTACAATTTCCAGAAAAACCAGAGTAAGCAAAGCAAGCCATGCATTGGGGGCTAAAAATGTCTGAAAGATTTCCATGCTTTATTGATTTAATAAAAAACAACAAGACATAAAAAAAGTTCTTATTTAAAGAACTTCAAATTGTACCTGATCATGAAAAGAAAAATCTCCCGGAGAAAAATATTATTTCTACCGGGAGATTAAACGATTTTATCTAACAACTATTTTCTTAATTCCTGAAATAACTTTCCTCTATATATCCTTCCTCTATTAAAACCAAATGCTCTTTCCACTCCTCCGGAATCTCATTTATATCAATTACATTATTTGTCGTAATTTCCGCAGTCTCCTCTTTTTTATACAACATTTCATTGATAAATTCAGCATCTAATTTATACATGGCTCCGGATGCAGGGTCTACAATCAACATACCAATTAATCCTCCCAGCAAAATATTTCCAAAATACCATGGCTCCAGTGAAGCATCTACTGAAACTATTTTAGTTTCATACCCTTCTTTTTCAAATTTTACCTGATACTTGGCTTTTGAAAAATAACCTTCGGAAGATTTTAGTTTTAATGCTGTTGGGGTATATCCGGTATAAATCTCTACTCCTTTTTTATTGGTTATTGTTACTTTTGCTTCTGAAGGACTACTGGCAATGGTTACCGGATAAGAAGATTTTGTGAAAATAGTAGCACAACCTGAACACAGGATGAGAGTTCCCAATAATAATGGGGCAGCTTTTATTAAAAATTTCATACAAAAAAGGTTTTAGATCAATAAATAATATTTCACAAATGTATACCTTTCTTTAATGTTCCATACAATTATTTATATTTTTTTTGGTTTTTTTACGTGTCTCTTCATCTGTAGCCACATATTCTTCGTAAGAAGGATGTGGAATATAGGAAATCGAAGGTAATATTTTTTCAATTATATCGCCCATTTGCAAGAAACCGATCCGGTCTTTTAAGAATTCTTCTACAAGTACTTCATTAGCGGCATTTAATATACATGGCATATTTCCCCCTTGCTTCATTGCTTCATAAGCAAACCCGAGGTGCCGGAATTTATTAGTATCCGGCTTTTCAAATGTCAGGGTGTGATATTGGGAAAAATCCAGGCGGGGAAAATTATTCAGGATTCTTCCGGGATAAGTAAATGCGTATTGAATAGGAAGTTTCATATCCGGCAATCCCATTTGGGCTTTCACTGAACCATCTTCAAACTGAACCATGGAGTGAATAATAGATTGGGGATGGATAAGGACGTCAATCTGTTGAGGTTGCAAATCAAAAAGCCATTTTGCTTCGATTACTTCCAAACCTTTATTCATCATAGTTGCCGAATCAATGGTGATTTTAGCTCCCATTTCCCAGTTCGGATGTTTTAAAGCCTGCTTCTTAGTAACAAATTGTAGATCTTCCAACGCTGTATTCCTAAAAGGTCCTCCGGAAGCAGTGAGGATTATTTTCTCAATTTTATTGTTCATTTCTCCTGCCAGACATTGAAAAATAGCAGAATGTTCAGAATCTACAGGTAAGATAGGTACCCTATATTCTCTCGCCAGGTTATTGATCAATTCCCCCGCAACAACCAATGTTTCCTTATTTGCCAATGCAATTGCCTTACCGGCTTTTATAGCCCGGATGGTTGATAATAAACCGGCATACCCGACCATGGCAGTAAGCACCATATCAATAGGATCGGATTCTACGATTTGCGCAACGGCAGAATGTCCGGCATATACTTTAACCGGCAGGTCTTTCAATGCTTCTTTTAACTCCGGATAAAGAGACTCTTCACAAATGACAACGGCATCCGGTAAAAATTCACGGGCCTGCTGTATTAAAAGATTAATATTTCTGTTTGCAGTAAGTACATATATTTCAAAAAGATCCGGATTATTCCGCACAACTTCAAGTGCCTGTGTACCAATTGAACCGGTAGAACCGAGAATTGCCAACTGCTTTTTCTTCATAAAATATCCTCTAATGTTATTTGTGTTGTTTTTCTAAATCGAGCAAAAAACGTTTCATCTCTAATCCGTATGCATATCCCCCTAATCTTCCGCCCGTATTAATTACTCTATGGCAGGGCACAAGGATACAAAGGTTATTTCTTCCGTTCGCAGAACCCACGGCCCGGATTGCTTTCGGATTATTAATTCTCTTTGCCAGCTCTGCATAACTGATTGTTTCTCCGTATGGAATTTTTTCCAGTGCTTTCCATACTGCTTCCTGAAACTCCGTACCCACCTGAGAAAAGGGAACAGTAAATATTTTTCTTTTTCCCTGAAAATACTCTTTCAGTTCTTCTATACAGTCTTTTATTATTTCCGGAATATCCGGAGAAGAAGTATCAGGTACGTAAGATGGCAGCACACTTAACCCGGTAATATGATTGCCATCGGAAGCAATTTTTACAGAACCTATTGCCGGAAAATTTGTTATATAGCAAGAGTACATAGATAATGTATTATTGATAGCGCAAATATATCTAATTTTCCCTAATATCGGTTTATTTCCATGTATTTATCGGAATACAAAATAAAACAAATTTAACGCTGTCAAATTGACATTTTCAACTGTCATGAAGGTCGAGTTTTATTTCTTTTAGGTGCCTACATGACGTTTTATGGTTTTCATTCCATATTTTGGCACAACATTTGAAAAAGAACAAATAGATAAAATTGATTAAAAATTATAAAACGATACTTAATAAAAATTTATAATAATACAAATAGATTATGGCAAAAATTATTGGTATAGACTTAGGAACAACCAATTCCTGTGTGGCAGTTATGGAAGGAAATGAGCCTATTGTTATTCTTAATAACGAAGGAAAACGGACTACTCCCTCTATCGTTGCTTTTGTTGAAGGAGGAGAACGTAAAGTAGGAGATCCGGCAAAACGCCAGGCAATCACGAACCCGCAGAAAACCATTTTCTCTATTAAGAGGTTTATGGGTGAAACATACGATCAGGTTCAAACCGAAATATCCCGTGTCCCTTATAAGGTTGTAAGAGGAGATAATAATACTCCACGTGTAGATATTGATGGCCGTCTATATACTCCACAGGAAATTTCTGCAATGATACTTCAGAAAATGAAAAAAACGGCAGAAGATTATCTTGGACAGGAAGTAACAGAAGCCGTTATCACAGTACCGGCTTATTTCAGCGATGCACAACGTCAGGCAACAAAAGAAGCCGGAGAGATTGCAGGCTTAAATGTTCGCCGTATTGTAAATGAACCGACTGCTGCGGCATTGGCATACGGACTGGATAAAAAAAGCCAGAACCAAAAAATTGCCGTATTTGACCTTGGTGGCGGTACATTCGATATTTCTATCCTTGAACTTGGAGACGGTGTATTTGAAGTAAAATCCACAAACGGTGATACTCACTTAGGTGGTGATGATTTTGACCACGTAATTATTGACTGGCTGGCTGAAGAATTCAAAAAAGACGAAGGTATTGACCTGCGTGAAGACCCGATGGCATTGCAACGTCTGAAAGAAGCTGCCGAAAAAGCAAAAATCGAACTTTCCAGTACCACCAGCACAGAGATTAATTTGCCTTATATTATGCCGGTAAATGGAATTCCGAAACACTTAGTGAAAACATTAACCCGTGCGCATTTTGAAAAGCTGGTAGATAGCTTAATTCAGGCAACGATCGAACCTTGTCGTAAATCATTGGCAGATGCAGGCTTAACAACTTCCGATATTGACGAAGTGATTCTTGTAGGTGGTTCAACCCGTATTCCTGCTATCCAGAATGTAGTAGAAAAATTCTTCGGCAAAGCTCCTTCTAAAGGAGTGAACCCGGATGAAGTAGTGGCAATCGGAGCAGCTATTCAGGGAGCGGTATTAACCGGAGAAGTAAAAGATGTACTGTTGCTTGATGTAACCCCACTTTCTTTAGGAATTGAAACAATGGGTGGTGTAATGACCAAACTGATAGAAGCAAATACAACTATTCCTACTAAAAAATCCGAGACTTTTACAACTGCTGTAGATAACCAGCCTTCTGTAGAAATCCATGTGTTACAGGGAGAACGTCCATTGGCGCGTGATAATAAATCGATCGGCCGTTTCCATCTGGATGGAATTGCACCAGCTCAACGCGGTATTCCTCAGATTGAAGTTTCTTTCGATATTGATGCGAACGGTATCCTGAATGTATCAGCAAAAGACAAAGGTACCGGAAAACAACAAAGTATCCGTATCGAAGCCTCTTCCGGATTAACAGATGAGGATATCAAACGGATGAAAGAAGAAGCTGCCGCAAATGCCGAAGCAGATGCGAAAGAAAAAGAACGGATCGACAAATTAAATCAGGCTGACAGCTTAATTTTCCAGACTGAAAAACAGTTAAATGAATTCGGAGATAAATTGCCGGCTGATAAAAAAGGTCCTATCCAGGATGCATTGAATAAGCTAAAAGAAGCTCATAAATCTCAGGATATAGCAGCAATTGATACTGCCATGAACGAACTGAATACAGTCTTCCATGCTGCCAGTCAGGAAATGTACAACGCCCAGGCACAACAGGGTGGTCCTCAGCCAGGTGCGGATTTCCAACAAGGTGCTCCTGGAAATGATGCTTCTGGAGGAAACGATGAAGGTGGCGTAACAGATGTGGATTATGAAGAAGTGAAGTAAATCGCAATTATTAATCAAATCATAATTAACAAAAAGCAATCCGCAGTAAACTGATATTTACTGCGGATTTTATTTTTATAATAATCATTGCAATAAATACCTTTTTATCTGGAAAATCAAGAGTTATCCCGGTAACAGATATTATCCTTTAAAGATCCTTATAGAAAATTTTATCCCTGTGTTCTGCTTCGGAAGTATTTTTTAAACCTTACTATTATTTTTTCCAACCAATAAATCTTTAGAAATATAAAAGAGAAATAATAGCTTATTCCGTATCTTTTTATAAATAAATAAAGGGAATTATTTCTCTCTATTAAGATTTATAATAATTATATATCTTTGTAAAATAAAATACAATAGAAAATAGTTCAGAATTAAGGTGTTATTATTTACTTGATAGTCGAATTATTGAAGTATTTTAATAATTAAAAGATACAAAAAATAAAAAGCTTCTATTTAGAAAGATCTTATTTTCTCGCTATTACAATTATAGGAATAATTTTTCTTACTTCTTGTTCGAAACAAAATGATTATAAAGTGATGGGATTTAAAGGAAAGGTAAAGTCATGTTTAGAACGAATTTATAAAGCAGATAAGAGGTTTGGAAAGTGGGAAAATGGAGATATAGAGGATTATGGTCATCACCGTACCAAATTTGACAAAAATGGATACTATACAGAAATAGAATATATTGATGATGAAGGAGAATTAATAGCGAAAACACTTCCAACGCGAGAAAAAGAAAAAATTATAGAAGAGATCACTTATGATGAACATGGGAAAGTTGAAATTATAGAAAAAATTAGTTTTATTTCTAATAATGAAATTGAAATAGAGACGTTTGATAAAAATGGCAATAAGTTAAGAGTTGGGAAAATGTATAGAAGTAACAATAAAAATACAAAAGCAATTTTCACTCAATATATAGATGGAAAGCCAGCAATGGGACATACTACAACATGGGAATATGACAAAAACGGAAATATAATTTCTCAAAAAATAACGGATAAGAAAGGACAAATTCTATCTTATCAAAAATATGAATATATTGAATTTGATAAACAAAATAACTGGATTAAACGACTGGTCTATAACGAAGATGATGATAACCCCGAAAATATAATAATAAGAGAATTAGAGTATTATTAAAATATGAACAATTAACAAGTTATTTCTCAATAAAGGCTTTGCAGTGGCAATTTGAGTGTTTTATTTTCTACACATACTTACACCTTCATATACTTTTATATTTTAATTATTTTATAGGAATAAACGCCTCTACTAGTAACTAATTCTGAAAGTATGCTATAATGATCAATACTATAAAAGTATCTATTGTTTTTTAATAACCGGAAAGTTCGTGCAATTTGATGTAAAGAAAGTAATAAATGGTGATTCACGATTATTGGGAAAATATAACTTTTAATTGTGTTGAATAGCATCTCGTTTCGCTATTTTCTTTATTTATCCCTGCATTTTTTATCAAACCCGTCTGTTATGAATCAATATGGATACGATTAATCTTTCACACTTTCATGAATGTACTGCTATGCATTCATCAATATACAACTTGTTTAGGTTGGTAATTCAACAAAAAAGTCCGGTAAGCTCTATAAATCGAGTTGCTAATAATAGTTTTTCATAGAGTAAAAGCCAAAGAAAAAAAGTATATAAAACGAATGTACTCTAAAAAGTACATTCGCTCATATTATTCCTTTCTATACTTATTCTTATCTTCTTCCGTAATAAAACGTACCACTTTACATGGATTACCCATAGCCAGTGCATTTTCAGGAATATCTTTCGTTACAATACTACCGGCACCGATTACAGCATTGTTACCGATGGTCACACCAGGCAGGACAACCACATTTCCGCCGATCCAGACATTATCTCCGATTGCAACCGGATAGGCATATTCAAGACCCTGGTTGCGTTGTTCCACATCCAGCGGATGTCCGGCTGTATAGATGCTTACATTCGGAGCAATAAATGTATTTTTACCGATGGTTACCTTTGCTCCGTCCAGAATAACCAGATTCATATTAGCAAAGAAATTTTCTCCGATCTCTATATTATATCCGTAATCACAATAAAAAGGTGGTTCTATAATAAAATCATTTCCTGATTTCCCTAGCAATATCTTCAATAACTCTTTTCTTTCGGTAGGCTGCAAAGGAGATGTCTGATTATACCGGTGCAGGATGACTTTGGCATGTTCCCGGTCTTTCAGTAAGGTCCGGTCAAAATTAGCATCATATAAAAGGCCTTTCCCGGCTTTTTCTTTTTCTGTCATTTTCTTAATAATTTAAATAATAAAGAAATGTATTTTCCATATTAACAATTCAGTCTTCTTTTTGCTTATTCCCAAGAGACTTATTCTCCTCCTTGTCCACCGCCACCTTGCTGTCCTCCTTGTTCTCCGGACATGCTATCATCATTAGAAATACCACGGGAAGTTTTCTTTATCTGCGCCTTCATTTCTCCAAAGCGGAAAGATAATGTTAAACCTACTTCCTGTCTGTTGTCTCTGGAATATGATTCCTGCAAATAGTCATTTGTATGGGAGGTATAGGTATATTTCATATGTTTAATAAACGGATTGGCAATATACATTCTTAGATTCAGACGATCGCTTTTGAATGATTTCCTGAGCTGGAAACTATGGTAATTAAATGAACCTCCTTTTTCCGTCAGGCCAATCCACGGCCCTCCGACCCCGTAATAGAAATGTAACCAGACATTTCCCGGTAAATTATACTGTGCACCGGAAAAAAGACGTGCTGTATAACCGGAGTTTTTTAAGCCGGTTTCATTGTTCGCCTTCAGGTTTATATAACTACCGAAAAAATTAGCATGGATACGGAATTTAGCATGTGCATTCCAATTGAAATATCCTGATGCATTCAGCCTTTTCCTTTTACCGATATTTTCATAGGTAGTATAATATACTTCCGATTCCGGGTCAAAGGAATTCAATTGTCTCTCAGTATAGGTGATTCTTTCAATCGCATCATTTTCAAACTCATAAGAAAGATTCAGATTAATATTTATTTTCGGATTAAAAAATCCGTAATTTGCATTTATAGAATGGGATTTAACAGCATCCAGTCCCGGATTTCCGGAAGATATAAAGTTCGGATTAGAAGTATTTACATAAGGATTCAATTGCCAGATACCCGGCCGGGAAATACGCATATTATATCCTACTCTTAGATTTTGTGTATCATCAATCTTATACGTAGCCATAAAAGAAGGAACCAGATTGGAATAATCCGTTCCGAAATCCATTTCTTCGTCTAATGGATAAGTTGCTTTTAAATCCGTATATTCATATCTCAGTCCTGTTTTTACTCCCCATTTTTTTAACTTCAGGCTATAACTCGCATACGCAGCAAGGATATCATTTCGGTGTTCAAACTCATTCAATGCATCACTACCACCGATCGGAATATAATGCTCCCAAATATTACCGTTTAATTTCTCATAATTACTGTTACTTTCGTTGATCCGGATAATATACTTTATCCCTGCTTCCACCGTATGTATTTTTTTATGGGAGTCGTATAATCCAACTGAAAAGTATGTTCTTTTGTATTAGCATCTGTCCATTGCTTTATTTGCCCAAGCTCTATATATTCCGGTAAGTTCTCCCCTTCGTTTGTGATCAGATTTTCATTTCTTGAATTACTGGGAGAATAAGAATATAAATACGATGCGGTCATCAACCGGTCCGGAACACCGGAAAATGTACGCTGATAATCCACATTCACGTTAGTCCCTCCATATTCATTTTTGTTATTCAACCCACGGTTCCGGTAACTATACTGAAGTTCCCTGTCTGCATTCAAACTTTCCAGAAAAATATTTGATGTATATTTATTACTACCGACATAGCGGCTAAATCCTACATTAATAAGATTGAGGGTATCAATTTCATAACTCAATTCTCCGGAGCCATTTTGTCCATCTCCTTTATATTTTCGCACTCCATCCTGGAAAAGATATTTGTTATCATTATTCACAAAGTTCTCCGTAGTAGAACCAAAAGTTGACTCCGGCATTTTCCAGTTGTAATAATTATAATTTCCGGTAAATCCGATTTTTCCATACTTAAACATAACGTAAGTACCACCGTATACCCCTCCTCTTGAATCAGCTCCGGCATTCAGAGTGGCTGTATATCCACCCATTGAAGTATTGGTATAAGTAATAATATTGATAATCCCCACCACTCCTTCGGCATCATACTTAGCTCCCGGATCTGTGATAATTTCAATATCTTTTATCGTATTTGCCGGCATGCTCCGGAGTACTTCTTTCGGATTATTCGATATCATGTTGGAAGGTTTTCCATTCAGGTAAATCTTATAATTTTCAGAACCTTTGAGACTTATATTTTCTTCTCCGTCAACAGTAATCAAAGGCACTTTCCGTAGCATATCAAGCACATTGTTTGTCTGAGATTCGGGATCTTCCTGAATGTTGTAGGTAATTTTATCCAGATCCACTTTTACCAAAGGTTTTAAAGCTGTCACCGTAACTTCTGTCAAAAGGTTATCATCCGACATCTCCAATTTTCCGAGATCAATCATTTTTTCTTCTCCGACTGTAAAAGAACGAATAAGCTGCTTTTTACCTATATAGTCTGCCAAAACCTGATATTCACCGGACTCATTCAGGGTAAAAGAAAAATTTCCTTTCTCATCGCTGGCGATGGCTTGTAGGATAGAAGACGGATCATTGGCCGGAATAACTCTTAATGTCGAATAAGGAAGTGTTTCTAAGGTTAATGAATCAATGACTTGACCTTTTATTGTGACAGTCCCTGTTTTTGCCTGCTGGGCACAAAGGAAACTAAAAGGAATAAATACAAACAAAAAAAACAGAAAAATAATTTTTTTCATAGAAATAGGAATTTTATTACTTAAGAAATAGGAATACGTAACATAATAAACTAATATGCCAGATCATAGACAAAACTTTTTCGACTTTAAAATAAAAAACAAAACCATTTTTGAAAATCCCGCATCGATAATAAGACGGCAAAATAATAAGAATATTATATGGAAAAGAAATTTTCTTTATAAAAAATATATAAAAATATATTAATAGTGTCATAAGTATTTAATTTCTTTTCCATTAGAAAGAAAATAAAATTTACTCCCGAAGAAAATCAATTTGCTAAAAATGTTTACTACTCAAAAAAGGCCACAGCGTAATTTCATTCCATTACTTTGTGGCCTTTTATAAATCGAATTTAAAGTGTCTTATTTCTTAAGTATCTTCATAATTTGTTGATTTATTTTGAGGAGGTAGAGACCTTCCGGATAATCCGTTAAATCCATCTGAATTTCTCCGGCTTCATAGGTTCCGGAAAAGATCACCTGACCGGATATATTTACTAACTGAACAAAGGAAGAAACAGAAAGTGTGAAATTAATATTATTAGTAGTGGGATTCGGAAAGACATGGATTTTTTTGTCCTCATTAAAAATAATATTCAGATCTTCTCCGGGCTGTACTTCCAGTGCGCCGGCACACGCCATACCGGACACAGGTAAAGGCAATCCCCGCTGGTCAATCGTTAAGCCACCCAGTTTGCTTACCGGAACTCTTCTTACCATATCCTCCCATTCGGGTAAAGAGGTATTAATATATCTGGTAAGGGTTTTACCTCCGTTATCCTGTAGGATTCCAAGTAAGTTTTCTTCTTCTGTATACTTATAATCATCCGGATGGGAAAATATCTCCGCCTGGGAAGAATTATAAATATTATATCCTTCTGAGACCACATTCACTGCATCTTCCGAATCTTCTGTGTGAATGATGTAATTATCAAGAAATATATTTCCTTTCAATGTGATATCCTCTGCTTTTTCCGAAGCTCCGTATATAGCATTTCCTCCTCTGGAAGAATGATTCGAAAATGTATTTTTAATAAAAGCTGCTTTATCGGATATATATATACCTCCTCCATTCCCTGAGGTTCCGTTGTTATCAAAAGTACAGTTGGTAAATCCGGAAAAAGCCCCGAGATTTTCTGCGGCATATACAGCCCCTCCGTTCCTTAATGCCGTATTAAACTGAAAAGTACAACGGGTAAATATTACTTCTTCAGCCATGCCGGGTAAATATCTGACAGCCCCCCCATTTACACCTACCATATTATCTAAGAAAGTACAGTCTTCAAAAAAGGAAGGTTTTGAGGAATAACCCGTATATACTGCGCCGCCACTACTTGCCATATTATTTCTCAGAGAACAATTGGATAAATATACCGAACCGGTAGCATATACTGCTCCGCCATCCCCGTCTTCTGATACGTTTCCATGAAACATACAATCAAGGAAGGTCGCACTGTTACAATAAACAGCTCCTCCACTCTCTTCGGAAGTATTGCTTTCAAATATACAATTACTCACATACAAATCGTATCCCCTTATTGCTCCTCCGTGTTCAGTAGAAAAATTATTTTTAAACCGGCAGTTTTCAAAAAGTAGATTCCCGGCCTGTTCGGAAATAACAGCTCCACCTTTCGAATCACCGAAGACCAGATTATACATTCTTATATTCTCACTTTCCAGATTAAAAATCCTGCATCCTTCTCCTCCGGATAATTCGATGCATTCCTCATCTATCAGTCCGTTAATGGCTAAAGGAAACAATATATTTACAGGAGAATTTAGTTTTATAATTTCTCCTTTCAAAGATTTATCAAAAACAATACTGTCATTTTCCGCAGCCAGAAGTAATAATTCACGCAACGATCCTTCACCGGAATCCTCCGCTGTCATTACTACTAATTTTTCCGCAGATACATGCAGTGCAAACAGGATAAAAAGAAGGGTCAGGTTTTTTCTACACATAGGATTAAGGATAAACATATTTTTTATAATTTTCTTTAAGGACTGTGTACAAAGATAATACTTAAATTCAATTATATAACTTCTACCGAACAAAACAAAGTCAAAATGAAGAGGGTAAAAGATTAAGTATAATCTGTTTGTCTGAGTCCATCCGGTAATCTCTTTCCGGATTCTGCAGAAAAAACAAATCGTTGAAGCTTAAAAAACAACTCCGGTCTCAAATAAAAAATTATTTTTACCTTAGCTGCGTCACTTAAAATTAGAAGAATGTATATAAATTGTTTTATTCCTGCTTCTGAAGAAAATATAAAAGATACTTTCCGGACGTTAGAGATGTTAGCGTCCTGTCCTATGATAAACAAAATATATCTATTGGTAAACCGGTATTTTTCCCATCCTTTTCCTTACAAATCCATATTAATTGATACCTTATATAGCACGGATACATTAAATAAAATAACCGAAAAAGCAACCGGAAAATATACCCTTATCTACACAAAAGAGACAGAACTAATTCTTGATAACCAGGCAATTGAAAGATTTTATGCAATAGCCGAAACTACGGAGGCCGGTCTCTTATATGCTGATTACTATCAGCAGATTGAGGGCCGGATAGAAAAACATCCTCTTATTGATTATCAGCCGGGTAGCATCAGGGATGATTTTGATTTCGGTTCGGTTCTTTTTTATAATACGAACGTATTAAAGCAAAGTAGAGAAGAAAAGTACAAATATGCAGCTTTGTATGATCTCAGACTCCGGTGTTCGGAAAAATATCCGGTTGTTCATATAAATGAGTTTCTTTATACGGAAACAGAAACCGATACCCGGACAAGCGGGAAAAAACAGTTCGATTATGTAGATCCTAAGAACAGGGAAGTACAAATTGAAATGGAAATAGCCTGCACGGAACATTTAAAAAGGATCAAAGCTTATTTACCACCCGTATTTAAAGAAATAGAGCTTAATAAAATAAACACATTTCCTGTAGAAGCTTCTGTCATTATACCTGTCAGAAACCGGGAAAAGACCATTGAAGATGCTATTATTTCAGTGCTGAAACAGAAAACCCCTTTTCCTTTTAACCTGATTATCATTGATAACCATTCTACGGACAAAACGGGAAATATTATTGATAAGTATGCAACAGAAAATTCTTCTATCCTCCATCTTATTCCTGAACGTACTGATCTGAAGATAGGCGGATGCTGGAATGAAGGAATCATGAATCCTGCCTGTGGCAAATTTGCAGTTCAGCTTGACAGCGATGATATCTATAGCGATGAAAATACATTACAGAAAATCGTCGATGCATTTTATAAAGAAAACTGTGCCATGGTAATCGGTTCTTATATGATGACCGACTTTAATATGGAAATGATTCCTCCCGGCATCATTGACCACAGAGAATGGACACCGGAAAACGGTCGGAACAACGCATTACGGATTAACGGATTAGGTGCTCCCAGAGCTTTTTACACTCCTTTAATCAGGGAGATTAAATTTCCGGATACAAGCTATGGGGAGGATTACGCGGTTGGTCTGGCCATATCAAGAGATTTCCGGATCGGAAGGATCTATGAGGTTATTTATCATTGCCGCCGTTGGGAGGGAAATACAGATGCGGCACTGGATATTTCCCGCATTAACGCGAACAATTTCTATAAAGATACATTGAGAAGTAAGGAAATTGAGATAAGAACTAAAAGTTGAATAAAAACAATATAATATTGGTTTAACCGTTTTTTATCTTGACTATTAATTCCTGACTATTAAAAGCATATGTATGGAAAAAGAAAAAGAGTTGCTGCGAATTGCACAGCGGATACGGGCATTGTCACAGACCGGGCTGGTGTATAATAAAGATGAATACAGTGTAGAAAGATACGAAGAACTCCTTGCATTGAGTCATGAAATAACGTCCCTCGTTACGGGACATGCTTTTGCGGATATAAAAGCCTGTTTTCGTGTAGCAGATGATTATGTGACTCCAAAGGTGGATATCCGGGCAGTTGTTTTTAATGAAACTGGAGAAATATTGCTGGTACGGGAAAAAGCAGACGGATGCTGGTCGTTACCTGGTGGATGGGCAGATGTGGGCTTTACACCGGGAGAAGTGGCTGAAAAAGAAGTAAAAGAGGAAACCGGTTTAATTGTAAAAGCAAAAAGGTTACTGGCTGTAATGGATAAAAAATACCATGCGCATCCACCGGCTCTTCATTATGCGTATAAAATATTTATCCTGTGCGAAATTACAGATGGTAATTTCACCACAACTTTCGATATTCTGGACAAAGGATTTTTCTCTCAGGAAGCTCTTCCGCCTCTTTCCGAGGAACGGGTATTAGAGTCCCAGATTGACCTGATGTTCGAATACAGGAATAATCTGGAAAAAGATGTGTATTTTGATTGAATGGAAAAATAAGCTAAACCAAGCTATACTCTCCCCTCGAAGAAGGGGAGTCCCTTTTGGCTTCACCAAAAAGGGTGGGGTTTAGTGGTAACCATCATCTTCTATACTTCACCAAAAGGATGGGAATTAGTAAAAAATAATCCGGTTATTTCCCTATGGAATAAAAGAATTTGGTATCCGGAAATCCTATTTTTTTCTTTTCGGGTAGATTTGCTGCTTATTACCGAACCCCACCCCTTTCCCGGAGGGAAAGGTACTCCCCTCGTACGTTTGCATGAGAATCATTCT
>JAJQEC010000107.1 GCA_021201815.1 Candidatus Azobacteroides sp. | reverse complement strand
GAAATAAATAATTTATAGTTTATAAATTACTCTACCATTTAATATTACATGAAACACACAGGAATAGAGCTTATTTTTCAGGAAAGAAAAAAACAATTACAACTACACGGGAAAAAAGATAAGAATGACATAGAAATTAATAAAGACGGACAATTAGCGGATGCTGCAGAAGCATTGATATGTAAAGACTGGCTGGAAAAAGAAGGATTAAATCCGCCGGATGGCTGGAATCTAAATGCATGGCAAAAATTACTGGATAAATCTTACAAAGAAAGGCTGATTATTGCAGGTGCATTTATTGCTGCAGAAATTGACAGGATAATTTTATTGGAATCCAATCAATAAGTATTATCGGATCCTTTCATTTTTTAGAAAACAAATTGGTTATAATAAAAAAACTCAAGTGTTTATAAAAAAACACCTAAGTTTAAAATAGTAAAAGAATCGGGGTGAGACGACTCGAACGTCCGACCTCCACGTCCCGAACGTGGCGCGCTGCCAACTGTGCTACACCCCGAAAAGGTCTTTTTCAATTAGACGGTGCAAATTTAATATTTTAATTTGAATACCTGCACAAGGAAAAATAAATTTTCTAACAAAAAATATATCCCCCTATTCTATAATGTTATAAATAATACTCTTAAAAGGGAATTTTATTAAAAATTCTACTTTATTTAAACTAAATTATATGTTTTTTTTCGCAAAAAGTTTTTTTATTCCGAAAAAAAAACATTTATTTGCATTATCAAGTCATCTAAATTAAGTGCCTATAGCGATATACAACTACCTGATTAATTTTAAATAAAAAAGTAATGAAGCCTTTATCAAAACTATGTGATGAAGAATTGGTAGGTTTGTATATGAATGGTGAAAATGAGGCATTTGATATCCTCCTTCAACGTTATAAAAATAAAGTATATTCCTATATTTTCTTTATCGTAAGAGACAAAGTCCTAACAGAAGATATTTTTCAGGAGACCTTTGTTAAGGCTATTGTAACCTTAAAACAAGGAAGATACACTGAAAATGGAAAATTTCCTGTCTGGATTATCCGTATTGCCCACAATCTCATTATTGACCATTTCAGACAGGAAAAGAATGAGAATACCGTATCAAATGATCAACAAGAAGTAGATTTGCTGAATAATATTAACTACTATGACCAGACTGTTGAGGACTGGATGATTAAAGAGCAGATATGTTCCGACGTCCGGAAACTGGTAGAGGTACTGCCGGATAACCAAAAGGAAGTAGTGGTATTACGTTATTATAAGAATCTTTCTTTCAAAGAAATTGCTGATCTTACCGGAGTAAGTATAAATACAGCGCTGGGAAGAATGCGTTATGCCATAATGAATATGCGCAAAATGGCGGAAAAAAACAATCTTACTTTGTCTTTTAACTAAAAAAATTATAATCTGATGTAATAAACACATTATTTGTACGTTAATTAGGTAAATTATAAATGAAAATATGCCTATGAAAACTTTTACAAATGATGATGATATTGCAACTAAAAGAGAAAAAATTCAACCTGGCCCTCAGAAAAATACACTGAATTTTTTGAAAAATTTTGCACGAGTATATCAAGTTGCTAATACTGAAAAGGTTAAAAAAAAGCCCTTTCGTTTTAAATTAAAAAGTTAAAAAGCTTTTCCAAAAATAGGAAAAGCTTTTTTATATATCTTTGTAGCAAATAATTTTAACATTATGAACCACAAAGTATCTCCGTCTTTATTGTCTGCCGATTTTAAAAATTTACAAACAGACATAGAAATGATCAACCGTTCTGAAGCAGACTGGTTACATCTTGATATAATGGATGGAGTATTTGTGCCTAACATATCATTCGGATTTCCTATTCTGGAAGTTGCAAAAACAACCTGCCTAAAGCCACTGGATGTTCACCTGATGATTGTCCAACCGGAAAAGTTTATTTCCCGATTTAAAGAATATAATATTCATACCCTGAGTATTCATTACGAAGCTTGTATTCATCTGCACCGTGTAGTAGAAGAAATAAAAGAGGCGGGAATGAATGCTTCTGTCACTCTTAATCCTCATAGTCCGGTACATCTGCTCGAAGATATTATTCAGGAACTGGACATGGTACTTATTATGAGTGTCAATCCCGGCTTCGGAGGACAACAGTTTATCACCCATTCTCTAGAGAAGGTAGCAGAACTTAAAGAAATGATTCTTAAAAAAAATCTCTCTACTTTAATTGAAGTAGACGGAGGGGTAAATATGGAAACAGGCAAACAGCTATTAGATGCCGGAGCAGATGTCTTAGTTGCAGGAAGTTATGTCTTTAAATCTCCCGACCCGATGAAAACTATTCACCAGTTAAAAACACTCTAATCGGAAAAAGATTTGCCTGTTATCATCGATAAAGCTCCTTTCTTACGCTTTCTGATCCCTTTGATAGCAGGTATTTTACTTCAATATTACATACAATGGGATTTCTTCTTTTTTTCTTTTTTAGTTTTGTCCTGTGTTTTTCTCTTATCCCATTTTTCATTGACTTACCGGAATCGGTTTATATTCGGAGGTCTATTCGGGATTGCCATTATTTTGTTTTTTCTGGCGACAGGTACATTTATTTTTACTATTCAGGATAAGAAAACCGTCTGGAATTTTTCGGAACAGGAATGTACCTACCTAACTCGTCTTATTGAAGATCCTATTGAGAAAAATACTACCGTATTATGTAAATTAAAAGTGATGGCAGTCATAACGGACTCCTCTTATTTTCCGATAAAAAGGAATATTATCGCTTACCTGCCTAAAAATGACTACACCGGAAATCTACAGCCCGGAGAAGAATTAATTATTTGTGCAAGCATAAAACCGCCGGAGGAAAATAAGAATCCTACGGAATTTAATTATGCTTTTTATCTGAAACAACAAGGGATTTCGGGGATCTCTTACATAAAAGAAAATAACTATTTTAAAACCCGTAAGCAAATCCCTTTTAATCCAAGATACAAAGCATTACAATGTAGAAAGAAATTATTGGATATTTTCGATACCTTACCGCTGGATAAAGATGAAAAAGCCATTTTATCCGCTATCACATTAGGATATAAGAATGATTTAACTCCTGAAATAAAAAATACTTTTTCGGTTACCGGTGCCAGTCATATTCTGGCAGTAAGTGGTTTACATGTAGGAATTATTTTTATGTTTACAGGTTTTTTATTGTCATTTTTTCAAAGAAATAACCTGAAAACAAGATTAATAAAATATACTTTTATTATTCTTATTCTTTGGGGATTTGCTTTTATTACAGGATTATCTCCTTCCGTCATAAGGGCTACCTGCATGTTTTCCATAAGTCTGATAGCAACTATATTGAACAAACGCAACTCTACTTTTAATTCCATTTGTATTGCAGCTTTCTGCATGCTTTTATATAACCCGTATTATTTATTCGATGTGAGTTTCCAGCTAAGTTATTCCGCTGTAGCTTCCATTGTAATATTAAATCCTTATTTACAAAAATTAATCCCCGTCAAACAACGGTTTCTTTCTGCCGTATGGTCCCTGGTAACAGTTTCCATAACAGCACAGGCTGGGACTTTTCCTTTTGTCTTGTATTATTTCCACCAATTCCCTACTTATTTTATTCTGACAAATTTATTAGTGATACCTTTAACTTACCTAATCCTGATAAATACCAGCATTATCCTGATAGCAGAATTTATAGGGGGAAATTTTCATATCTTAAAAGACATACTCGTTTACATAGTAACGTTTTTAAAAACCGGTGTGTCTACGATTGAATATTTACCAGGTGCATCTTTCCGGAATATATGGATACATCCTCTGGAAGTACTTACCCTTTTCCTGATTATCATAAATCTGGTATATTTTCTTTTGAAAAAGAGGATATGGGGAATTTATTTTTTCCTTATAGGTATAAGCGGATTACTTATATCCACTATCATAAAAACTTACCAGACAGAAACTCAATCATATATCATCTTTTACCGGCAAAAAGGAACTCCGGGAATAAACTTAATAGATGGACATACCAATTATTTACTAACTGAAAATCCATCTCAAACTTATTTTCTTGCAAAAGATGAATGGATAAAAAATAAGGTAAAAGCCCCTTTACTTCTAACTTCAACTTTTAGCAACGCACATGTAGTTTACCATGAAAATTACATACAGTATAAAAACACCTCTATTTATCTGGTAAAGAGCAATGAACTTGCTTCTTATTATCCTCCCTCCTATCCGTTAAAGGTAAACTACCTTTTAATTGCAAAAGGATGTAGCTTACCTCTTTCTTCTTTGTTATCTTATATTGTTCCGGAAAAAATTTTGTTGGACGCATCTCTTTCCGGTTACGTCACAGATATGATAAAACAAGAATGTAAGCAGGAAAATATCTCCTATTATGACATATCGGAAAAGGGATACCTGAAAATAAAGAATATACAATAAAAAGCGCATCCATACAAAAATGCAGGATGCGCCTGAAGTAATTCTGATGTTACCCTTTTATCTCAAATAAACTACTTCAAAACGAGCTAATGGAACCATTCTTCCTCTATTTAAAGATAATATATTCCCATCAGTAGATATTGTATAGTTATCACATATTTCCAATGCATTTAATAAATCTCTTTCTACATCCATATTTATGCAAGCCATTAATGTAGCAGCCATTTTAGAAAATACGATTCTATTTCCCGGTCCTATTTCATATATTCCGCTAAAGGAGTTACATCCGGTTGTACCTGTCACTTGATGATTTTCCCTTTTAAGTATAATATGAGGTTCCCGGTTCATTGAAGCATCCATCGTTATCATTTTACCACCTACCTCTATCAGTTTCCAGTATTTTTCCGTAATATCTTCCATGGAAATTTTATTTAATACATTCATACCTCCGGTATCAAAAACCTTTTTACCATTTTCTTTTATATAAACAAGCCGATTTTCCTGAACCCGGAACGTTAATAACCTTTTAGTTACCGCATCCTGCAAAGACATTTCATTTCCTTCTTTATTCCAGGTAATTTTTCCTCCGGAATAAGTAACATGCTGCGGATTTTCTGTTTCTGCAGACTGCATGCTATAGGTATTATCATCAAAAACATACAGGGAAAAAGACCTGCTCTTACCATCTACCGGAGAAAGGACACCTGTATATGTACCAAACCAGTCCAATGAATTTAAACTATTATGAATCTCTGTCTTTGTTTTACAGGAGCCAAAAAACAATCCAAGAATCAATAAAATAAAAATGTGTTGTCGCGTCTTCATTCTCTAGGTATTTAGTTAGTTTTTTAGTATAAACATTCTATAATAAGAAATTGTTTGTTAACTAAAACCAAGTTATTTTTTCCTTGTATTTCTCCTCTTGACAATTTAATATTATTATTTTTTTCCTGTCTCTTTTGTCAGCAGGAAGATATTTCATTATTCCGGAAATATAATAATAGGAAACCTGCTCATTTTCCATACAAAGAGATCATATTATTCTTTAAAACATACGCAAAAAAGAAAGTATTTTCCGGATTAATAAATAAATATCCGATTAAATAAAACCGGGCTGTATTCCGGAACAAAAAATATCAGAATTAAAATGAGCATGTTAGAATACAATGGAATCCTTTTATGTATATTTGCAGATAAATCCTATTCAATAATGGCCATAAAAGTAACAAAAAAATGAACCGATCAAAAACCTTCGTCTTTTTCGTTTTTGCTATGCTTACTACTTTTCTGCATGCAAAGTTACCTCAGGAAAAGCAATATATTTATCTTCCTTATGAATATAGTTTTTGTGTTGAAAATGCAAATATAAGCATTCATATTCCGGAAGGCTGGGGATTCTATATTCCTTCTTTAAATGAAAATTCAGAAAGCAGGCTTTTAATTCAGTCCGGCATGGTGGTATATAATTCCTATTCTGATTCCGTAAGCAAAATAAACAGTGTCTTTTTTATCACTCCGGACGCAAAAGAGCCCTGTCTGGAATTGCGGACAGCAGCTTTCGGTTCAGCACAAATAGATGAACATACAATCTCTTCTGATCTTGGCAATTTTTACAGGGTGGATCAGATTGAAGAAGAAAAAGTAGAATCGTACCAGATGATTGTGGATTCACAGGTAATCACATTCCGCATCCTTCAGCAGGAAGAAGCTGATAAAAAGCGTTGTCTGGATATCATTTCTTCTGCCACTTCTGCTTATAATGCCTATTTAAATGCTTATGACAAAAGAGATGGTATGGAAAGACATTCTATTCGTTATTATGCAAAAGATAGTACAAATTATCCCGATCTCGGATTTACATTTATCACTCCTTTTGATATGAGTGCAGAAATTAAGGCACCTCAAATTAAGATTCATGATCCTTCTACTTTATTATCTGCATACGTGACATTGGATGAAATTTCCGAAGAAGAGTATGCGGCCTATTTCTGGGAAAATGATTTCAATATGAAATATACATTCAAAAAGAACGGAACGGATAAAGCAACCCTCCAACATACAATTAATTCATTTACCGGCATTTATTACTATAAAGATGAATGTCAACACACTTTTACTTACCCCGTAAGTGGAATACCTGCAACCGTACATGTATTGGGCAATAGAGCTTTACCGACAATTACCGTCTCCATCCCCACAAAGGAATACCATGCCATCTTCCTGTTTGAGAATGTCTCGGAAAAAGAAATAGATGCTATTTCTACTATTCTTTCTCAGATTCACATAGACGATGCACAAAAACAAGAAGTCAGCCGGCTATATCCTTCATCGACCTTTTCAGAATTAGTTAACATACAACCACTAAACAGTATGATGACCCATACTGAAATAAAATTAAATAAAAGTGCTTCTTTGAAAAACGTTTCTTTCATCGAATGCCATATCCCAGATGCAAAAGCTGTCATACAAATACCTGCTCTCGAAACAGTATATGCCTACCCGTCATATGATATTCCCCAAATTAATGATAAGAAAAACAAGTATAAAGTTACACTCCGCAAAGATGCGCTCTCTTCTTCCGATAAAGAAGATTTTAACGGAGCGGTGATGACGTATGACAATAGTGGATATAACCAGATTGTACTATGGCTTCCGGAAAATAAAGAAAAGATCTCGGCAGAAGAATTCTTTCTTAAACAATACATTCCTTATGAATGTCAGGTAGAAGATGGAAGAGTAAAACGTGCAGGGATAGCCAAAATAAAAAATCAGAAATGGTATGTACTGACAATTGATGAGTTGGATTATACTTATCATCAATACATTACTGAAATTAATGATATTTTGATAGAGCTAAGAGTAATTACTACTTCCGAAGAAGAAAGAGATATAGAAAAGATAACCGAAACTCTCTTATATAAAGCAGAGATTAAATAAACCTATCTTCAAAGAAATTAAAAAACCGATGAGACTTTTATTTCTCACCGGTTTTTTATCTATAGACAGATTCATTTAAGAATTCTTCTATCCCATTCTTTATCGAATATTTTTATAAAAGGATAATTAAAATCAAAAAGTCAGAACTTTTTTAAGAAAAACAACCAGAAGAGTAAAATGTATCTTTTGGGTTTCTTTTTTTAATTATCAGTACTTTTATAATATAAATATTATGTGCACCTTTGCTTCAAGAATATAGGAAGCATGGATGATTTCAATGAGATTTTCAGATTAGCCGCAGAGTTAATTAATAATACCTCCTGTTCGTTGTTCCTGACCGGAAAAGCCGGTACAGGAAAAACGACATTCCTGCGTCATATCAAAGCACACACTCCTAAAAATGTAATCGTAGCTGCACCAACAGGAGTGGCTGCCATTAATGCAGGAGGAACAACCATTCATTCGTTGTTCCAGTTACCTTTTGAACCCTTCCTTCCGGACCTAAACGGAATGGGAGCCCGTAAACTTTCCCATCATTTCCGGATGCATAAAAGTAAAATTGACATGTTCCGGGAACTGGAGCTCCTGATTATTGATGAAGTGAGTATGTTAAGAGCGGATGTACTGGATGCGATAGATACTTCCCTCCGGCATTTCCGAAGAAACCGGTTACCTTTCGGAGGAGTACAAATGCTCTACATTGGCGACATGTATCAATTGCCCCCTGTTGCCCAAAATGAGGAATGGGAACTATTAAAAGAATACTACAAAACACCTTTCTTTTTCCATGCCAAAGCTGTAGAAGAATCCCCACCTTTATATATCGAATTAAAGAAAATATACCGGCAGAATGAACAGGCTTTTATTGATATCCTGAATCAGGTACGTAACAATGAAGCTACGAAAGCAACGTTAGAAAAATTAAATGAACGATATAACCCGGATTTCACGATACCTGAAAATGAAAATTATATCGTTTTATCCACTCATAATTACAAAACCGAAGTAATTAATAACTCCGAACTGGAAAAACTACCCGGAAAACCAAAAAAATATCTGGGAGAAATGAAAGGCAGTTTCTCGGATTCATCGCTCCCGACAGAAAAGGAATTATGTCTGAAAAAGGGAGCACAGGTGATGTTTGTCAAAAATGATACCTGTGAACCCCGAAGATATTATAATGGAAAACTGGGAACCATAATTGATATGGATGATGAAAAGGTTTGTGTACAACTTACTGATTCCAATATAAGAATCGAACTGGAAAAAGAAACCTGGAGAAATGTAAGGTACACCCTGAACAAAGAATCTAATGAAATCGAGGAGGAAGAACTGGGAGCGTTTACCCAATTTCCGATCCGGTTAGCGTGGGCTGTTACCATTCATAAAAGCCAGGGCCTTACTTTTGAACGAGCTGTTATTGATGCCGGGCAAGCTTTTGCTGCCGGGCAGGTGTATGTAGCTTTAAGTCGGTGTACTTCTCTGGAAGGAATTGTCTTACAATCCAGGATCACGCCTGCAAGTATAAAAACAGATCCTCATGTCGTAGAATTTTCCAAAATAGAAAAAAGTCCGGAAGAACTAAAAAAAATTCTTGCGGGTGAACGTCCAAGGTTCCTCCGACAGAGACTGGTCAATACATTCGAATGGAGGTATCTTCTGAACCTTTGCACTTCTTTTGCTGCTCTGGTAGAAGAAAAAAAGCTACCGGATTCGGAAGCTGCACTTTCATTAGCCATGCAAATGAAAACAAAAGCTTATCAGCAACAGGAAATTGCCGGAAAATTTCAAACCCAGCTACAGGGTATTTTAAACAGATATGAACAGGAAAATGATATTTCCGAGTTAAAGGACCGCATAAAAAAAGCAGTCACTTACTTTGATAAAGATATTTGTGAATACATGTTATATCCGCTAACTGAGCATCTGGATAATCTAAAAAGGGCTTCCAAAGTTAAACAGTATGTACGCGCGGCAAGAGAAATACGGGAAGGAATAAAATCATTCCTTTTACGCCTGAGAAATCTTAGTTATGGAGATTTTCTTCTGACAGAAGGTATAAATTTCACAGAAATAGATTCCGTTGAACAGGAAGAAGTGCATCAGAAAACCGAAAAGAAAAGACCGGAAAAAGGAACTTCCGGCAAACTAACCCTTACGATGTTCCGCGAAGGCAAGTCCATTGAAGACATCTGTCTGGAACGTAATCTGGCACAAAGCACCATTGAGGGACATTTGTCCGGTTATATAAGAACCGGAGATATATCTGTTTATGCATTAGTCCCGGAAGAGAAAGTAAAAACAATAGAAAAAGCGATTGATATTTCCGGAGAAAAAGCTTCCATGTCGGAAATAAAACAAAAGCTCGGCGATGAATTTTCTTATGCCGAGCTTCGTGCGGTACTTAACCACCGCTCTTATCTTAACTCCTTAGAAAAGGAATAAAATTCATCGGTTATTCTGCGTTGGATGTTTCCAGCCGCGAAATATCCATGTCCTGATTCTTTTCCAGCTTCGGATAACTGATCCGTGTATGATAAATGGTTTTTAATTTCTGAATGAATATTTGTTTGACTAACTCTATTTCTTTAAAAGAAAGAGGAGCATTTTTCAACAATCCTTCTTCCATTTGCCCATCGATAATCCGATTTACCAGCTCAGAAATAGATTCGTCATTATATACAGGAAGGCTTCTGGATGCTGCCTCTACGGAATCGGCCATCATCATTAACGCTGTTTCCTTACTAAAAGGATTCGGCCCCGGATAAGTAAATAATTCTTCATTTACCTCCTGATCCGGATATTGATTCTTAAAGAAATTGTAAAAATAACGTGCTTTTCCTTTTCCATGATGTGTCACGATAAAATCAACAACCTGTTGAGGGAGACGCATCTTTTCTGCTAACTTTATTCCATCTGTCACGTGGCGGACAATGATCTGTGCACTTTCCTCAAACGGGAGTCCATCATGGGGGTTTACGCCCTTCGCCTGATTTTCGGTAAAATATACCGGATTCTTAATCTTTCCGATATCATGGTACAAAGCGCCTGTCCGTACCAATTGCACATTTGCGCCTATTTTTGAAGCAGCTTCCGTTGCCAGGTTTGAAACCTGAAGAGAATGATGGAAAGTTCCCGGAGCTACTTCCGAAAGCTTCCTTAAAATAGAATTATTAATATTGGATAATTCTACTAATGTCACACTGGAAATAAAGCCGAACACTTTTTCAAACAAATAAATCAGCGGATAGGTAAATAATACAAGTAATGCATTAATAAAGAAATATATAAAAGTATATCCGCTTATTTTCGACCAAATACCTTCCAGCGTGAGTGTATAGCTGAAATAAATAAAAGAATAAGCAATAAAGATAAAAATAGCACAGGCGAATATCTGAGAACGTTGAGTGAGGTCTTTCAGGCTATATACCGAAACGATCCCCGCTACAAATTGAATAAGAATAAATTCGAACGAGAAAGGAACAGACAATGCATTAATAAGAATAACGACCGTATATGCCATTAATGCCGTACGGGAATCAAAAAAAGTACGGATAATGATCGGCAGGATCGTAAACGGAATCACATAGGCATATTTCAAAGTCAATCCCATGGCCGGAAAAAGGGAAAATCCGGTGATCATTAAAAACAAAAAGAATACGGAGCGTTTTTTAGAAGTAATCTCGGGACGGAATAAGACCAGGTATACTAAAAACAGAACCAGCAAACAACTTACTAATAATATCTGTCCCAATAAAATCAGATTCTTTTCCGCATTTGTGGTTGTTCGTTTTTCAAAGCTTAACTGCAAAGATCGTAATACTTTATAAATCTGAGGATTTACCACTTCACCCCGGTCAACAATCTTTTCTCCGGTTTGAATCAGGTCGGAAGATTGGGAGATAGTGCTCACCATTTGTTCTTTTACTTCAGCGGTCGTCTCCGCATCAAATTCCAGATTTTCCGATAAATAATTCGAAAGGTTGAGATTACTTAATATAAATTTATCCAGGGGAGCAGGCGCCTTATCCACAAGCTGGGCATATGCCGTCTTTTCCGTATAAATTTTAGACAGGGGATATTCTTTGCTTTTATTATTGTTACTGAAAACCATAATGGATTTCACGCCATCATTAACAAGTTCTTCATATTTGTCATCCGTAATAATTCCTGCGGCATATATCTTATCCAACTGGGTATTTACATAATTGAAATATTCAATCGGTATATTCATTCCATAGCCATCCCTGAAATGAGCATTGAACATCTGTTTTTTCATTTCCGGCACATCTTCCATCCAACTGAAATAAGGCATAAAATCCTTTAATACACTGTCTTTTTCCTGCTGCAGTTCTTCCGGCGTCTTATAAATCGGGAAATCAAAAGGAGCGGTCAGCAAGTCGTATTTCCAAGGTTTTCCTTCCTGATACTGATATTTGAATTTTGTTTCCCGGGGCAAAAAGAATACAATAATAACAATCGAAAGGATTAGTAATATATTCTGAAAAAAAATGGCTTTTATTTTCATATACAATCTATATTGTAAAGTCTTTGACTTTATATCAAACGAATAAATCAGGTTAGCTAATATACAAAATTTTATTATAAAATATACTTCTTGCCTGCTTTATTCTCAATAAAACACTTAAAAACAACCGGATGTTTATCTTAAGGTCTCCGACAACCACCTGTTAACAGCCTTCTTTACAGATATCAAGCCGAATTCTTCCGGATGGATATCTTTTTTATCTACAAAAGAAAAAGAAGCCACATCATCCAGCGCCTGCATACCCTCAAAATCTTTTACATGGCATTGAAAAAAAAGATCCATCGTATGTACGACAAATCCGGAATAAGGATAAAGATTAGGCAAAGAAAACAGATATTCAGAAGAGACCACCTCCAGGTTTGTTTCTTCTTTTACTTCTCTTTTTACTCCTTCTTCTGCCGTTTCATCCATATCTATAAAACCACCGGGAAGATCCAGCGTACCTTTCTGTGGATTCTTAGCCCGTCTGCACACCAACAACTCTCCTTTTTCATTTATAATAAACACAGCTACCGCCGCCGAAATATTCAGGTAATACGTAAAACCGCATACTTCACATTTCTTGGATTTCTCATTGTTGATAAGAAACCGGTTACTTCCACATTTCGGACAATAATGAAATAAATCTAACGGATGCATGCTGTTTATTTTTAAGTTGTATGTGAATTGTTTTGAATCCTGTAAAACAGGAAATTTCCGGAAACAAAGGTACACATATTCCTTAAAAACAAGCTTTTTTCAGGTTATTTTGTAATTTACGAGAATAATTTACTTACAAAAAGTTGGCAGAATCAAAAATAATATTACCTTTGCAGCGCTAAAAGCGGATGTGGCGTAATTGGCAGCCGCGCCAGACTTAGGATCTGGTGCCGAGAGGCGTGGGGGTTCGAGTCCCTTCATCCGCACAATGGTTATAGATGTCAGGTAATTATTTTTATCTGGCATTTTTTGTTTTTAAGATAGGAAAAAGAATATTATTTAAAATATAAAGCAGGATGAAAAAAGCTTTTATAACTATTGTATGGGCATTGTTTTTTATCTCTCTTCATGCCCAGGATGCCATTGTGGATGGTATGCATTTCAAAATAAGAAGTATGCATGTAGTAGAACTAACAGATGTTGAAAACAAAGAAGAACTCACCCACCTTTCTATCCCTGATAGAATAACAATCGATGGTAATTCCTATGAAGTAAGCTCCCTGGCAGAAAAGCTTTTTTTCGATTGCACAAAGCTTCAAACTGTTAAATTGCCTGCCTATATAGGAAAAATCGGAAACTTTACTTTTTATAATTGTACCGCTTTAACTGCCATTGATATTCCTCAGTATGTAACTTCTATAGGAGTTAGTAGTTTTTATAACTGTATCAATTTAAAATCTGTTAATATTCCTAATCGTGTAACTTCTATAGGAACAACTGCTTTTTATAATTGTATTAGTTTAACTTCTATAGATATTCCTGATCGTGTAACTCTTATAGAGAATTCAGCTTTCATGAATTGTGAAAGTATTCAATCGGTTATTTTACCGGAGTTAATTACGGTAGTTTCATCCTCTGTTTTTGAAGGATGTACAAACCTTACTTCTGTAGAATTATCCGGTTCTGTTACTACTATTCAGTCGTGTGCATTTAAGATGTGTAAGAATCTTTCGGAAATAACCTTTCCTTCTACTTTAAAAGTTCTTGGATATGAAGTTTTTTTCGGAAGTAAATTAAAATCAATTTATTTACCGGCTTCTGTTGAGGGGATTGATCCAAGTGCTTTCGACTCCTGCCTGTATGTAACTTCTTTTAATGTAGAAGCTGAAAATCCCATCTATTCTTCGGTTGACGGAGTATTATATAATAAACAGCAAACAAAACTAATTAGTTACCCGGTGGCACATGAACGGGAAACTTTTACTGTACCGAATTCAGTAGAAATTATTGAAAGTACGGCCTTTTGTTTCTCGACAAATCTTAAGTCCGTAAATTTTCCTTCTACACTGATAAGTATCGGCCACAGGGCCTTTAGTGATTGCATTCGTCTTGATGCCATTGATTTGCCATTATCATTGGAAACCATCGGTAATTTTGCTTTTGCCAATACGAACCTGACTGCAGTTGAAATTCATCCGACTATAAGAAGCATAGGAACCGGTGCTTTTAATTGTCCGAACTTAGAATTTATCAATGTAGCTGATGAGAATACTTTCTATAGTTCTATCGATGGTGTATTATTTAATAAACGTCAAACCCGGATCATGCAATATCCTGCGGCAGGTAAAAACAAAGAATACATGATCCCTGCTACAGTAGAATCTATCACACAAAGGTCTTTCTATAATAATAAAAACCTGGTTTCCATCGTTCTTCCCACTTCAGTTACTTCTATTGAGGAATCAGCTTTTCTTCGTTGTTCTTCTCTGGACAATATAAAGGTATTATGGGAAGAACCGATACTCCTACGTTTTCCTATTTGTGATTCTGAAGACCAGTATACATTAATCGTTCCTTCCGGTACGAAAGAATTATACCAGCAGGCAGATTATTGGAAAGATTTTAAAGAAATTATTGAAACAGAACCCACCTATCTAAAAGAACTATCTAATAAGAATATAAAAGTAATAATTTCAGGAAAACAATTACATGTAGATACACCTGTAGATGAAACAATTTCCATTTATACAATCGACGGAGTAGAATTGAGTTCATTTCATAAAACTTTCGGACCGGTTAATTATCCGTTACCCGAAAATTTGTTTAATATTCTTATTATAAAAGGCTCTTCGGGCTGGACGAAAAAAATAGCGGAATAAAACTCCGCTATTTCTTTTCTATAGCATCGGATAAAAAAGCCGTAAAATAAAATATAACAGATGAAAGGTTTCTTAATAGTCTCTTAAGTCTTGATTCCTTTATCATAAGCCCCATTCTTTAAAACAACTTTTCTACCGGGCTGTCTGTTTATATAATAGTTCTAACTATAAAATTAAACAGCATGTCAAGTATTAAAACAATTAATCCGACGACCAATCAGGTAGAAAAAGAATTTCCGGAGATGACACCTGAACAGATTGAAACCATTTTGGCAAAGGCCGACGAAGCCTATCGCACATGGCGTACTACTCCTCTTGCACAAAGAGCTGAACTTCTTACCCGGGTAGCACAAATATTGCGGGAAAGGAAAAATGAGCTGGCGAAACTATTTACTATCGAGATGGGGAAACTTATCGGAGAAGGAATTGCTGAAATCGAAGTATGTGCTGCCATATTTGAATATTATGCACAAAACGGAGCAGAAATACTAGCCGATACTCCTATTCAGACAAAAACAGGAAGTGCTTTTCTGGCCTATGAACCCATAGGTGTAATCCTAAGTGTACAACCCTGGAATTTCCCATTTTATCAGATTACACGTTCAGCGGCACCCAATATTATGGCTGGAAATACCATCGTATTAAAACATGCTTCCAATGTCCCGCAGGCTGCGGAAACAATGGAAAAGATATTTAAAGAAGCCGGTGCCCCTCAGGGTGTATACACCAATCTTTTCATTCCGGGATCTAAAATTTCGGAACTGGTACAGGATCCCCGGATAAAAGGTGTATCCTTAACAGGAAGTGAACCGGCAGGCGCAGATTTTGCATCCGCAGCAGGGAAATGTGTAAAGAAATCCACCCTTGAATTGGGAGGAAGCGACGCTTTCATTGTCATGCCGGATGCCGATCTGGATATGGCTGTCAAAACGGCTACTGCAGGTCGTTTATGGAATGCAGGACAAGTATGCGTATCTCCTAAACGGATCATAGTTCAGGAAAATGTTGCCCGGAAATTTATAGAAAAGGCGAAAGAAATATTTGAAAACACGGTAGTCGGAGATCCACTTGATCCCGCCACACAACTCGCACCCTTGAGTAGTGAAAAAGCCCTGGAGGATGTCATCAAACAAGTGGAAATAGCAATACAGCAGGGGGCTACCCTTGTGATAGGAGGAAAAAGGATAGACCGTCCGGGATGTTTCTTACAGCCGACGATCCTTACGGATGTGAAAAAGGGAATGAACGCTTATTCGGAGGAAATATTCGGACCTGTTCTGGTGGTGTATGCAGTGAAGGATATAGAAGCTGCCATACAATTAGCTAATGATTCCGATTTCGGTCTCGGAGGTACCGTATTCGGAAAAGATACGGAAGAAGCTGTAAAAGTAGCACGCCGTATCGAAACAGGAATGGTTTATATCAATCATGTAACCGGTATTGCACCGGAACTTCCTTTCGGAGGTACCAAGCATTCAGGGTATGGAAGGGAGCAAGGCTATTATGGCATCCGGGAATTTGTGAATACGAAGTTGATTCGTATTACTACTCCTGATGCGAGTTATTAAGTAGAAGCAGAATTTACAGGAATTTTAACTCCGGGCAATGAACCTTATGCAGTTTCTTGCCCGGAGTTTTTATAAGTCGGGTAATCTTTTTCTCTTTTCCAAAGAAAATAATATACAGTTCATCTCCTAACGTTTCAATAAATCCATTTTTATGAAGATGGATTTACCTTTATAAAAACAACTTTAACCATATGCCGGCATTCAGGTTAGTTCCGTTTAAAAAAGTAATAAAAGAATACAAAAATTTATTTAACCGGTCAGATACATACAATCCGTGGAGTAATGAAATAGAAAAACAGAACAAATCCTCTCTTTTCCTGTTATTCATATTGATAATAATCAACAAAATCCGGTATGAAAAAAGCAATTCTATTCCCATTTTTCTTTCTTATATTTTCATTTTTCACTTTCCTTTCTGCACAGACAGATGGAAGCTATCAGTTAAGCACCCATATCCTGGATATTCATGAAGGAAAACCGGCAACCGGGGTAACAATTATCCTTTACAAATACAATGAGGAAAACCGGGAATTTGAAATAACAGATATGGGTAAAACAGATGAAAACGGCCGTGTGAACGGATTTTTACCTTCCACGAAAAATAATGAAGGAATATATAAATTGATGTTTGAAACAGCTCCTTACTTTGTTAATCAACAGGTAAGTTCCATTTATCCGTATATTGAAGTAATATTCCGGATAGAAGGAAAAGACCATTACCATATTCCGATTACTGTTTCTGCAAATGGATATTCGACATATAGAGGAAGCTGAGTAAATAAATCTTGTCTTCTTTGTTATGGGTAATTAAATTGTGGGTTAACCCTACCCCTTTTGACAAAGTCAAAAGGTACTTCCCTTCAAGGAAGGGAAGAGTTGTCTGGTATTTATCTTTAGTGTTTGTCCGAAGTAAATAATAAAAGTAGCATTCTTTTTTATATCTATTAATGAAAAAGCCAACCTGTTAGGGTTGGCATTCAGAAGAATAAGAAAATTCCACTTTTTATTTTCCTTTCTTTTTTCCGACTGGCTTGGATGCATAATCCTCCAGATCTTTTTCGGACATACTGTCTGCAACTTTCTTTATCTCAGCGCTCGGATGCTTGTTTTCCCCTCTTTTATAAGAGAGCGCGGCACCCATTAACCTTCTTTGTTTTTCACTTCTTGATGGCATACTATCAATTTTTTATTATTTACAATTCTTATTTTTTATATAAAAGATAGCGGATAATACCATATCAGGCAGCCATCTTTCCTATAATAAAATAACAAATAAATAAACTGATAGTTTAAATAGAAGCAAAAAGCAATTGCGGGTTTTAGTATTGTTTTCGGATTGTTCCGAAATAAGAAAAAGTTTCTTTCTTCTATTTCTATTTATCTAAAACCTTAAGAATAAAACTATTTCAGGTATTTCTTTGTTTTTAGAATAAAATAAATCACAACTTATTAAAAAATACATCATATGGAAAAAGGTAAACATGTGAAATTATCACATCCACAAAAAAAATTTTATCATCACAGATTACCCAAGCAAAAACAGGAAGCACCGGGATTACAAACTGAAATGGAATTAACTCCCGATAGTGGAGAAAAAACGTATGTAGGGCATAATCGTCTCCAAGGTAGGAAAGCATTCATAACGGGAGGAGATTCCGGGATAGGACGGGCTGTTGCTATTGCGTATGCCCGTGAAGGGGCACAGGTAGCAATCAATTACCTGCCGCAAGAGCAAAAGGATGCGGACTCCCTTGCCGAAGTATTAAAAAAGGATGGAGTAGATCTTATCATGCTGCCCGGTGATATCCGTCATGAAGATGTTTGTATCCGCCTTGTAAAAGAAGCACATGAGAAAATGAACGGATTGGATATACTGGTATTGAATGCTGCCGTACAGGTCGCTCAAACAGATATTCAAAACCTTACCGCAGATCAAATCAGAAATACATTTGAAGTAAATGTCTTTTCCGGGATGTATATTACGAAAGCTGCTATTCCGTTATTACCGGAAGGTTCTTCTATCATTTTTACAGGATCTGCAGAATATTATACACCCAATAAAATGCTGCTGGATTATGCAGCTTCCAAATCGGCAGTCGTAGCATTCAGTATTGCTCTTTCGAAACAGGTTATCGGAAAAGGAATACGGGTAAACACAATTTGTCCGGGACCTATATGGACACCCCTGGAAATATCAGGAGGAAATCCCGATGAAGGCATTCCGGTACACGGACTGGATACACCGATGAAACGTCCGGGACAACCTGTGGAAATGGCAGGACTGTATGTATTTCTTGCATCCGAGGAAAGTAGTTATGCAATGGGCGAAGTATACGGGCTGACCGGAGGGTTAAGTTCGCATTAAGAAATAAGAAATAAAAGCTAACAATTTAATAAGTCATCAGAAAGGAAAGATTGAAAAAGTTTTTATTCATTCTTTATCCGGCTCCCTGATAAAAAATTTCAAAAAGGATATGGCAAGAAAAGTAAAGGAAAAAGAGGAAAAAGCGAAAACAGAGGTCTTACCGATTCACCGGATAGAACCATTAAGCTGGTGGATAGGGATGAAAACTCCTTTGCAATTAATGATATATGGCAAAGACCTGAAAGGAAGCAAAGTGACAGTCAAAGGAAAAGGTGTTTCCATAAAAAAGGTGCATCAGGCAGAAAGCCCGAATTATCTTTTTATTGATATAGAAATAGCCTCTACCGCTAAAGCAGGAGAATACATATTTGAAATAAAAAACAATAACCGTGTTGCTACCTTCAATTACCTACTGGAAAAACGCCGCAGGGGATCTGCCGAACGAAAAAGTTTTTCTTCCGAAGACCTGGTATATTTACTGATGCCGGACCGTTTTGCAAACGGCAACCCGGCGAATGACTCAACACCAGACACAACGGAAAAAGCAAAACGCCGGGATCCTTTCGGACGACATGGAGGTGATTTGCAGGGCATCATTGATCATCTGGATTATTTGAAAGAATTGGGAGTAACTACCCTATGGCCTACTCCTCCCCAACTGGATAACGAAAAGTCCCAGTCTTATCATGGATATGCTTCCGGCGATTATTACCGCATTGATCCCCGTTTCGGAGATAATGAGTTATACCGGAAAATGGTAGAGGAAGCCCATAAAAAAGATATAAAAGTAATCATGGATGCTGTTCCTAATCACTGCGGAACGGCGCATTGGTGGATGAAGGACCTGCCTTTTAAAGACTGGGTTCACATGAAAACCAGAACTACCGCATCGAATTACCGGCTGGCAACGATTACGGATCCTAATATTTCCAAACTGGACCGGAGCAACACGGTAGATGGCTGGTTTGACCAGGGGATGCCGGATATAGGGATAGAAAATCCGTACACTCTGCAATATCTGCTTCAGGTATATATCTGGTGGATAGAATGGGCTAACCTGGATGGGCTGCGGGTAGATACGTTTCCTTACAATGATAAAAATGCCATTGCCGAATGGACACGCAGAATTCTTGAAGAGTACCCGAATCTGAATATTGTGGCGGAATGCTGGCATTCCTCTGCTGCAATTGTTTCCTACTGGCAGGGCACTACTAAAAACAATGACGGGTATAATTCTTACCTGCCTTCTGTCATGGATTTTCCTTTACAGGAAGCACTGAATGAAGGAATTGCTGCTGAGAAATTCGAATGGAATACAGGGACAAACCGCATCTACGAAGCAATGGCGCTTGACTTTCTGTATCCGAATGTAAAAAGCCTGCTGATTTTTCTCGATAATCATGATACGGAGCGCTTTGCGGATACTGTCCGGGGAAACATAAAAAGAATAAAGATCGGTTTGACATTTCTGGCGACTCTCAGGGGAATCCCGCAATTGTATTATGGAACCGAATACGGATTCCGTTCTACCGATATGACAAAAGGACACGGAACTGCCCGGAAAGATTTTCCGGGAGGCTGACAGGGTGACCGGAAAAATCTTTTTACCGGAGAAGGAAAAGGAAAACAGGAATCGGAAATTTTCGAGCACGCCAGAAAAATATTTAACTGGCGGAAAACAGCGCGGGTAATCCATCATGGAGATACGACTCATTTCCTTCCGGATAACAATGTATATGCCTATTTCCGGCACACACGCACAGAATCGGTTTTCGTATTTATCAATTTATCTAAGGAAACCGTGAAAGTGGATTGGAAAAAATACCGGGAATGCCTGACAAAATATACACAGGGAATAAATATTCTGACCGGTAAAAAAATAAAAGTCGGAAGCTCCCTGAAAGTAGAGCCATTGACTTCCATGATTGTGGAACTTTCAAAATAAAGAATGATAAATGTGACAATATAAGAATGTGATAATGTGACAATGAGGTAATTCAGAAGGATGGGAATCAGGAGAGGAAAAGGGATAAGACTTTTATCGGTCTGGCATCTTTCTTCAGGCAAATAAAAAACGGGAAGCTGTTTCTGCTTCCCATTTATCAAAATATCATTTCCGATCAATAGCGATTTCCATTGTATCCGCCACGGCTACCACCGTTACGATTGAAACCACCACCACGATTACTTCTGTCTTCTCTTGGACGAGCAACATTCACGTTAATGGTTTTTCCTTCGAATTCGGATTCATGAAGTCCGTCGATAGCTTTCTGCCCTTCTGACTCGTCTGGCATTTCTACAAAGCCAAATCCACGAGAACGACCGGTTTCACGGTCTGTGATCACATTAGCAGATATTACTTCTCCGTATTCTGCAAATAATTCCTGTACGCTATCAGCATTTGTGCTATAGCTTAAATTTGAAACGTAAATGTTCATTTTTGTTTGTTGTTAATGTAAATAAAATATATGTTTTTTTACTTTGTAATTTCGATTTTGACGGCATTCATCCCCTTTTCTCCTCTTTCTAACTCAAAGGTAACCATATTTCCTTCGAGAATATTCGCCGGCGCATTACTGATATGAAAGAAGTATTTATCGATACTGGAAAGATTCTTAATAAAACCATACCCTTTATCCTGATTAAAATGTTCTACACGACCTTTCAGTATCGGATCTTCCACATCTTCTTTTTTGGGGGTAGAAACCTGGATATTTTCCATTTCCACTTTTTGTTTTCTGGCAGGATCCGGTGGCGTACTGGAAATTACTCCGTTTTCATCCACATAAGCAATCATATTATCAAATGATTTGCTGCCAGTAGTTTTCCGCTCTTCTTTGCGCTGTTGTTTTTCTTTTCTTTTTTGTTCTTTTTTCTTTTCTAACTCTCTTTTATTAAACGAATTTGCCATTAATATTATTTTATATTTATTTTAATCTATGATTGTACATCCAACTTTTTACCGGTCAGCTTCTGAATACCCTTCAGCATCACATGTTCTTCCTGAGAACAAAAGGAAAGCGCTCTTCCGCTTTTACCCGCACGGCCTGTACGGCCTATACGGTGAACATACGTTTCAGCGACCTCCGGTAAATCATAATTAATTACCATTTCCAGATTAGCGATATCTATTCCTCTTGCAGCAATATCGGTTGCTATAATCACACGGGTTTTTCCCGATTTAAAATTAGTCAGAGCGCGTTGTCTTGCCCCTTGTGTTTTATTACCATGAATAGCCTCACAGCCAATTCCTGTCTTATTCAGAACTCTTGCAATTTTATCCGCACCGTGTTTGGTCCGGGAAAAAACAAGCACTGATTTACTCTGTTCTTTTTTCAGAATAGTAATAAGAAGATCCCTTTTCTGTGGTTTCTCCACAAAATATAGCCCTTGCTCGATGGTATCTACTGCCGAAGAAACAGGAGTAACTTCTATTTTAACCGGTTTATGTAAAATAGAATCCGAAAGATTTGCAATTGCCAAAGGCATGGTGGCAGAAAAAAACAGGGTTTGTTTCTTCTTAGGCAACATCGGTAACAGGCGCTTAATGTCATGGATAAAACCCATATCAAGCATTCTGTCCGCTTCATCAAGAATAAAATGACGGATATGAGCAAGTGAAATGTGTTTCTGTCCGATCAGATCAAGTAACCGGCCGGGAGTTGCGATAAGCACATCCGTTCCCTGCCTGATTTCATCCACTTGAGTTTTTTGCTTTACACCACCGAAAATTACGGTATGGCGCAAATCCGTATACCTGGCATAATCCCTGAAACATTCATCAATCTGTATCGCCAACTCTCGTGTCGGAGTAAGTATCAATGCTTTTATTACCCGCTTTTCTCCTTTGGGCCGTACCTGATTAAGTTGCTGGATAACAGGAATTGCAAATGCGGCAGTTTTACCTGTACCCGTCTGAGCTATTCCCAATAAATCCCGGCCGTTAAGTGCCACAGGAATTGCCTGTACCTGTATAGGAGTGGGCGTTTCGTAATTTTTATTTACCAGCGCTTTCCATATCGGCTCTGAAATATTTAATTCTTTAAATGTCATAATTTTAGGTTGTGTCACCAATCAACTTTATTTAAATTAATACTTATCATAAAAACGTGTAAGAAGCTGTGGTGAGATGCCCGCACGAGATATTAGTATATAAAAAATCATAATTATCAATACGTATAAATTGCTTAAATTATTAATTAGCCTGATTCATATCGGTAAAGAATGCATTCGGTCCGGTATACGATATCCTATGCGCTTTACTTTTACTAACCATTGCATAACTAAGTCCTGAAAGCAAACTATACAATCCTGTTTTGCCGTTAATAACGGACTGTAGGATTTCTATGTTTCTGATAAAAAATGATTTCATAATTGACAAAAGTGTGTCACGACGTCGTGTTATACACTTCCGCGACCGTTAATACTAACAAAAGAAGCTGATTTTGAGGTCGATTCTGACGATGAAGAGGCCGTTTGAGATAAACGGAGCAAAACATTGCGATGAAAGATTCAATATAAACTCTATTGTCGAAGGTGCAAAGATACACAAATAATTTGATTTATCACAGATTAAACAATATTTTAATAAAATAAACAGATTTTACCCTCTTTATTTAAATTATATTTCAGGATTTTTATTTTACCGATGTAGAGTAATAGTGGGTTATAAGGTTAAAAGATGAAACTTTCCGGGCGGTAAAGAAGCTTAAGAAATAAAAACTCTGTGAGGCAAATAAATATAGATAATTTAACGAAAGGAGGGATATAATAAGATACAAAGAAGTCAGGAAAATAAATACGGACATATATCAAATCTTCCCATACTGCCGAAAACCCACTTTTAAGCCGAATATAACATTTTTATAGGTAATGGAAAGAGGAATGCAATGTCGTCCATTTAATTGCCGTGGGCTGAGGCAGCACGGGCACTTTGTCAAATAAAAAGAGAAGAATAAAAAACATTTCTCTTATCTTTACACACAGATTCCATAGAAGATAATATGTTTAATTATGATGAAAAAAATAGATTTGCTCTTTGTTTTCCTGGCCGTTTTCTGTTTATTTCCGGCTTGTTCTTTTGACCCGCACAAATATGAGAAACCGGTAGACAAAGACAAGTCCGGCTATTATTACTATACGCTCGGAAAAAAACACATTGTATATAAATATAAACAAAAAAGCTTCGGAATCCCCTTAGGATGGCACCGCGAAATAATAGAAGAGGCGGATCCGGAAACCTTTACGGTTATTCATAAGCTTTATGGAAAGGACAAAAACAATGTATTTTACAGCACCTATAAGATGGATGCAGACCCCGTGACTTTTGAATTAAATCCTGAAAATCATTCCTATGCAACAGATAAAAACCATGTTTATTTTGCCGGAAAAAGAATAAACAATGCAGATCCTGCTTCTTTTCGTATAACCGATTCGAAAGCGAGAGACAAAGACCATGTCTTTCTGAGCCTGTTTGAAGATAAAGAAAAAGGAATTCTGAAAATAGTAGATAAAGCAGATCCGGAAACCTATACCCGTGTCAACCGTAATTTTTCGAAAGATAAGAATGCGTACTTTTATATGGATGAAAGGACAAATGCCGATGTAGAGACATTCCGCCTTTTATCTGAAGACACAGGAATAGACAAAGATTCAATTTATTATTTTCGGGGAAAGGTACAATATGGGAACCAGAAAAGTTACCGGTACAACGGAGAGGTGAAACAACTGGCAAAAAACATTTTTTACGACAAGGATAGAATTTATAACTTCGAAAAGATGCCTGTCACCACTATTTCCGTAAAAAATATAAACACGCTGGTTGTGCTGGATACTATAAACCCCATTATTTTCAAAGTAGATAACCGATTATTCTGGGACTTACAGGAAAGAGAGAAAATGATTGATTTCAGTACGTTCCGTTATTTAGACAAGAATAAGAGGTATGGTGCGGATAGCGAAAATATTTACTGGAAGGGACATGTGATTGAAGGAGCGGATATATCTACCTTTCAGGTGATGGAAAGTGGTTTTTCCAGTGACAAAAACCATGTATATTACTATAATCAGATATTCCCGGACGCAGATCCCGAAACTTTTACTGCCATCGAAGCTGAAAAGGGAAAGATACAGGTAGAAGATAAAAATTACCGTTGGACAAAAAAGAAAGATAAATGGGTTCCCGTGGAAAAGGAATAAAAGTAAAAGATATAAGATAAAAACCCGAATCTTTTGTCTTATACTTTTTACCTTTTATTTTACAAAACTAAGTGTGATCGTTGTTCCTACATTCACGACAGAGTAAACTTCCATCGTGCCATGATGGAGTGTAACTACTTTTTTCACAAGCGCCAGACCAATTCCGTTGCCCTGAACAAAGCTTTTATTTTTTCCCCGGTAAAAAGGTTCGAATAAATGAGGCATATCTTCCGGTGGGATACCAATACCGGCATCCGAAAATTCCAGCCTGATAGAATGATCCTGAAAAGCAATATGTACCCTGGAAGTTTTGTCAGAGGAAAACTTGCAATTGTTTTCCATCAGGTTGACGAATGCTGTTTTGAGAAGATACTCATTTCCCCGCAATGTAATCTCCGCATCCTCCGCCAGTTCGGTATTAAAATCCAGAAGAATGGTATATTCCTTATTCCCCCTGAGCACCAGTTCCCTTGCATCCAGCAGTACTTCATCCACCCGAAGATCGGTCATAGAAATATGGTGCTGGTCGTAATCGGCTTTCGCCAGATCCAGCAGGCCTGTTACCAGTTTGTTCAGTCGGCTTACATCCAGTAAGGCATTATTTAATACCTCCCTGTATTCTTCTGCCGTACGGTCTTTCAGTAAAGCCAGCCCTATTTCACCCATCAGTGTAGCCAGAGGCGTACGCAACTCATGAGAGACATTACTGACAAACATTTTCTGTGCCTGAAAAGAATTTTCAATAATATCCAGGGTTTCGTTAAATGCTTCCGCCAGCTCCCCGATTTCATCCTTCTGGTTTGCAACAGAAAGGCGTAGATGAAGATTTTTGTCGGTAATATGTTCCATTTCATCCGTTATTTCCGCAACCGGAGAAAGTGCTCTTTTTGCCAGCAGATATCCGATAAAGAACAGGAATAAAATAGAAGTTACATATAAGATCACAAGATTAAGGGCCAGCATCCGGAGCTTGGCAAAACCATACCCGTCATACGCTGCGGCCGTCACCAGGAAAGTTTCCTCATCATGTAGAAATACAAAGCCGACTGCCTGATACTCCCCGACATAAAAGTCAACCATATTTCCTGTCCGGAGAATAAGAGATAATAATTCCGGCGTTTCTTTTACAATATCGATATCATTGGCATCATGATAAAGCAGATTAAATTTCACATCATAAATAGCCACTTCTACTTCATTGATGTACTTAATATTGTTTTTATAAATGGAATGCATGATTTCCGGACTTGCTTTTGCTTCGAAAAACAGGTTTGCCTTGGAAATGCCTTCTTTTTTCAGATCCTCAAAGAATTCCTTTTCCCGGTCGTGTGCCGACACCCAGTACACCATAACTGCAAAAATCAATAATAATAAGGCTGTTACAGACGTATATCTCAATGCTATTTTTGAGCGGATTTTCATTTTTCCATTTTAAGAATAAAGCCCATGCCCGGCCGTGTATGAATTAATTTCCGGGAGAAATCCTTATCGATCTTCTTCCGTAAATAATTGATGTAGACATCGATAAAGTTAGTCCCGGTATCGAAATGAGTATCCCATACCTTCTCGGCAATTTCCGTACGGGTAACCACCTTTCCGGCATTTTCCACCAGATATTTGAGCAAATTGAATTCCTTCGGAGTCAGCTTTATCTCCTGCGCTTCCCGGAACACTGTTTTTGTGTTCAGATCCATCCGCAGGTCTTCATAGATAAGTTCCTGTCCGGCAGCAGAGGTTGTTTCTTTTCCTTTTCTTTTCAGCAGAACCGCCACCCGGGCATTTAATTCCCTCAGGTCAAAAGGCTTTACCATATAGTCGTCCGCACCGGCATCAAACCCATCCAGCTTATCATCTGTCGTACCCAGTGCAGTAAGCATAATCACCGGAATCCGGGGATTGTGCTGGCGAATCAGCTTACACAATTCAAACCCATTGATATGAGGTAAGATCACATCCGTAATAATAAGATCAAACTCCCGGTTATGAATCAGCCGCTTCCCCATTTCCCCGTCAAAAGCAACGGTAACTTCATATCCGAATTCTGCTAATCCTTTCCGGATGAGCTCCGCGATTCTTGTTTCATCTTCTATGACCAGGATCTTTTCCATCTGCCTTTGACACTTTTGAATCGTTATTATTTTTCTTTTGACATAAACGCCGGATAATGATCTTTAGAGGGAATTTTCTTCATGGAAGGAATTTCCACATCATAATAAAAAGGAATATATTCAAAACGAAGTTTCTCTTCTTCCAGGAAAAACCGGATATGCGCATCAAAAGCCACCGGGCGGAATTTCCCATCCGGTGCCGGCATATCCCGGTACAATAACTGTTGTTCTTTCCAAGACAATTCTCCGTTTTTTATTTTCACATCATACACACCATATACTACCGCCTCCATGGTATGCTCCAGCACTGAAGAAGAAAGACAACGCATGTACCCGGAGAATTGCTCCGTACTTTTCCGGAAAGCCAGTTCGTAATGAAAGACACTGGTGCCGGTAAAATCTTTCCGCACTTCCCCCCTGCTCCCATTCTTATCAAGCACATAAATCTTTTCTCTGGTAATGGTTGTCATATTAAACTGAATGCCGGATCCGGAACTCAGAAAATCGGAAAATAACATCCGGTCACTATATGCACCCTCCAGTTTCCCTTCTTCAAGCGAATAAACAATCTCATCGGTTTCCAGCGTTTTTCCAATGACATGAGAAAATAAAAAGTCGGATATGTTGTGAGGCATAAGATAAAAGTTTAAAATAAAAAGAGAATTAAAAGGGAAGGAGAATAGTGTTTCCTCGCCTTTTATTCCGGTATATTTATAAACGAAAGGAAGGAGGCCTTATGCAGGCATCCTTTTCTTTCCAAGACAAATATACACAGAATTTCCGGAATATGCCTTATGCTAAAAAGAGAGATCCCATATCCCGCAGGCTTTTTCCAGATTTACCAGAGCAGAAGCATATCCCTTCAATGTATTAAGATATTCCTCCTGTACCTCGTTGTATGTTCTGCGGGCAATCAGCACTTCCAGAATACCGGTTTCTCCACGGGTATAACTGTATACAATTCCTTCCAGTACCCGCCTGGAGTCTTCCAACATTCCGGAATCATACTGTTTTACCTGTCTCTTTGCTACCTGGAATTCATAATACGCCTGCGTAATTTCCAGTTCGATCTGCAATTCGGTATCCCGTCTTTTATGACGGGTTTGTTCGATCTGATATTTTGCAGCCCGGATTTCCCCTTTGTTGGTATTAGAAAATTTCAGGGGAATGGTTACTCCGGCGGTTATCATATCGCGTTGCGGCAGAAAACCTTTCCAATCCCTTTCATAACCGATAGAAAGATCGAGATCCATTTTCCGTTCCGCCTTTATGTTCCGTAAATAATCAGTTGCCACCTGTACACTTTTATCCGCCAGCATAAGATCCGTACGGTAAGCCAGACCGGCAGAGATAAGGTCTGTCAATGTATAATCCCGGTCAAATTCCTTCCATGCCTCGACCAGTTCTACAGGTGTGGCCGGTGCTTTGCCCATGTACATATTCAGCAGAGAAAGAGCAGAATAATATTCTCCCTCCTGTTCAAAAAGTTCGTTTAATAAGGTGGCTGCCTCCAGTTTCGACTGTAAGGCTTCATTCTCGGGTATTTCCCCTAACCGGAAACGGATGCTGTCGGACTGGCTAAGTTGAAGCATATACTGGTAAGAAGATTTCTTTACTTCCAGTAACTGCTTTTGCAAAAGCGCATTCAGGAAAGCTTCCGATGCTTCTGCCCTCAGCTCCTGAAAAAATATTTCCAGTGCCAGCGCTTCCATATCGGCAATGCCTTTAGCAAGCCGAATGCGTGAACCTCTTTTATTTCCTGTTTCAACCGTAAAACCCAGTTCCAGGTTAAAACAGTCTTCTCCCCCTTCGAAAGTCAGTTCCGGATCGGGAATTACTTTTTGCGCTTCCGTTTCTTCTTCCGCTATCCTGACATTATATTTCTCCGCCAGGTAATTGGCATTGTATCGTTCTACAGACAGGAGATAAGCATCAAAGGACAACGGACCGGAAACCTCTTCCGGTGTATGCTGAGCACGAAGGAAAAGGGTGATACCAAAAAACAATATCCCCCATCCCCATTTATTTAAATGTATATTTTTCATTCCAACCTTTCTTTTTTATGTAAATAAAAGAATTATATCTTCCAGGTTTCCCTGAGTTATTTATTTAAAAGAAGAGGGCATTCCCGTCCTTTCCCGAAGGTACTCTCCACATACAAATACCGTAGGATCGGTACCCCCTTCTTTTCAGTCCTTAGCGGTTAACTGCGGACTTTTCTTTCCTTCGGCTTTTTTCTCTATCATGTAATAAAAAGCTGGCAAGGCAAATAATGTAACAATCGTTGAGAACATCAGGCCGTACACAATCACGGTAGCCAGAGGACGTTGTACATCCGAACCGATTCCCGTGGAAAGGGAGGCCGGCAATAACCCGAGGATAGCTACCGTGGCAGTCATCAGGACAGGACGGAAACGATGGCGTGCTCCGTCTCTGACAGCCGGGAGAAGTTCCATCCCTTTCATTCGTAAAGTATTGATATGGGAGATCATAATCACCCCGTTCTGAATAGCCACTCCGAACAGAGCAATAAAACCGACTGCAGAAGATACATTCAGTGTCATTCCCCGTACGTTAAGAGCCAGCATACCACCGAAAAGTGCCAGCGGAACAACAATCAATACCAGCCCGGCCTGCCTGAACTTCCCAAAAGCTCCGTATAAAAGGATAAACATAAGCATAAGCGCCAGCGGGATAATGATTGCCAGACGGGCATACGCACGATGCTGGTTTTCAAACTGCCCGCCCCATTTGATATGATACAGATGATGGTCATAGGTGACCTGTTTTTCAATAGCAGCCTGTGCATCTTTCAGGAAAGAGTTCAGGTCACGCCCACGCAGGTTCAGTTTCACGGTGAGGTGCCGCTTATTCATTTCCCGTGTAATGGTACTTTCCCCGGTACTGAGTTTGATGTCGGCAACCTGTGACAACGGTATTTTTGCACCCGTAGCAGAAGTCAACATTAATCCGGCAATCTTTTCGGGAGTATCCCGCGCATCCTCTTTATATTTACAGGTAATATCATACACACGGCTTCCCTGATAAATCTGGGAGATTGCTTTTCCTCCGATGGCGATTTCAATCAGGCTGCTTACATCGGCCACATTCAACCCATATCTCGCGATCGCATCCCGGTCCATGTGAATCTGCAACTGGGGCAGTGGCGGTTCCTGGTCAATATCAAGGTCTACCGCTCCTTTTACCGTACTCAGGACAGTTAATACTTCTTCTGCGATACGGCGTGTTTCCTTGAAATCATCCCCGTATACTTTTACTACCAATTCGCTGTGTGCTCCCGATATTTTATCCATCACCCCGTCAATCATCGGCTGACTGAATCCGACTTTAAATCCCGGCAATGATTTATATTCCTCTTCCAGTTCGTTAATAAGGTCTTCCTTCCTCTTTCCCCGTGGCCATTCCTTATAAGGTTTTATTCCGACAGAAACTTCAAAATGAGAAGGAGTAAAAGGATCCGTACCATCGTCATTTCTTCCGGCCTGCACGGCAATATACGTTACTTCCGGGTATTTCATGGTACGTGCCCGCAAGGTATCCGAAAAAGCCTTTGACTGTTCGATGGAAATGCCGGGAGGCAGGTTTACCTGTAACCAGATAGAACCCTCGTCCAATTCCGGCAGGAAGTCTTTTCCCACATAGAGAGTCAGACCGATGGCCATGACAAATATTACCACGACAGATCCGATTATGTTCTTCGGTTTCCGTAATACGTTCCCAATAGCAGAAGAATATTTCATGGTCAACTTTTCCAGCCATTTGTTATGATATACTTTCCGGGGTTTCCGGTATAAGGCGTACCCGATACCGGGAATAAGGAACAAGGCAACTAAAAGGGCACCGATCAGGGCATAACTTACCGTAAATGCCATGGGAGTAAATAATTTTCTTTCTACCCGTTCGAAAGCAAAGAGTGGCAGATAAGCGGTGATAATAATGATTGTTGCAAAAAGGATCGGTTTCGCCACTTCTTTTACTCGTTGGGCAATGGATTTTTCTTCCAGGTATTCCTCCGGATGGTCTTCCCGCTTTTTGAGAATGGTTTCCATCATTACAATTGCTCCGTCAACAATAATCCCGAAGTCAATCGCACCCAGCGATAAAAGGTTAGCAGGAATATTGGTCAGATGCATCAGGATAAAAGCAATCAGCAGAGAAATCGGAATGGTCAATGCAACCAGTACGGCACCCCGCCAGTTTCCGAGAAAAATGATAAGGACCACAATCACAAGCGCCATCCCTTCGAGCAGGGTCCACGATACCGTATGCAGGGTAGTATCCACCAGTTCGGTCCGGTCGAGGAAAGTATGGATATGCGCCCCTTCCGGCAGGATTTCATTATTCAATTCATCCACTGCCTCCTGAATCCCCTGCAGCACACGGGACGGATTCTCATGCTTAAGAAGCAGGACAATTCCTTCAATGCTTTCCGGATATTCCCTTTTATCATCCGTATAACCGAATACGCCTTTCCTTTCCAGGTTCCCGTATTTTAGTTTCCCGATATCATTCAGGAATACAGGAACTCCTTTCTCCGAACTTACTACAATTTTCCCCAGGTCTTCCAGGTCAGTGACCTGCCCGATACCGCGGACTACATACCCCAGGCTTCCGCGGTTAAGAATACTGCCACCGACGTTGGAATTGTTATTTTCGATCGCTTCGATCACATCTTCCAGGGAAAGATCATACTGCTCCAGCTTCTGCGGGTCAATTTCCACCTGGTATTGGGTAGTAATACCCCCGAAGTTGGACACATCAGCCACACCCGGTACTTCTTTTATACGGGGAATGATTTCCCAATACTGCAAATCCGTTAATTCCCTCAGGGAATGCCGGTCACTTTCTATAATGTAACGATAAATTTCTCCGGTAGGGGATGTAAGCGGATCCAGTTCTGCCACAGCATCATAGGGCAAATCCACTTCATTGATCCGTTCCTGTACCCGCTGCCTGCTCCAGTAATCTTCGATTCCGTCTTCGAAAACGATGGTAATCATGGAAAGCCCGAATGTGCTTTTGCTCCGCATCACATGCATTCCGGGCAAGCCGTTCAACGCCCGCTCAAGCGGGATGGTAATCTGCTGTTCCACTTCCTCGGCAGCCAGTCCGGGGACTTGTGTCACCACCTGTGAGGTGACATCGGCAATATCCGGATAAGCTTCAATGGATAACTGCGTCCAGGAATAATACCCGAAGACACACAATAAGATGAATAAACAAGCGATTACCCAGCGTTTTTGTATAATTGTCAACATACTTGTATCAATTAAAATCGTAATTTAAATTAAGAAAAGTTCGGGAAATATTCTTTTCCTGCATTAATGCAGGTAATATCCCCCTCGTACGTTTGCATGAGAATCATTCTTTGTCTAAAATATGTAAAAAGCCT
>JAJQEC010000031.1 GCA_021201815.1 Candidatus Azobacteroides sp. | reverse complement strand
ACAAAGAATGATTCTCATGCAAACGTACGAGGGGAGTACCTTTGACTTCGTCAAAAGGGGAGGGGTTTGGTAACAACAATTTCTTTCCTAACTTTGCCAAAAAGAGAAGAAAGTTGATAAAAACCACAATATCGCCGGAAAATATAAAATTTATAAACACCCGATCTTTAATGATGCTGTAACTTTTACAGAAGACCAGGCCTTTTTCTTTTACCTTCCATCAAAATCCATATAGGAAAACTGCGTAAACGCTTTCCCCTTTTCAAGAAGCGTCTCTGAGTCGGGATTCTCTGTCTGGTAGATGATTTGGTCCGCATTCTTATCATATACAATCGTACCGGTTGTGTCGATCATTCCGAAGCCGTTATTGTAAGAATAATAAGCGAAATTAGTAACATGAGGATCAAGAATATTTTTACTAAAAATAAAATCCTCATGTGCTACATTCATTTGGGAAAATAAAATGGCAGCCAGATCCATTTGTGAGCCGATTTTATCAATAACAGCAGGATTTTTTACGGCTCCTCCGGACCATATCAGAGGAATTTTATAACGTTCCGGATTGAATATTTCAATTTTAGGAGGGTAAGCAGCCGCATGATCCGGTACAAAGATCAGCAGGGTATTGTCCCAATAAGGAGTTTTTCTGAATTTTTCCACAAAATCCCCCAGGCAACTATCTGTATAAGCTACTGAATTCAGGTATGGATTTTCCAATCTGTTAAATGGAACGATAAAAGGTTCGTGGCTGCTTAGAGTGAGTACCATTTTAAAAAATGGCTCCTGCAGGTTCTTTTCCTGTAATTTGTTTGCCAGCGTATCGATAACAATATGGTCCGGTACTCCCCATTTGCTTAATCTGTCTTTTAACGGGAAATACACATCCGAAACAATCTCTTCGAAATTGCAGCATCCGAAGAAATAAGAACGCATATTTGTGAAATCAATATCCCCTCCGTAGATGAGTTCCCGGCTATAACCTTCCCTGCCTAATGTTTTTGGAATAGCCGGCAGGCTCCGGGTTTTGTTCGGATATTTCATGATGGAGGTCATTGCCTGTGCCGGATAACCACTAAGCACGGAAATCAGCCCCCTGTCCGTACGGAATGTGTTGGTATAGAAATGGCTGAATAATATCCCTTCCTCTGCAAGTCGGGAAAGGTTGGGAGTGACATTTTTTTCCCCTCCCAGAGGCTCTATTACCACCGATCCGAATCCTTCCAGAACAAATAAAATAATATTGGGGTTTTCATTATTGAGTAACATGGGAATGGAATCCGATGCTGTTCCCGGTAAAAGCTGCTTCATAATCTCCTGCATTTTCTCTTCCGGCATAAAATGGAACTCTTCGGAAAAGTTTTCGGATTTAGTAAGGGAATAGATAAAATTGAAATACGGATTAATGGCTGCCTGATTATAAAAAGAATTGGTACTGAAATATACTTTTCCTACATTCATCGTTGATACGGTGAAACCTCCCCGAATAGGAATGAATAATAATCCTGTAAGTAATAAAAGGAGTCCGCCTGTTTTCCATTTTGCCTTTACCGGTTGAATACCGGAAAGTATCTTTTGTATGGAAACCCTGTAAGCCAGAAATATCAGGGCAATAATAAGTACCATTCCGATTCCTCCCCCGGCAATTTCCGATGCCTTGAGACTGGCAAAAACATCTTTCATGTTTTTCATATACATAAATACAGTACTGTCCAGATGAACGCCCCAATATCCGAAAAGAACAGGGTCAACAATAAAAATAATTCCGAGAAAAATAGAAAGGATCAGGAAATATATCGAAAATATCTTTATCGTAGTTTGTTTTCTGATCCATAAGGAAAGAATTAAAAAGATCCCGGGGAGGACAGTCAGATATCCGGCCATGGAAAAATCCAACGGAAAGCCATTTTTTAAAATCGTTATCCAGTTTGAGACGCCTGCTTCCTTATAAATATCAAAATGAAAAAACATGAAAAATATTTTTTCCAACAGGAAGAAAACCATAAAAAAGAAATAGGTTAAGAAGAAAGAGAGCACTCGTTTTCCCATGATCATAGCTTTTTAATACATGGCGCAAAAATACGAATAAAAGGGAAAAAGTTGAACGTGACAGATAAAAAGTGAAAAATAAAACCCGGAATATCATGGATGCTTTTTATTAGCCGGATTTTAGGAAGTCCCGATTAAGTTTTTTATATTTAAAAATACATATGGAAAGTAATATATTTGCTAGCTTTGTTTTTAATTTTATAAAAAACAAAATATTTTAATAAGAATCCACAAAGTATGTTAATTATATTGTCACCTTCCAAAACAATTGATTTTAAACAACCCGCTCCTCAGACAGTCGCCATAGGTAATCCTGTCTTTCCTCTTTTTATAAAAGATGCAGATTCTTTGATAGAACAATTACAGGTATATACCGTAGAGGAAATAATGGAAAAAGAAAAAATGAGTTTACGATTGGCTCGTTCTACCTATGAATATTTTCAATCCTTCTTTTTCTCCAATACGCCACAGAAACCGGCGGTTTTTGCTTTCAATGGGAATGTGTATAACAAGTTAAAAGCCGGGGAAATGAATGATGGGGAATTAGCTTTTTTACAAGAACATGTGCGTATTTTTTCTGCTTTATACGGAATTCTGTCACCGATGGACCTGATCAAACCCTACCGGCTGGATATGAATTCCGGATTATTGGAAAAACTATATGGTTTCTGGCGAGATAAAGTAACAGCAGAAGTAATAAAATATCTTTCGGAGAAAGACGGACTCCTTATTAATTTAGCTTCAAAAGAATATTCTAAAATGATCAATGCAAAACAATTACCGGCTTCTGCAAGAGTAATTACTCCTGTTTTTCAACAGGAAAAAAACGGAAAATACACCACCAACAGTCTTCATGCAAAGCATGCCCGTGGTTTAATGACCCGTTTTATTATGGAAAATGAAATTGAGGATATAGAATACCTGAAAGCTTTTGATTCGGAAGGATATTTTTTTGATCCGTATTTATCCGGAAAGAATGACTGGTATTTTGTACGAAGAAATAATGGATAAAGAAGAGTATATTTGTTAGTATGTTCTGTCTGCTTTATTTCTTTGACTATTTCATTCTATGTCCAAACCTCCCTCTATCCCTGGGATCTTTTTTTATATGTAGTCAAAGATGAAAAACGCACCAACTCTCCCCTCGAAGAAGGGGAATACCTTTTGGCTCCGCCAAAAGGGGAGGGGTTTGGTAATAACCCTCATCCTCTACGCTTCGCCAAAAGGGGAGGGGTTTGGTAGTAACTACCATCCTCTACGCTCCGTCAAAACAGGTAACCTTGATAAAAAACCGCAGGACTTATACCAGCCTGCCTTTTAATAACTCTGGCTTTTTCAAATTCTTGCATAACAAAGGTAATATTTCTTTACCTTTTTTGCCAGCAGTGAAATATTAAGCATATCGGAAGCTTCGGCAATATCTTTCACATTCCCGTCATTATAAAGAATTCCGATGCGGTCATCTTCCCGGTTATACATATTAGTAGATATCGTATCCGTGTGTACCAGATAAGCTGCTTCTTTTTCAGAGATGGCTAATTTTTCGGCAACCCGGGAAAGGTGTCCCTGTATGACTTCTTTTTCAAATGGTTGGCTGCTTATTTCTATTTTGAATAGTTTCCGGTGGATTAAAAAGTTGCTCAATGTTGATAATACTTTATCTTCATGGTTTATCCATACTTTTAACGCAGACCAGATATCCGTATCATCCAGTAAGGAAAAATAGTTCAATACTTTTTTATCTTTTCTGAAATCTTCATTTGTTACTTTGTTTTCCAGAAAATAAGAAAGGGCAGGGGAGGCAAATACTTTTATCCCTTTTTCAACAAGCTCTTTGGCTCTTACCAGTGTATTCATCAGCATCTTTTCCGATGAAACCGCTGTTTTATGTAAATATACCTGCCAGTACATCAGGCGGCGTGCCGTGAGAAAGTTTTCTATCGAATAGATTCCTTTTGCATCTACTACCAACTTGTCATTTTTTACATTCAGCATTTTGATAATCCGTGCAGAACCGATATTGCCTTCTGTTACTCCGGTAAAGAAACTGTCACGTCGTAGGTAATCCAGCCTGTCCATATCCAGTTGTCCGCTTATGAGTTGATGGAGAAAACGTTTCGGATACTCATCATTGAAAATAGCCAGGGAAATATCCAGTTGTCCGTCCATTTCTTCATTGATCTTTTTCATCATACAGAGGGAAATATCTTCATGATGAATGTTCTTCACAATGGTATATTCCAGGACATGGGAAAACGGGCCATGTCCGACATCATGTAATAAAATGGCTCCTAATACCCCGTTTGCTTCTTCCTGAGTAATTTCATGTCCTTTCGAACGCAGGATGGCGATGGCTTCATAGGTAAGGTGCATGGCTCCCAGGGAATGCTGGAAGCGGGTATGCTGTGCCCCCGGATATACAAAGGACGCCAGTCCTAATTGCTTAATCCGGTTCAACCGTTGAAAGAAGGGATGTTGGATTAGCTGATAAATAAATTCGGAAGGTATATTGATAAACCCGAAGACCGGATCATTGATAATTTTTCTTTTGTTATTCATCTTTTAAATGAGAATATAGCTTGTCATGAAACTTCATCTGTTTGAAAATGTACAAAGGTATTCATAATATAACATTCCGGATAGGTTAGAGTTGATAAATTTTATTTGTTTTTTAGTTAATTGAAGTTATCCGGAATCCGATTTCCCGGGGATTTTATAATCTTTTTAACCGGTACCGGGAAATTCTTTTTCAACTTCCTGTTTTCTTTGTTCATTATAAATGTTTTTTACTATTTTTGAGAAATTAAAAATAAAAGGATATGTTTTCAGGAATAGTAGAAGAAGCAGCACAGGTTGTTGCATTGAAAAAAGAACAAAGTAATTTACACCTTACTATGAAATGCTCTTTTGTAAATGAGCTGAAAATAGACCAGAGTGTTTCTCATAACGGTGTATGCCTCACGGTTGTAAGTATTGATGAAGATACGTATACGGTAACTGCTATTCAGGAAACGTTAGATAAATCTAACCTGGGATTCCTGAAGGTAGGGGACAAAGTCAATCTTGAACGGAGTATGCTCATGAACGGACGGTTGGACGGACATATTGTGCAAGGACATGTGGATCAGACGGCTGTTTGTCAGGAGGTCAGGGAGGCAGATGGTAGCTGGTATTATCGTTTTTCCTATGAGTTCGACAAAGAAAAAGCGCAACAGGGATATATCACTGTTGAAAAAGGCTCGGTGACTGTCAACGGAGTCAGCCTGACGGTTTGTAACGCAACTGATAATAGTTTTGAAGTCGCTATTATTCCTTATACATATGAGTTTACCAACTTCCATCAAATAAAAGCCGGTACCATTGTAAATCTTGAGTTCGATATTATCGGTAAATACATAAGCCGCATGATGAACTTCCGGTAAACTATATAGTAAGGCCTTTGGTTCCGGATAGCCAAAGGCTTATTTTTTGCCTTACATCTTAATCAATACTTGTTATTCCATAAAAATTAATCACATGAAAAATCTTAAATCTGATTTCCTTTTTGTGCTGGTTGTATTGGCAATTTTTCTTCCTTTTATCGTTTTACCATCTGCTTTTGACTGGTATATTACAACAAACAGGTCACATCCTTTGCTGTTGGCGTTTATTAAATTTGCCATACTCGCTACCATGGGAGAGATGTTCGGGCTACGAATCAAAACCGGACATTATACGGCTCCTGCTTTCGGGATAATTCCCCGTGCGGTAATCTGGGGATTATTAGGAGTATGGATTGCAATAGCCATGAAAATATTTGCTATGGGTACTCCCATTTTTATGGAAGGAATGGGATTTCAATCTATGACAAAAATAATGCAGGATCCTTTTACCCTTAGTAAGCTTTTCGGAGCCTTCTGTATCAGTGTAGGGCTAAATACCTGTTATGCTCCGGTTTTTATGACCGTGCATAAGGTTACGGACACCCATATCATGCAGCATCAAGGAAACATCAAGGCTTTGTTTACTCCCATTCGGTTCGGAAATATATTGAGTAATCTGGACTGGAAAGTCCAATGGGGTTTTGTATTCAAAAAGACCATTCCTTTTTTCTGGATTCCGGCGCATACTTTTACTTTTTCCCTTCCCGGTGATTTTCAGGTATTAACCGCAGCTTTATTAAGTATTGCACTTGGATTAATCTTATCTATTGCCTCCCTGAAAAGTAAGAAGTAAAATAAAGGAGAGGGAGAAAAGAGCGGAAAAGGTTACTTTTTTACTTTTTATCCGGAATCCTATTTTTTTTGGTGGAGCATAAAAAATAATGGTTGCTACTAAACCCCTCCCCTTTGACAAAGTCAAAGTTACTCCCCTCGTACGTTTGCATGAGAATCATTCTTTGTCTAAAATATGTAAAAA
>JAJQEC010000029.1 GCA_021201815.1 Candidatus Azobacteroides sp. | reverse complement strand
CATGCAAACGTACGAGGGGAGTACCTTTGACGAAGTCAAAGGGGTGGGGTTTGGTCAAAAGTATTGAGATAACCAGACAAGAAAATGACTGAAAATTTTTAATACCCAAATGATTTATTTTTACTCTATGTAAACTCCGTTTTCTTCCGGGTTATTAAACCATGAGTTAACCCTACCCCTTTTGGCGAAGCCAAAAGGTACTTCCCTTCATGGAAGGGAAGAGGGGGATACTTTTTTCTATAACCGAAGCATTCCTACTATGTTTAGAATTTCGACTAAGGCAAAATTTCAAAAAGGCCGGCTAAAGTCGTATAAACAACTGGTCATTGTTGTATAAATGACCGGATAATGTCATGGAAACGATAGGTCGATGTCGTGTAATCGAAAGGGCAACCTGAGCGTTCAACCTACGTTGGGCGTTCGTTTTCCGTCGGTTGAACGTTCGTTTATCGTTGGTTGGGCGAATGTTTACCGTTGGTTGGACGATGAAATCCTAACCGGGAGAGGAAAGAGGCTCCGGTAAAAGAGCTGACCGGGTGCTCCGGAGGCAGTGATAAAGGCCATCAGGTTTTTTATAACACAGCAGATGAATGGGTGGATACCCTGTTCACAGCATTTCAAAGATACTGCTTTTTCAGGCAGAAGTCAAGTTTCTTGCGGTGTTTTTTCCGGTAGCCTGATGGTTTTTCACTAAACCCAGAACCTCCCTTCTGCAAAAATAAAACGTACCCGTATTATAAATTAGGAATAAATGTTTATGCAGTTCTCACACAAAAATATATTACTTTTGCCGGCAATTTGATAGAAGGAAATGTGATTTTCAAATTAATACTTCACGTATGAAACAAAATCTGATTCTGCAACTGGCTATTATTCTCTTTGTAACCTATGCCGGTAACTTCCTGTCTTCTCTCCTGCCCTTTCCGTTTCCGGGAGTAATTATCGGTCTGGCATTGCTATTCGTGGCTTTATACAGCGGTCTACTAAAAGTATCTTCCGTGAGAGAGGTAACAAATATCCTGCTGGCTAATATGACGTTTCTTTTTATTCCTGCCGGAACAGGAATTATTAATTCTCTTCCGGTACTTGCTGTTTACTGGTGGAAACTCCTGATCGTCATCCTTATAAGTACGGTTGTGACGATGGTCGTAACCGGATGGGTCGTACAATACAGCATTTATTATTTAAGAAAACGTAACTCCCCGATAAAATGAATGACCAGCTTTTTGGTGTATTGATTTCCACAGTAGCGTATGCTTTCGGAATGTGGTTGTTCCGCAAAACCAAACTGCCCTTCCTGAATCCGTTATTAATAGCTATTATCCTGATTATTTCCGTGCTGCTGATTTTTGATATTCCTTACGAAAAATATAATGCCGGAGGACAAATTATCAGCTTCTTCCTTGCCCCTGCAACTGTTGTACTTGCGGTTCCCCTTTATCGACAGTTCGAATTACTGAAAAGACATCTTATCCCCATTTTAATCGGAGTGATTGCAGGTTCTGCTACAGCAGTAGCCTGTGTACTGGGACTTTCAAAGCTGGTGGGACTGGACCGGGAAATGATCATCTCGTTACTTCCTAAATCTATCACTACCCCGATGGGATTAAGCATTTCGGAGAGTACAGGAGGAAACGTATCCATTACCATGATGGCCATTCTTATCACAGGAGTATTCAGGGTAGTTATTTGTCCCTATATCCTCAGATGGACCCATATTAAAAACAGTGTAGCCAAAGGAATTTCTATCGGGACTTCCGCACATGCCCTGGGAACTTCCAAAGCGCTGGAAATGGGTGAAGTAGAAGGAGCTATGAGTGGCCTGGCAATCGGATTGGCTGGCATTACAACGGTACTGATTATTTCTGTGCTGGTAAATTTTTTATAAATCTCAGAGAGAGACCTGATTTACACATTAACAAAATATTATATACTTATTCTCTCATTTTACCGGCTCATACACCGGAAAATTTACATAGATTATTCCGTAAAAATCCGTTATACAAATTAAAAATCTAACGCGTTGTCAATACATTTCCCGGAATTTATTTTCTTCTTGTTGCCCGCAGAATTTCCCGTTTTCCGGGAGGACCGGGTAAACGCTCAACCACAAATCCGGCCTGTTGCATATTCCTACGCACCTGCCCTTTTGCACAATAGGTAGTCAGAATCCCTCCTGCTTTCATAGAAGAATATAAAAACAGGAAGTTTTCCGGCAACCACATTTCCGGCTGAATATCCGGTGCAAAAGTGTCAAAATAAACCAAATCATACATGACCGGAAAAGTTTTTACAGAAAGGAAATTAGCTTTCCATTTCTTTAAATGAAATGTATCCGTAACAGGGATAAAAGTATCCCAGTCACAGTCATGCATTTTATAAAAGAGGCTTTGTTCTTCTTCTGATAATGAAAAATCAAGTTTCCCGACCAGTTCCTTTTCCAACGGATATAATTCCAGGGATGTATAATGAACCGTAGTTGCAGCAGGCTTTTCCAGGCAGGTAAGCAGCACATTCAATCCGGTACCGAAGCCTATTTCCAGGATATGAATATCGTTTCCGGAATCCGGTAGCGCTTTTAAGCCGGTTTTAATGAATACATGCATGGATTCTGTCCGTGCACCGTTGATAGAATGATAATGCTCATTCAGCTCCGGCACATAGAGCGTATCGGAACCGTCTTTTGTTTTTTCTATTATAATATCAGGCATTTTATAATGTATCGGAAGAAAACAACCGGAAGAAATACCTCCTGTTGTTTTCTTCCGGTTGTCAGTTATTATAAAAAATATAATTATAAAACTCCTTTTGTACTTGGGAGTTCGTAATTGAAGATATCCCTTTTAATGGCCATTTTCAGAGCACGCGCCAGGGCTTTGAAAATTCCTTCGATCTTATGATGTTCATTTTCCCCTTCTGCCTTGATATTCAGATTCATCTTTGCTGCGTCACTTAATGATTTAAAAAAATGCAGGAACATTTCAGTAGGCATCTCTCCTATTTTCTCTCTTTTGAAAGAAGCATCCCAAACCAGCCAGGGACGCCCGCCAAAATCTAACGCCACCTGACACAGACAATCGTCCATCGGAAGGCAATATCCGTATCTCTCTATCCCCCGCTTATCGCCGAGGGCTGTGTATAAAGCGTCTCCCAATGCAAGGGCTGTGTCTTCAATGGTATGATGTTCATCAACCTGCAGATCTCCCTTTACTTTTATGGTGAGATCCATGCCGGAATGCTTGCCGATCTGTTCGAGCATATGATCAAAAAAAACAAGACCGGTATCAATATTGCAGTTGCCTTTTCCGTCGAGGTTCAAGCTTACAAAAATATCCGTTTCCTTTGTAGTCCGTTGCACGGTAGCCGTACGTTCTCCGGCAAAAAGATATTCGGTAATTTTATCCCAGTCGGTTGTCTGTAGGGCACAAACCGGCTGTAACTCTTCCGGAAGTGTTTCTTTCTCATTCACGAAAATTGCTTTGCAACCCAGATTTTTAGCAAGTTCCACATCTGTTTTCCGGTCGCCTATTACAAACGAATGAAGCAAATCGTATTCTCCGGACATATATTTACCGAGCATCCCGGTACCAGGCTTACGGGTCGGAGCGTTTTCTTCGGGAAAGGTGCGATCAATAAGCACATCATTAAAAGTGACACCTTCGTTGGCAAAGGTTTTGATAATTGCCTGCTGTGCCGGCCAGAATGTCTCTTCAGGAAAAGATTCCGTGCCCAGGCCATCCTGATTTGTGACAATCACCAATTCGTAAGACAGGTTTTTGCGTATAAAGTAAAGATTTCTGAATACACCGGGGTAAAACTCCAGTTTTTCAAGACTATCCAGCTGGTAATCAACCGGAGGCTCTATCACCAGGGTACCATCCCGGTCTATGAATAATGCTTTTTTCATTTGTCTGTTCTTTATGGGTTCAATCTCCTTTCAGTGGTTTTTGTATAAAATGCCAGTGCTGAAAAGGGGGATATCAAAAATGGTGTTTTCCATCTTTCTTACTCACCGGTTGCAAAGGTCGTAAAAAAGCCTGTATTTTACCCTCTTTTTTAAACAAAAATAACTGAAACTTATCGGTTTTTACTTTCACAATCCGGATATTTTTCGTAAATTTGTATGTTTTTGTGAAACAATTTTTTCATTAGGGAGTACTTTCACAAAAAGACTAGTAATCATCACATTATAGAGATTCCTTCGTGTAAGATAATCAATATTGATTATTGAAGGGTGAGTGTGACTAATGTTTGTAATTTCATAATATGACAGCAGAAGAAAAATTAGAAAAAACGAATGGTTATTCGGCCGACAGTATTCAGGTACTTGAAGGATTGGAGGCCGTTAGGAAACGTCCGGCGATGTATATCGGGGATATCGGTGAAAAGGGGTTACACCATTTGGTTTATGAGGTGGTGGACAACTCTATTGATGAGGCGCTTGCCGGTTTCTGTACAGATATACAGGTAATTATCAATGAAGATAATTCCATCACCGTAAAGGATAATGGCCGTGGTATTCCGGTTGATTATCATGAGAAAGAACAAAAATCGGCATTGGAAGTAGTATTGACGGTGCTGCATGCCGGAGGTAAATTCGATAAAGGAACATATAAGGTATCCGGAGGTCTTCATGGAGTGGGTGTTTCCTGTGTGAACGCCTTATCTACTTTCCTGAGGGCAGAGGTGCATAGAAATGATAAGATTTATATGCAGGAGTTTTCCTGCGGAAAGGCAACCTGCGATATCTCCACGATAGGGGATACAAAGGAAACCGGTACGACAATTACTTTCAAACCTGATAGTAGTATTTTTATTGTTAGTGAATATAAATATGATACACTGGCTTCCCGTCTGCGTGAACTTGCGTTTCTGAATGCAGGTGTAAGGCTTACGCTGACCGACCGCCGCCAGATAAAAGAAGACGGTTCTTTCCGCTCGGATTTGTTTTATTCCGAAAGCGGGTTGTGTGAATTTGTTAATTTTATTGATGGCAACCGTGAAAGACTGATGGAAGATGTGATTCACATCGTAACGGAAAAACAGGGGATTCCGGTGGAAGTAGTCATGACATATAATACTTCGTATAATGAAAATATTTTCTCTTATGTGAATAACATCAATACGATTGAAGGAGGTACTCACCTGGCAGGTTTCCGCCGTGGTCTGACCCGTACACTGAAGAAGTACGCGGAAGACTCCAAAATGCTTGAAAAGGTAAAAATAGAAATCAGTGGGGATGACTTCCGGGAAGGATTAACGGCAGTTGTTTCTATTAAAGTAGCGGAGCCTCAGTTCGAAGGCCAGACAAAAACAAAACTGGGTAACAACGAAGTAATCGGAGCCGTGGACATGGCTGTGAGTGAAGCATTGGGTAATTACCTGGAAGAACATCCGAAAGAAGCGAAAGCGATTGTGGATAAGGTGATCCTGGCTGCAACGGCAAGGCATGCGGCACGTAAAGCCCGTGAAATGGTACAGCGAAAATCTCCTCTTTCCGGCGGTGGCCTTCCGGGGAAGCTGGCAGATTGTTCGGATAAGGATGCGACACGCTGTGAAATCTTCCTTGTGGAGGGAGATTCTGCAGGGGGAACGGCTAAACAGGGTCGTGACCGTGCTTTCCAGGCAATCCTTCCATTGAGGGGTAAAATCCTGAATGTAGAAAAAGCAATGCAGCATAAAGTACTGGAGAGTGAGGAAATTCGGAATATTTATACGGCGCTTGGGGTAACTATCGGTACGGAAGAAGATTCCAAAGCACTGAATTTATCTAAGCTGCGTTATCATAAAGTTATCATCATGACCGATGCGGATGTGGACGGAAGCCATATTGCGACATTGATTCTGACGTTCTTTTTCCGTCATATGAAAGAATTGATTGAAAAAGGATATGTATATATTGCTACTCCTCCGCTCTATTTATGTAAGAAAGGAAAAACAGAAGAGTATTGCTGGAATGAGCAGCAGCGTCAGGCTTTCATTGACAAGTACGGTGGAGGTAATGAAAATGCAGTCCATACGCAACGCTATAAAGGTCTTGGAGAAATGAACGCGTTCCAGCTTTGGGATACGACCATGAATCCTGATAACCGGACGTTGAAGCAGGTAGCTATTGAAAGTGCTGCGGAAGCAGATCATATTTTCTCCATGCTTATGGGAGAGGATGTGGCTCCACGCCGGGAATTTATCGAAGAAAATGCAACGTATGCAAATATCGATGCATAACTATTCATACAAGTTTATAAAAAGAAAAAGGCACTTCTTTGTGAAGTGCCTTTTTACTTATAATGCAAAATTTACTCTGTAACTTACAATCTTGTGTAAACCCTTCCCCTTTTGACAAAGTCAAAAGGTACTTCCCTTCTATGAAGGGAAGAGTTGTCTGGTATTTTATTTTTTATATACTTCCAATGATAAGCTGCGCACCCCCTCTCCCCTCGAAGAAGATACTATGTAAATAATCAAAT
>JAJQEC010000017.1 GCA_021201815.1 Candidatus Azobacteroides sp. | reverse complement strand
ATAAATGATGATACTTATAACATTGATTTTAAATGGATTCATCGTAATATAAATGAAGTAATTAATATAAAAAGATTAGAACCATTAGGAATAAAAAGACCAGAGAAGTTAATAATTTCCCAAGAAGAAAAAGATAGTATTATCTATGTATATGAAAATCAAGATTTTTCTGGTTTAGAAAATATTTCAATTGGAATTTTAGAAGAAGGGAAAAGTATGATTATTTATTTTATAAGTAAAAGAAACGAAGAAAATTATATTTTAAAATATAATTTAAAAGAAAGTGTAATAAGTAAGTTTTCTTATTTTGACATTCCAGAAGGTGAAAAAATTTTATCAGAAGAAGAACTGACATCTATAATTGAAAATTTTAGAAAATATGGCATTTATATGTTAGAAATAGATGAAGAAAAAAACATATATATAAATCCTTATGAAATAAATGCACCTCCATATTATATGAAATGTAAAAGTGATACGACAAAACAACTCTTGGAAAAAAATGATTTCATATATGAAAAATACAAAGATAATTGGTATATAAATAAAAACTATAATGAATTTTTGGGCAGGTAATTATTAAATAGAAAGATATTTTCTTTTCTATATAATAAAAAAGAATTCCAATCATATGACATGCGTAGTAGTTTCTTAATTACCTGGGCAGCGTGCGCTACACCTTTAAGGGGGACAATACGGATGTGGGTTTTACCCATTATTACCCTTTCGGGATGGAATACAGTGATGAGGGCATCCGCAATATGAACAGTGCGGAGCGGTTTACCGGACATGAGTTCCAGACGCAGCACGGGCTGAACCTGTCGGATATGGGATGGAGGTCGTACGATGCGTCAAGTGGCAGGACACCGACAATGGATAAGCGGGCGGAAGATTATTACTGGATAAGTCCCTACGTTTATTGTGCAAATAATCCTTTGAAGTGGGTTGATCTTGATGGAGAAAATATTTATTTTATAACCAGTGACGGTAGGGTATTTTTGCTTGCCCCACCAGACGAGGATTCTAAGGAAGATACCGTGTATGGAATCGGAGAGAATAATGAAGTGCAATCTATTATTATTAAAGATCAAAAACTTATGCCACAGTTAATGGAAAGAAGAGGAAAAGGTAAAGAATCTTATGGTACAACCCAAAACAAAAATGATGCGTTTAACCTTTTTAAATTTGCTGCGGATAATAGTGATGTGGAATGGTCCTTATCTGGCTTTAAAAAAGAAGGAAAAACAAATTTTTATGTTGGAACAAGTCAGGAAGCAACAAGGTCTGATGTTGGAAGCGGGACTAATTTTCCCTTGGAGGATTTGATTTTTAACGTTCATAGTCATCCGGATAAAATTAATGGAACTAAAGGTGCTTCTGGATTTACAACCCAACAAACAGTACCTGGTGGGGGAGTTACATATCATAAAAAAACAGATATGGGTCTCATAGGCTGGATGTATGAAAAATTAAATTATGAAAGATATCCTAACATGTATGTATACCATCGGGGTACTAAAAATCTTTATCAGTTTACTCCATGGAACCCGGATATTCTGAGAGGGAAGGGTATACAATCCGGCAAAAGATTAAAAAGCATTATTTACCCATAATAAAATAGAAAATATGAAAACTATTTATATAGCTTATTTATTAGGAATAATTTTATTTTTTAGTTGTAATGATAAAAATAAAGTTATATTCAATTACCAGGAAAAAGGAGTAAATCCACAAATTCTTACAATTGCTGATTCATTGAATAAAATAAAAAGCACTCCTATCATTAATATAGAATTCTACACTATTAATGATAGCAATTTCGTATATTTCCTTCAAGATGATGAAGCCTTAATGTGGATAAATAACATAGATTTTAAAGTTACCACAGAATATAATATGGGATATATCCAATTAGATTCGACCCAATTAATTTTCTACGATCTATCAAGAAATGGTATATTTGAGAAGTTTATAGAAAAAGATAGTCTTCTAACTTATGTATATTCCGAAGAGACACTGCTTTCTAAACCCGCTATTAATGACCCAATAGCAGATATTTACTATATAGAAGAAGACAGGTTAATATACTTAGGAAAAAAATATTTATAACTTCTTCTAAATAATTTTTCATATTATAAGATCGCATTATCAATGGTAGATAAGATACTAATAGCATAGAGAATATATAAGTAAAAAGTATGAGTGGAGAAATTTCAAAGAATATAAATGAAGAATATGCCGTAATTTGGTATTATGCTTAATAAGTTCTAATATTTTTGAGTTGAAACAAGTTCTTTGAAATATTTAAAAACTACCAACACTTTACATAATTACGGGATGGAATTAAAACAGAAGAAATATTCATTCCGTAATTATTTATTTTTTTAGATCATCTGTATGTAACCAGGAACCATCCCTATCGGAGATAAAGGTGGTGATATGTATAATTTAGCCAGAAGATACAACAATGCTAAAGCTGCAGATAAAAGATTTCCGGATGAATATCCAAAACTTTTTATTTACCATAAACCATCAAAAGAATTATATCATTACAATCATCAGACATCTTCAGAATTTGTTGGAAAAGTTCCTTCATCTAATAGATTAAAATCATTAATTAATAATTATAAAATTACATTAAAATGAGATTATTTCTTGCATTTTTTATATTACTATTTTTCTTTTCTTCTTGTGGAGATTTATCCAAAGGAAAAAAAGAAACGTACGAAAATATATTTGCTCCTGCTCTTAAAAAAGAATTATTAAAAATGATGAACTCAAAAGATAGCATTGATTTTTCGGGTGATAAAATATATTGTGTTATAATAGTAGAAAATCCGGAAAAAAAAGATTCTTGCTTACTCTTTATTCAACCAGAATTTAGTATTAATCCTGATAAGATTACTGGTTACACTTTCTTAGAAAATAAATTAATTGCATGTTACATATTCTCAGACCGCTGTCAAAACTATATAAATAAAGAAAAATTGTTAAAAGTAAAAGATTCTATTTCAGGATATCCTGAAATATTAAATATTAATTATGATATGATCCATGATTCTCCGTCGAGAAAATATGAAATTATAAATGAGGACAGTCTGCTTTTTGTATCTTGTTTTAATTGTTACTAATTAAACCCCGTTACCAGCCCACTTACCTCTCGCGACTTTACACGGCGGAGGGGTTTGTGGCCCGGCAGTACGGGATGAGCGGCAGCTGGGTGTACACCTACCAGCTACGGGGATTGTACCTGAAATGTATGTTTATCACAGAGGAACTAGGAATCTTTATCAATATACTCCTTGGAGTCCTGCCAGTAAAACATGGGAAAATATTCAAAATGGAAGAAAACTAAAAACCATAATAAAACCATAATTTTATATTGTATGAAAAATCATATATGTTTTTTATTCATTTTATTATTTATACTTATTACACCAGCTTGTAATGATAATAAAAAAAAACAGAATTTGCCAAAAATAAACAACCAGCTTCTAAGAATTATAGAAGAGATTAATAAAGAATCAGATTATTTATGTTTAAACATAGAATTTTATTTTATAAATGATACTAATTTCATTTATTTTATACCTTCACCCATACCACTTGTATGGATAAATAGAGATAATAAGGAAATACAAACAGATATTATTGCTGGTCATATGGAACATGATTCTATTTTTTTGTTATTTCAAGATATAGCTCAAAACGGTATAATAGATAATTATATTGAAAAAGACCAACTAGAATATGATGAAGAAAAAATAAATAACTTTTATCAGGAAGACACTCCTTTTTCATTTTTCGATCCTATAGCTAATATTTATTATATAAAAAATGATAGTTTACTATATTTAAGGAAAAAAGGATTATAAAAGTGTCTCTTATAGAATATATCGGGCAACTGGATCTATACCTACCAGCTGCGCGATCACCTGGGTAGTGTACAATTTATTTTTAAGGGAGATAATACCGATGTGGGTTTACCCATTATTACCCTTTCGGGATGGAATATCGCGATGAGGGCATCCGCAATATGAACAGTGCGGAGTGGTTTACAGGACATGAGTTCCAGACACAGCACGGGCTGAATACTCATGATATGGGATGGCGAAGCCTGGAAAATTCCACCGGCAGGATATGGACGTTAGATACTAAAGCGGAAGATTATTACTGGATAAGCCCCTACGTTTATTGTGCAAATAACCCGATAAAGTGGGTTGATCTTGATGGACAACACCTTTATTATATTACCTCTGACGGAAGGATATTTATTCTTGCACTGGATCCGGAATCCAAGGAAGATACGGTTTATACAAACGGAGAAAACGGGAATCTTGAATCTATTAATATCAGTGACCAGAAACTTATGCTACAATTAAATAGTTCCCACAAAAACCAAACTTCTGCAAAAACTTCAAATTCAAATGATGCATTTAATCTTTTTAAATTTGCATCAGACCATACCAATGTGGAGTGGAGTTTAGCCGGATACAAAAATGAATCGGGGAAAACAAATTATGTCTTGAATACAAGTTTTAGTGAAAGCTACGTGACTAATGTGCGATTAAATGAGAAAAGAGAAGACATGGCCTTTCATGTCCATAGTCATCCTAGTGGTGGAGACGAAACAAAAATTGCCTCTAAATATTACGATTATGTTAACTATATAGATGGCGATGGAGCTTTGATGGCAATATATTTTAATGCAGCAAAAGCTGCAGATAAAAGATTTCCGGATGAATATCCAAAGTTTTTTATCTATCATAAACCCTTAGTTCGGCGTAGCGTCCCGCTACGTCGTGGCTAAAAGCAGGCCTCCGGCCGGCAACATACTTACCAAACTAAAAACCGTCAGAATAAATAACGCCTTCATGCCAACCGGATACCAGATAACAAAACAGAAGGAAGTATATTTTCTTACCCTGCAAATCGTTGAATGGGTAAATATATTCACAAGAAAAACCTACCGTGATATCCTGATAGAAAGCTTACGCTTCTGTCAGCAAAACAAGTAATCGGAGATATCTGCGTTTGTAGTTATGACTAACCATATAGAGAAAAAAGGCGTACAAAGTATCTTACATAAAGAAGGGTGGTATATGCCGGCCGGAGGCCTGCTTTTAACTGCGACGTAGCGGGACGCTACACCGAACAATAGGGTAATTCCCGGATTTTCCACCTGCCTCCATCAATCCTTCAAAGCCACGGAGTGGCGACATATTATTAGCCGTGCTGCCTCAGCACACGGTCCTTAAATTGACGGCATTGGGTCTCAACCTACGGATAAAGAAAACGTATCCATGTTGATTCCCTACCCTGGCAAAACAAAAGAAATAATCCACTCTTCGTAGTTTTATGTAAACACCCTACTATCTTTTTCTGAAACTAACACTAAAAGAAAAAAGGTATCTCTAAATACATAGAAATACCTTTTATTATTATTTATAAACGGTCCGATCTTACATCATTCCGCCCATTCCGCCCATTCCGGGAGCACCCATCGGAGCAGGATTATCTTCTTTTATTTCGGTAATTACCGCTTCGGTAGTTAATAACATACCTGCGATAGAAGCTGCATTTTCCAGTGCGACACGTACTACTTTAGCAGGATCGATTACACCGGCAGCAAAGAAGTTTTCGTAGGTATCGGTTTGTGCATTGTAACCGTAGTCACCTTTTCCTTCTTTTACCTGCTGAACAACAACCGCACCTTCTTTTCCGGCATTGGCCACGATCTGACGAAGCGGTTCTTCAATCGCACGTTTTACGATCTCAATACCAGTGGTTTCGTCTTCATTGTCCCCTTTCAGGTTTTCCAATGCAGCGATTGCACGGATGTAAGTAACACCACCACCAGGAACAAAACCTTCTTCGATAGCCGCACGGGTAGCGCTTAATGCATCATCCACACGGTCTTTCTTTTCTTTCATTTCTACTTCAGAAGGAGCTCCTACGTAGAGAACAGCTACTCCACCGGCTAATTTAGCCAGACGTTCCTGCAATTTTTCGCGGTCATACTCAGAAGTAGTGGCTTCGATCTGAGCTTTGATCTGGTTGACACGTGAAGCGATAGCCTCTTTATCTCCGGCACCGTTCACGATGATTGTGTTGTCTTTGTTGATGGTTACTTTTTCCGCAGTTCCCAGCATATCCAGGGTGGCTGCTTCCAGCTTCAATCCTTTTTCTTCTGTGATTACCACACCACCTGTCAGAACAGCGATGTCTTCCAGCATTTCTTTTCTGCGGTCACCGAATCCAGGAGCTTTTACCGCACAGATTTTCAGCGAACCTCTCAGGCGGTTCACTACTAATGTAGCTAATGCTTCGCTATCTACATCTTCTGCAATGATCAGTAAAGGACGGCTTGTTTGTACAGTTGCTTCAAGAATAGGAAGCATATCTTTCAGAGAAGAAATTTTTTTGTCGTGGATCAGGATATAGGGATTTTCCATATCCACTTCCATTTTTTCAGTGTTCGTTACGAAATAAGGAGAAATGTATCCTCTGTCGAACTGCATCCCTTCTACTACTTCTACGGTAGTTTCGGTTCCTTTAGCTTCTTCAACGGTAATTACTCCTTCGGTTCTTACTTTCTTCATTGCTTCGGCAATGAGCTTTCCGATTTCAGAATCATTGTTTGCGGAAATACGGGCCACCTGTTCGATTTTTTCGAAATCATCCCCTACTTCCTGAGACTGTTCTTTAATATTTTCAACGACTTTAGCCACTGCTTTGTCAATACCTCTTTTCAGGTCCATCGGATTCGCTCCGGCAGTTACGTTTTTCAATCCTACGCTTACGATAGATTGTGCCAATACGGTAGCAGTTGTTGTTCCGTCTCCGGCATCATCTCCGGTTTTAGAAGCAACTTCTTTCACCATCTGGGCACCCATATTCTGATACGGATCTTCCAGTTCGATTTCTTTTGCTACGCTTACACCATCTTTCGTAATATGAGGAGCACCGAATTTTTTCTCGATAATCACGTTTCTTCCTTTAGGACCTAACGTTACTTTTACCGCGTTTGCCAATTCATCTACTCCTTTTTTCAACTGGTCGCGGGCATCAATATTGAATTTAATTTCTTTTGCCATTTTTTCCTATTTTAAAAAATTACAATTATTTGATAACTAAAAAAGAGATTAGAGAATTGCTAATACATCTGACTGACGCATGATAAGATATTTGTCTCCGTCAAATTCCAGTTCGGTACCGGCATATTTGCCATACAATACCGTATTTCCTACCTGCAATACCATTTCCTCATCTTTTGTTCCGTTTCCGACAGCAATTACTTCACCTTTCAACGGTTTCTCTTTTGCTGAATCGGGAATAATAATGCCACTGGCTGTTTTTTCTTCTGCTGCAGCAGGCTTAATAAGTACTCTGTCTGCTAATGGTTTAATACTCATACTCTTTATTTTTTGAAGTTATTTGTAATAAATTAATTTTTTAGTTTTGTTGGAACATTAGCGAATAGTATGCCAAAATGAGAAATACAAAGGAAAAAATATATTATTTTTTCTAATACTTTAAACAACAAAGACTTATTATAAAAGTTCTTTACGTATCAGAAGGTGACAAAAAGACTGACAGTTTTTCAGTGAAAGGAAAAATCATTGAAAAACTGTCAGTGTTGCTATTGAAAAAGGGGTTATTCCTGAAGCATTTGCAGAAACTCATTTTCATTCATAATTTTTATCCCCCAGTTTTCTGCTTTTTGTAACTTGGCAGGTCCCATATTATCCCCTGCCAGTAAGATATCTGTTTTTTTAGAAACGGAACCGGAATTTTTTCCGCCATGTTGTTCAATCAGGGCTTTGTATTCATCTCTCGAATGTAAGGTAAATGTTCCACTGATGACAATTGTTTTTCCCTGTAGTTTATCGGAATGTGCAGCCAATGTGGTTTCATCCAGGGAAAATTGCACCCCGGCTTCTTTAAGCCTTTCGAGCATCTGTAGGTTCGGTTCTTTCTCAAAATATGCCTTTACACTTTCCGCAATGCGGTTACCCACTTCATCAATACCCACCAGTTCTTCCAGAGACGCGTTTTTTATGACGTCCATGTTTTTCATATTCCGGGCAATTTTTTTCGCAACGGTTTCTCCGACAAAACGGATACCTAGGGCAAACAGTACTCTCTCAAAAGGAATCTCCACAGATTTCTCTACTTCCGCGATAATATTTTTTGCAGACTTTTCTCCCAACCTTTCCAGACGGGAAAGCTCCTGCCACTTTAACTGATACAGATCCGACGGATCGTTGATCATACCGATCCTGTAAAGGAGATCGATTGTTTCACTTCCCAGGCCTTCGATATTCATAGCACGCCGGCTGACGAAATGTTCAATTCTTCCTTTGATCTGGGGAGGGCATCCGGTATCATTCGGACAATAATGAGCGGCTTCACCTTCATAACGAATAAGCCTGGCACCACATTCCGGGCAATTCTTTACAAAAGAAACTTTTTCTCCCAGGTCTGCTGTGCGAAGGTTTACATCTACCCCTACAATTTTGGGGATAATCTCTCCTCCTTTCTCCACAAAGAGTTTATCTCCGATATGAAGATCCAGGTTCTCCATGATATCGGAATTATGAAGAGAGGCTCTTTTTACGATAGTGCCGGATAAAAGAACCGGTTCCAGGTTTGCAACAGGTGTTACTGTTCCTATACGTCCTATCTGGTAAGAAACAGACTGAAGGGTTGTCAGGGCTCTTTCTGCCTGGTATTTGAATGAAATAGCCCATCTGGGAGATTTTGCGGTGTATCCTAAATTCTTCTGTTGCAATAAGGAATTCACTTTCAGCACAATTCCGTCGGTAGCAAACGGAAGGTTTTTTCGTTCCACATCCCAATACCGGATAAAAGAAAAGATTTCTTCCAGGGTATTGCACTTTTTGGTAGCACTTGAAATTTTTATTCCCCAGCTTTTCATCTTCTGCAGGTTATCATAGTGATTGTCTGTCGGAAGTTCTTCTCCTAACAGGTAATAGAATATGGCATCCAGTTTCCGGCTGGCAACTATGGAAGAATTTTGTTGTTTCACGGTTCCGGAGGTCGCATTTCTTGGATTGGCAAACAGGGCTTCCCCTTGTTTTTCCCGTTCCCGGTTCAATGATTCGAATACTTCCCAGGGCATCATGATTTCCCCTCTTACCTCAAAAGAATCCGGATAATCGGACCCTCTTAGTTTCAACGGTACACTTCTGATGGTCCGGACATTTTCCGTGACATCATCCCCCTGTACGCCATCTCCCCGGGTAATGGCCTGGCTCAGCATCCCGTTTTCATATAATAAAGAAATAGAAGTACCATCATACTTCAATTCACAAACAATCTCAAAATCCTCATTCAATGCCTTTCGTATCCGTTCGTAAAAATCCTGTATCTCCGCTTCGGAATAGGTATTGGCAAGTGATAACATCGGATACCGGTGCTGTACTTGTTTAAAGCTGGTGCTGATATCACTTCCTACCCGTTGTGTAGGGGAGTTTTTATCAAAATATTCAGGATGTTCGTTTTCAAGGTCCTGGAGTTCTCTTAACATCTGGTCGAATTCAACGTCCGGTATAACCGGAGCGGATAAGACATAATAATTGTAGTTATGCTGATGCAACTCTTCCCTGAGTTGCATAATCCGTTTTTGTATATCTTCCATTACATTATTTTTATCGTTACAAATATAACGGGAAAACTTTTATAGTAAAAACAACGTTTATAAGGAAAATCTTTTATTTTATATTTTTATAATTCAAAATAACATTTATTTTTGTAAGAGAAAAGATTCGAACTTATGAATCCGGACTCTTCAAGTCGAATATAAATTTACTGTCCTATGAACATGAAGCAGATCGTTTTATTTTCAGGTATTTTTTTCCTTTCTATGAATATTGCTGCACAGAGTACATTCCGCTATGATACCATACGGACAAACAACGTTCCTCCTGCCGGAAACGGTCCGGTATACGGAGGAAATGCTGCTTTTACATACGATACGATCCGTTCGAATACAAATTCAGGCACTTATTCGTCTCCTGCTTCTAATACAAACAGGACAACCGGGACAAATGAGGCAGCAAGGCAATCTTCGGCTTCCGGCCGGCAGTCGTCTTCCGCCGGGAAAAGTTCTTCTTTTGACAGAAGCCGCTTATTCCTGGGAGGCAGTTTCGGGATTCAGTTAGGTAGCTATACCTTAATTGATATTTCACCGCAGGTGGGATATTTATTTAACCGGTATCTTGCTGCCGGGGGTGGAATCAAATTTACCCATCTGAAAGATGATGACTATTATGCGGATTATACGCGCAGCTATCTGGGCTTTAATTTGTTCGCAAATGTCTATCCGATACGGAACATTATTCTTTCTGTCCAGCCGGGAATCGATTATTTGTGGGGAAAGGACAAATATCCTGATGGGAAAGAAGTAACGGATAGCAAAGCAGTCCCATCACTTCTGATAGGGGGTGGGGTGAATATCCCGACCGGAACCGTAGGGGCCTTACAGATTATGGTCAAATATGATGTGATACAGGATGATTACTCTCCGTATGGCAATTCGGTATTTTATTCTGTGGGCTATGTATTTGGGTTTTAGAATCGTGCTAAGATCAAACGCCTCCTTTTCTTCTTTATTTTTTTGAATTCAGTGGGGTGAAATTATGGATACATCTTGTTTAAGTCATCCATTTATCAGAAAGTCCGGTCCTATCCGGGCAGTGCTTCTACATCCGGATTATCCATCTTCCCTTCCTTTATCTGTACTGTTTAATAAAGGGATACAGACTTACTGATTGTTGAGTATGTTTTCCTGATCCTTCATATAGTAATATTTTTTTCCTTAAATACTTGACTTTGCCTTATCTTTTTATTATCTTTGAAAAAATAGTAAAAAGATACGGATGCATGATATTTTGTACATAGCCATGGCTTTTTTTCTTCCGGCGTTTCTTTGCTTTTTATTCTTTCCGGTAGGAAAGAGTGTAAAAGTAAAAGGGACGAATTTTTCTTTTCCTGCAGAAAAAAAATGCCCGGCCCTGTCTTTTCGCAATGAAATAAAGATTTCACACCCATCCTGCCAAAAATTATTCCCGGCTCTTTTATTTTCTTCCTTTATCCCCTTTCCGGACGGACTTTGCCCGGTTTCTCAGGATGGAGATTTTACCCTTTCCAGTTTCTTTTTCCCTGAAATTATCCCCCTTTCTGCATAGGATAGGTACATTCCATCTGATTTTTTAAGGAAAATTTGGCTGTTTTTTCTGAAAATCGGCCTTTCATTTTTTCCAAAAACCCTACTATTTTACTACAATTGATCTTTCATTTGTACTCAATTGACCTACCATTTGAAAAAATTGGCCTTTCATTTGAAAACAAATGACCTTTCGATTTTCAAAATTCCGGATTTTTATCGATTTTTTATGAAAAAGTAATTTTTACAAACTTTTTATGAAATTATTGTTTAGTAAAATACCATTTTTAAAGAATGATGAAATAATAAATTAATCAATAATCGCGTTGTTTAATAAGTAATTTTTACTGCTATTTTTGTTTTTCAGTCAATTGTAAGAACACAATGTTCGCAAAGAAATGAATGGGGAATGTTTGGTCCTTGCGATTGATTAAGAATTATATAGTATATGCTGGTAGGTGATAGCATGCTGAAAAAAACATCCTGACCGTAGGTAGAAAGATGCGTTTTTAACCGAATACGGATTAGTGTATATTAAAAAAGGATATGTCACTTTTGACATATCCTCTCCTATCTTTTTAGGAATGAATCCTTTTATTTTTTCTATTGCAGAAGTTGTTTTACTTTTTCTGAGATGGCTCTTCCTTCAGCCTTTCCGGCCAGTTTCTTTGTCGCTAACCCCATTACTTTCCCCATGTCCTGAGGGCCGGCAGCTCCGGCTTCGGCAATAATATCTTTCAGGGCAGCTTCCAGTTCTTCCGGTGACATCTGAGCCGGCAGGTAGGTTTCTATCACTTTTACTTCTTCCAGTTCTTTTTCCGCTAATTCGGGTCGTTGCTGCTGACTGTAAATCTCAGCACTGTCTTTCCGCTGCTTCACCATTTTCTGAAGAATTTTGGTAGCAGCATCGTTTGTTAACTCACCGGACCCGCCTTTTGCGGTTTTTGCTTCCAGAAACTCCTTTTTTACACTTCTCAACGCTTCGAGTTTTAACTTGTCTTTAGCCAGCATGGCAGCTTTGATATCTTCACTAATCTGATCGAAAAGATTCATATATTATTATCTGTTAAAGTAAAAATTTAATAGTATTCTTATTTCTTCAAAAGCGGATTACGCCATCGTCTTCCGGTTTTGCCGGAGAAGGCCGTGAAATACCCCGGTTCTGTGCTTTGGACTGGTAAGCCGAACGCACGGAAGTTTTGGCATTCCTTAAAAAAGAAGGAGTAGCATCCATTTCCGCAATCAGCTCTTCATCAAAATTCAGTTGCTCCCATGTCAGGATAAGGGGATCGGAACTTTTCGGATACCACTTTTCAATCACCTGGTCCGCATTTCCCGAAGGTGTCAACGGATCATTCTTACTATTATTCTGAGGATACGTAATCTTGCGTTGTTCTGTTTTCTGTGTCAGTTGTTCCGGCATATTGGAAAAATCAAATCCGGAAGCCAGTACCGTTACTTTCACACTATCACCCAGGCCGCTTTCGTGCGCCATCCCCCAGATCACATCTACCACATCCGGATCAAACTGGGAAGTAAAATTGTCAAAATCATCCAGCTCATACGTCATCAGTTCATCGTCTCCGAAGTAAATATTGAAAAGTAACTTTTTAGAATTAAAGACATCATTATTATTAAGAAGCGGAGAATTCAACGCACTCTCAATTGCTTTCGCCACCCGGTTTTTTCCCTCTCCGTACCCGGTACTCATAATGGCAACGCCACCGTCTTTCAACGTGGTATATACATCGGCAAAGTCCAGGTTGATAATCCCCGGAAGGGTGATGATCTCAGCAATTCCTTTTGCTGCGATCGTAAGCGTATCGTCGGCTTTCGCAAAAGCATTCGGTGCGGAAAGGTCGGAATATATTTCCCTTAAGCGTTCATTATTTACGACCAGCAACGCATCCACATACTTACTCATCTCTTCTACTCCTTCCAGCGCTTTCAGGATTTTACGCTTTCCTTCGAAAGCAAAAGGAATCGTCACAATACCGATTGTCAGGATAGCCAGTTCCTTTGCAGCTTTTGCAATAACAGGAGCAGCGCCGGTACCGGTTCCACCACCCATTCCGGCAGTAATAAATACCATCTTGGTCCCATCATCCAGTAATTGTTTGATTTCCTCCAGCGATTCTTCCGCTGCCAGTTTTGCTTTTTCCGGTTTATTTCCGGCGCCCAGTCCTTCTCCCAATTGAAGTTTGACTGCTACCGGGGAGTCTTTCAGAGCCTGACTGTCAGTATTACATAATGCAAAGCTCACATCATGTATGCCTTGTTTATACATGTGGGTTACAGCATTACCGCCACCCCCACCGACTCCCACCACTTTAATGATAGAAGGCGAAGAAGCTTCAAAAGCGAAATCCAATATCTTATCTGTTGACATATCCATTTTTTTACATTCTGACATTTATTTTTTATCTTATCGGAGCGGATTAATCCAGATCGTCACTTGAGTCATCTCCGAAAAGACTACCTATCTGATCTCCTATTTTCCTGAACGGATTTATTTTATTCTTTTTAATTTTGGGAGCACTTACTTTCGAAGGTTCCGGTTGTACATACTGCTCCTGTACAGGGGGTTGTTGCACATATTGTTTGATGCAGTTCTTTTCTGCCAGCCACAACATACCCAATACCTGCTCATATCCGGTTTGTTTCATTTTCTGGGTGACATCTACCGGAATCAGTATATCCGCCTGTTTTACCGGAAGGTTAGTCTGGCTCTCCAGCAACCGGAATAATCCTTTCATCCGGGAAGCACCACCGGCAACAATAATCCCGGCTGCAAGCTGTTCGCTATAACCGGAAAGTTTAAGCTGATTAAATACATTGACAACAATCTCATTCTCTCTGGCAAAAATGTATTCATTCAGTTTTTTTACTTCTATTTCCGGAGCATCGAAGGAGTGATCTTCGGATTTCAGCGTTATTTTTTTTCCTTTCTCTTCTTCCCCGGGAAAACAATTTCCGATTTCAACCTTTAATTTTTCCGCGTATTTCTCCAGTACATTCAATTTACAGATGTCCTTCGTAATATTTTCTCCGCCAAACGGAATGGTTACCAGATAACGCAAGAGGTTATTTTTGTATACGGATAGCGTGGTAACACCGGCTCCGAATTCAATCAATGCACAACCCAGTTCTTTATCTTTTTTTGATAATACGGCGGTAGAAGTAGCCAATGGTGAAACAATGTAATCCGCTACACTTACCTGGTTTATTCTTTCAAAGCAACGATCCACATTGCGTTTGAAAGATGGCTTACCGATAATTAATTTATAGCGGCATTCGATCTGCGAACAGGGGATTCCGACCGGAGAATATTCGACCGTGTTATTTATATAGTATTCCGGATCTACTACATCCAGGATATCTTCTGACTCTATATGTGTTTTAAATACTTCCTGTTTCAGTTTATCCAGTAATTCCTGCGTGATCGTATCTTCGTTTTTCATCGAATACGTGATAATATGTTCTTCCGCCCGCAGGGACTGTCCGTTCAGATTGACATAAACAGATACAATCGTTTTACCGGTTTTATTTTCCAGTTTCTTTATAATACGGTTAATGACAGGAGCAAGGTCCCCGACATTATGCACAGATCCTCTTTTTACCAGAGAAGAGATTATTTCTTCTTCCAGCGCCAATACCGTAAACTGATTCATTTCCTTCCGGGCCATCATCCCAACCACTTTGGATGTGCCCAAATCAATGGCTACAACATATTCCATATAGACTTACTCTCTTTTTGTACAAACAATCTGACCTTTATATTTCAGATTGATCTGATCGTATTTATTCCAACCTGTTTCGCTTAATCCTTTTTTATAAAATACCAGTAACTGGTCTAATTTATCTTCGATATTTTCTAATTTCCCGAATAGGATCTGATGTTCTCCTACTCTGGGGATCAGAATTACATCCCGGTTTGTCAGCACATCAATCTGTTCGATTTGCGCATTCCAGAAAGGATTCTTATGCAGATACAAAGCAAATTGATGCAAATCGGTTTGTGCATATACCGTATCAATGTTTCCGGTAGCAATCGGCAGGAAAACATTAAAATTAGAGGATAAAGGAATTATTTTTGCCTCTTCATCGATATAGTAACTTTCACTGTTTCCTAAAATCCGCATAATCGGTTTCCGCTGAACAATATCTACATATAAGGTTCCTGTAGGAGTAAAATAACATTTCGCTTTTTCGATAATAGGAATCGTTTTCAGTTTTTGCTCGATCTGTTCGGTATTAATGTCATTCACCTTTTTTCCCAGCGGATAAAGTCCGTTTTCAGATAGGAAAGAACGAATATCCCCGGAAGTGATGAATTTAATGGAAGCACTGTCCAATACCTGTACCTCTACCCCCCTGCATATTTCCTCCGCCGGCTTCGAAGAAAACCGGGAAATAGCAAAGACCACATATCCAAGCAGTAAGAAAGCAGCTATGACAGTAACAACCTTTTTCATTCCGCCTGGCAGTTAACCTTATTCTTTTCCAATAACACTTCTTTCACCGGTTCCACCCATTGTTCGATGTCGCCGGCTCCGATCATTAACACAACTTCAAAATCCCGGCTACCCATATACGGAAGAAGCTGGTCTTTTGTCAGCACTCTTTTCTCCGGAATATGCACGTCGTCAAAAATTATTTTTTCCGTTACTCCGGGAATGGGCAATTCCCGTGCCGGATATATTTCCAATAATATTAATTCATCAAGCAGGGATAAGCTTTCTGCAAATTCCGGTGCAAAATCTCTTGTCCGGGAATACAAGTGAGGTTGAAAAATTCCTGTCACTTTTTTATCCGGATATAGTTCTTTCACGGAACCGATACCTGCTTTTAATTCGTCCGGATGATGAGCATAGTCATCAATCAGAACCACCTCTTTTGTTTTCAGCTGAAAATCAAATCGTCTTTTGGCACCCTGAAAAGAAGCCATGCCTTTTTTCATTTCTTCGGGAGAAACACCATTGAGCCAGCCCAATGCCAAAGCCGCAACAGCATTTTCTATATTGATCTTAACCGGTACGCCCAGTTGAATATCTGCCACTTTACCGGAAGGATAAATAAAATCAAAAAATATCTCCCCGTTCCCGATGCGGATATTATCGGCAAAAAAATCAGCCTTTTCGTTGGAAGAATATGTATATATTTTTACTCCTTCCTTTACCTCAGGAATAATATTCAGTCCCTTCTTCATAATCAGGCAACCGTCTTCCCGGATTAAAGAAGTAAATTTTTCAAAACTCTTATAATAAGCTTCTGCTGTTCCGTAAATATCCAGATGATCGGGATCTGCGGAAGTAATAACAGCCATGTAAGGATTTAACCAATGAAAAGAACGGTCATATTCATCCGCCTCTATGATGGTAAAAGGACTGGTCTCGGACAATAATAAATTAGTATCATAATTTTTCAGGATTCCTCCCAAAAATGCATTGCACCCTATATGAGACTGATAAAACAAATGGGCAGTCATGGAAGAAGTGGTTGTTTTTCCATGGGTACCTGCAATACATAATCCTTTTGTGCTACGTGTAATTTCACCCAATACCTGTGCTCTTTTAAGAATAGTAAATCCCTTTTCTTTAAAAAACAACAGTTCTCCATGCGTTTCGGGAACAGCAGGTGTCCATATCACCAGGGTTTCTTCTTTATTCAGGCACCAGGAGGGAATCATTTCTACATTGTCTTCATAATGAATCCGGGCTCCTTCCTTATTTAATTGTTTTGTTAAAAAAGTTTCAGTCCTGTCATAGCCGGCGACCTTTTTCCCATGATAAAGAAAATAACGGACCAGTGCACTCATGCCAATCCCACCGGCACCCAGAAAATATATAGAATGTATGTTTATTAAATTCATTATTAGCTAAAAAAGATTTTTGCCGACAAATTTAATTATTTTTTACGGGTATACCTATTTAATCTCTTAATTTACGGAATATTATTATATTAAATATTCTCGTTTAAATTGATTAAAATTAACACCTTTTTCTCATTTTTCCCGCTGATTTTAATTTTATGAATAAATGCAGCTTTTGTAGTAAAACTTCCTGTATAAAGAAAAGAACCGATATATAAGAAGAACATGCCGAAGTCCTCCTGAAGGAAGCGGTTAAAAAGTCTGAGGCTCAAAATTAATACATTTCAGGGAAATAAAAAAACAGGGGGAGCTAAAAAAGGACAAAGAATAAAATATACTTCCTTTTACATTAAATATAAATTTTTCTTTTTTTCTGATGAAAATCTTATAAATAAACTATCAAACAAAAAATAAGATAACCGTACTTCAACGATTATCTTATTTTTAACTTTCAATAAACATCCCTTAATAGCAATCTTTTACCCTAATAAACAATATCTTTCGATATAATATTTTGTTTTGATTAATGAAAAGATGGATAGTCAATAAAACTATCTTTACTTAAACTCTTTACAAAGTTATAGCATAAAAGGAAAAACAAATTATTTAGAAAACAAAAAAGTGTTGTTTTTTTATACAAACGTTTGCATAACTTTATTTAATACTATTAAAATAAAATTAATAGTATGAACAATAATCCCTGCTGTCAATTATTCCCTATAGGGTCAAAATGTCACTTCCTATTATTTGGCACTTTTTTTGTTTAAAAAGGACAAACAATAATAACAAAATAATAAATTATATAAATTTAAACGTATGCAAAAAGGAAACATCGGGGTAACTACGGAAAACATTTTCCCCATTATTAAAAAATTTCTTTATAGTGATCATGAAATCTTTCTTCGTGAATTAGTTTCAAATGCAGTAGATGCCACCCAGAAGTTAAAAACCCTTTCTGCCATCGGAGAATTTAAAGGAGAACTGGGTAATCTGACAATCCATGTAAAACTGGATAAAGATACGCTGACCATTTCAGATCGTGGGATCGGGATGACAGCGGAAGAAATTGATAAGTACATCAATCAGATTGCTTTTTCCGGAGCAGAGGAATTCCTTGAAAAATATAAAAAAGACGCTGCGTCCATTATCGGACATTTCGGGCTTGGCTTTTATTCGTCTTTTATGGTTTCTAAAAAAGTGGAAATCATTACAAAATCTTATAAAGAGGGATCAAAAGCAGTAAAATGGTCTTGTGACGGCACTCCGGAATATACCATGGAGGAAGTAGATAAGGAGGATCGGGGTACCGATATTGTCCTCTATATCGACGATGAAAATAAGGAATTCCTTGAGCCAACCCGTATCGAGCAGCTATTAAAAAAATACTGTCGCTTCCTGCCGGTAGAAATTGCTTTCGGAAAGGAAAAGGAATGGAAAGACGGCAAACAGGTGGAAACAGATAAAGACCATATCATTAATGATACGCATCCTGCATGGACACAAAAACCGTCTGACCTAACAGACGAAGATTACAGGAAATTTTATCATGAGCTTTATCCGATGAGTGAAGATCCGTTGTTCTGGATTCATTTAAATGTAGACTATCCGTTTAATCTCACCGGAATCCTGTATTTCCCGAAAATCAAAAACAACCTGGAAGTACAACGGAATAAAATACAACTTTACAGCAACCAGGTGTTTGTGACAGACTCGGTAGAAGGTGTGGTTCCTGAATTCCTTACCTTATTAAACGGAGTACTGGATTCTCCGGATATCCCGTTGAACGTATCCCGTTCTTATCTCCAGAGCGATTCTAACGTAAAGAAAATCTCAAACCACATTACCAAAAAAGTAGCAGACCGTTTACAGGAAATATTTACCAATGACCGGAAACAATTTGAGGAAAAATGGGATGACCTGAAGATTTTCATTGAATATGGCATGTTATCGGATGAGAAATTCTATGAAAAAGCTCAGAAATTCGCTTTGCTAAAGAATGTAGACGGACAGTATTTCACTTTCGAAGAATACAAAAACCTTATCCAGGGAGAGCAAACGGACAAAGACGGACAATTAATCTATCTCTATGCAACTAACAAGGATGAGCAGTACAGTTACATAGATATTGCCAAAAGCAAAGGATATGACGTCCTGTTAATGGATGGCCAACTGGATATTCATTTTGTGGGAATGCTGGAACAGAAGTTTGAAAAAAGCCGCTTTACACGAATAGACAGTGATGTAATAGATAACCTGATTCCCAAAGAAAACCAAAACCGGACCAACCTTTCGGAAGAAGAAAGGGAGGCATTGCAGGAGATTTTTAAATCCCAGCTTCCGGCTATGGATAAAACAGAATTCATCGTCGGATTCGAATCTTTGGGAGAAAACGCTTCCCCGGTATTAATTACCCAAAACGAATTTATGCGCCGGATGAAAGAAATGTCTGCTTTTCAGAGCGGATTTAACTTTTACGGGGAAATGCCGGATAGCTACACGCTGGTTGTAAACAGCGACCATCCGTTGGTAAAAAGAATCCTGGAAGAAGAAGAAAAAGAATGTAATGATTCGGTAAATCCGATCCGTTCTAAGATTGAAAGCCTTAATAAACGGGCTTCCGAACTGAACGAAGCGAAAAAGGATAAAAAAGAAGAAGAAATTCCGGTTGCCGATAAAGAAGAATTGACAAAGGTGGAAAATAAAATCGCTGATCTCAGGAAAAAGCAATCGGAAATATATGCCAGCTATGCTTCTAACAATAAAATGGTGCGTCAGTTAATTGACCTTGGCCTTTTGTCAAATAATATGTTGAAAGGAGAAGCATTGAGCAACTTTATTAAAAGAAGTATTTCTTTAATCTGATTTTCTGTAAATCGGAACACAGGTTCTATATTATATAGGAGTCAGAAGTAGAAATCGTACGATGTGTGTTTAAATAATACAGCTTCCTGTCCATAATGGCTGATAAATGGGCTGTCTCAACATGAAAAATTGAGACAGCCTTACTTTTTACTTGTAATTTTATATAATACATCTTCCTTTCCCTGATATTTTATTCTATTATTAATATAAAGCTAACTTTTATCAACCAAATCAGACGCTGTTCTGTTTTTATAGAAGAACGATACCTTTTTATCCGGAACTTACCTAGATTCCTATCCTTTTTATAATAAATCCGGAAAGTTTTCATTAAAAATAAACGACCGGATTAATAATTATCTTATTTTTGCAACGCTAAAATTATAAGAATAAAAAAAATCTTTAAGTTGTATATCAATTAATTAATAATACGTTATAAAAATGAAAAAAATTTGTTTTCACCTTTTTTGCCTTTCTTTAGGATTACTGGTTGTTTCCTGTTCCGGTAATGTACCGATGCCAAAAGCGAACTTAAATACAGAATCCGATTCCCTTTCCTATGCCATTGGGATTTCCAATACATACGGATTCAAACAAAGACTTATTCAGAACGGACTTGATTCTACTTATCTTGATTCCTTTATCAAAGGTCTTCTGGAAGCTTCTTCCGCTAAAGATTCCCAACAAATTGCTTACCTGATGGGAATTCAGTTCGGGCAACAATACAGCGATGAAAGCTTTAATCAATTTAACGAACGCCTGTTCCCGGACGATGAAGCCAGTTACCTGAATAAAGAAACATTTATGGCTGGTATAGTAGCCGGGATTAGAGAAAAGGATATGAAAATGAATCCGGAAGCTGCAACAGAATTTGTACAATCTACCATAGATAGAATACAAGCTTCTGCCGCAGAAAAACAATACGGAGATAACAAAACTGCCGGTGCTCAGTTTCTGGAAGAAAACAAATCCAAAGAAGGAGTGGTTACCTTACCAAGCGGATTACAATACAAAGTAATTACCGAAGGAACCGGACCAAAACCAACATTAAACGACCGTGTAAAAGTTCATTACAAAGGAACATTGATCGACGGAACACAGTTTGACAGCTCTTACGATCGCAAAGAACCTACGGTTTTCGGTGTAACACAGGTAGTGCCGGGATGGACAGAAGCACTTCAGCTAATGCCTGTCGGCTCAAAATGGGAAGTATATATTCCTCAGGAATTAGGATACGGAAGTCAGGACAGAGGTACTATCAAACCATTCTCTACCTTAATATTCGAAATGGAACTGTTAGGCATTGAACCGGATCCTGCAACTGCAGCTAAATAAACTTATTAATAGAATATATTCATGAAGAAAGCGGTAACTTAAAAGAAGTTATCGCTTTTTTTATGTAAACAAGTGCGGAACTTTCTTTATAAAAACGCATAGGATAATTCTTTCTATTTTTAAATTATAAATTGTTTTTCTATTTTTGCTTTTCTAATAACTATTTTATTTCAATCCATGGAAGCAACAGTACAAGGTATTTTCACTTCGGGTTATCTGCCCTCTTCTATCGGAGATTACTTCGAACTATATGAGATAATAGAACCGGACGTAGATAATCTGCCGGGATGTAATTATAAATGGGCACTGGAAAAGTTCAAAACAGTTGCCTATTCACTAGAACCTTCTTTATTTGACCTGGAAAAAGCAAGGGATTATTTTGGCAGTACCGTCTATGAGGAGAAAAATCCTGTACGGTTGATCTTTTCCTACCTCGGATTAGCTATTTGCAGCTATTATTTAAATAAAAAAGAACATGTCCCTGCTTATCTGAAAAAAGCGTTATCCGTTCCACTTCCTGAACCGGGCTTTCTGTCCGGCTGGGGAAAAGCAGAATCAAAAAAGAATAATTTCCTGCATGCCCTTTCTCCAAGGTTAGGAATTTTAGCTGAAACATCCGCATATAGCGATGAAAAAAGGGAAAGGAAACTATATGACTTAAGAAAGCAGATAGCAGACTGTCTGGAATCTATGTGAAAATAGACGTATTGATTCTGTACAAGCTGTTTTTTTGGATTATTTTACCGTGGGTTGACCCTGCTCGCTTTTATCCGGAAAGGCGCTGTCATTTTGTGTCTAACCCTTCCCCTTTTGACGAAGTCAAAAGGTACTTCCCTTCGGAGAAGGGAAGAGTTGTCTGGTATCTCCTCTTTTATATGCTCCCAAAGATAAGCAGTGCACCCACTCTCCCCTTCTTCGAGGGGAGAGTTCCGGGAACTTACAGCTTATATTTTTAATCCCTCAGGCATTTATTCTTGTCCTTCCGGAGTTTTAATCCAGTACTCCTGTTTTTCTTACATCTACTCCCGTTTCTCTTTCGAAGATTTCCAGGTCAAAATATTTTACGGCAGCAATTAAGTGGTCAAAAATGTCAGCCATAATATATTCATACTGTACCCATTTCGTTGTATTCGTAAACACATATAACTCAAACGGAAGTCCTTTCTCCGAGGGCTCTAATTGCCGGACCATCAGCGTCATATTTTTATTGGTGCCCGGATGATTCAATAAATACCATTCGATATATTTCCGGAAAAGACCGGAATTGGTAAGGTTACGTCCGTTGATCGGAAGAGAACGGTCTGCTCCGATCTTTTCATTATATTCCTTTATTTCCGCATTTTTTTCTTCTATGTAATCGCTGATTCCCTGGATCTTTTTAAATCGTTCCAGTTCTTCATCCAGAATATACCGGATGCTGTTTTGTTTTACTACAATACAACGTTTGATACGTCTTCCCCCGGAGGCTTCCATTCCCCGCCAGTTCTGGAAAGAGTCCGAAATCAACGCATACGTAGGAATCGTAGTAATGGTTTTATCAAAGTTCTGTACTTTTACGGTCGTCAGATTCACTTCAATCACATCTCCGTCCGCACCATACTTAGGCATGGTAATCCAGTCATTCAGCCGCACCATATCATTTCCTGCTACCTGTACACTGGCAACAAACCCCTTGATGCTATCCTGAAAAACCAGTAATGTAATGGCAGATGCTGCTCCCATCGCTGCAAGAATAGTCACCGGTGACTGGTCTATAAATATAGAAATGATGATAACCGCACCCATTAAGTATAAAATAATCTGAACCACCTGGGAATAGCTGTTCATAGGTTTATCCTTTAAGGCCGGTTTGTCCTGAAGAATATTAAAGAATGATTTTACAACGGACATGATAAGCCAGATCACTATAAAAACCAGATAGGCTTCCGCAAGCTTGCTAATCGGCCTTATCAACGCCGGAAAATCAATAAATACCCAGGGAATGGAATTCCGTACTATAATATAAGGTATAATTAATGCCAGGTAATACGGTAATTTATTTTTTAGCAGATATTTTAAAAAAGGTAATCGTTCGAATTGGCTGCTTTTTCTGAATAAAGCCTGTAAGAATACTTTTGTTGCATTCAGAACAATCCAGACAATAACAACAATAAAAGATAAAAGAATAAGAAGATTAAGATAAACAGCCCATTTCTCTGTTATTCCCAGATTTATAAAATGGTTATAGAAATAATGCCCCAGAGAAGAAACCGTCTCTTTACCCATCTCTATATCAAGTTCTATTTCCATAATGCAGATGTATTTTTTAATGTGAGATAAAAATTCTGACAAAAATACCCAATATTTTGAATAAGAGAAAGAGAAATCGTTAAAAGTCATATATATTTTATGAATTCTTGTTCGGTCTTTTAAAACAGTTTATAAATCCAATATGCCGGAAACTATATAATAGCAGGATGTAAAGGCTAAAATTGTCATCCGTAAGAATAAGTTTTCATTAATTGATTCAAATAAAAACGGAGATATACCTGTAAGAAGCATATCTCCGTTCTATTAGTTTATGTCTTTATTTTTTATTTCTTCAGCCAGTCTTCCGGATTCAGTCTTTTCTTCCCTTCCCTTAATTGAAAATGAAGAACGGTAAGGTCTCCGTTTGCCGAATCTTTATAGATGTTCCCCAGAATCTGTCCGGCAGAAACCTTATCTCCTTTTTTTACCGGTATGTTGGATAAATTAGCATAGACGGATAAATAATCTCCGTGTTTTACAATAATGGAGCTATGGTAACCCGGTGTCGTGAAAATAGCGCTTACAATACCTTCATAAATTGCAATGGCGTAATTTCCGGATAATGCCTGAATGTCTATTCCTCCGTTATTAACGGTCTTCTGTCCCAGTTCTTCAAACTTCTTTTCTCCGAAATGACTTGTAATAAGATAATTCCCTGAAACAGGAAAAGTAAGGTTTCCTTTATTCTTTCTGAAATTTTCCGTTAGCTTTCGCTCATATGATTTGGTATCTTCATTCCCGGATTCCTCTTCTTCGGTTTCCCCGGAGATCATTTTTTCGATCATTCGGTTAAGTTCGCTTTCCTGTTCCTGCTGCTTTTTTAACTCTGTTTGCAACGTGGTCTGCTGAGCCAGTAATTCATTTACGATGGCCTGTTGTTTTTTTTCTTCTTCAAAAAGTTTCAGGTCTTCGGATTGTTGTAAAGCAAGTAACTTTAGTTTTTCAGCCCTATTTGCCTCCAGGGTTTTTTTCTGATTTTCCAGTTCTTCCCCACGTACTTTTATAGTAGTAAGTTGTTTTTTCTGCCAGGTATGGAGCTCTCTTAAATATTCGAATCTTCGGTAAGACTGTGCCAGTGTTTTAGCAGACAAAATAAATAACAGTTTATTCTGATAATAATTATTTTTCTGCATACTCTGAATGATTTTGGCATATACCTTTTTTTCCTTTTGCAGATTCATTTCCTGGCTGTCGATATTTCGCTTGGTTTCTTCGATATTATTTTCAATTTCCGCTATTTCACGATTGATTCCGTCAATATATTGTTTTCTTACTAATACTTTTTGATTAAGGAGGTTTAATTGTTGCAGAGAGTTTGTTACATTATTATCTACCTCGTTCAATTTCAGGCTGGTTTCCTCGATTTTCAAAAGCATATCGCGGTGGCGCTTCTGTAAATCCCGGAATTCCTCCGTTCGTTGTGCCTGAAGATGAAGGATACAGCAGGTAAACAGGAAATATAAAAATAATTTTCTCATTCTTCTCTTATTGACCAAGTAATTTAAATAACGCATCTATGTCCATTCGGGTGTATTTGGCAGGAATGGAATAATCAAAATCCGATTTCGTATTTTTCTCTATTTTTGTAATAGAAAAAACACTATTCAGGTCTTTCCCTTTACCACTTGCATGGAGTTCCATTCTGGAGGGAAAAACAAGGCCGGAAAAAGATTCGAAATCAGCATAGTTCCATGTCAGTGCAAAGTTAGCGGATTTATCTCCTAAAAAAGTCGATGATATATGATTATTTACTCCACCGGTGAATAAATAATCCATTTTTTTACTGTTTTTCAATGTCAGCAACATTTTGTCCTCTGTTTGTTTTTTTATATCAAAAGACTTTTTATCCGATGTTTTCACGATGTCTTTGCCCGGGATAAAAAGATTATTCGTAAAAAGGGACTGGATAGCATTAAAGTCTATCGAAGCATTTCTTTCGGTGAAGACGCTCATGCTTTCTGCTACGTATCTTTTGTTTAGCCGGTCTATGGCAATCACGCTGTCCGGCCTGAATTGTACCCGGAAAAGTTCCGCACCCAGAAAGGGCTGGAAGGAAATCTGGATAACTTTATCCTTTTCCATTTTCAGGGTAGCTTTAGAACTTATTGTTTTCCCACCATTGTTTAATTCGACATTCAGTTTATAGGTCAGCGTTTTGTAATCAAGCTGATTTTCCACTAACCGTTCGAAATATTCGTCGACAGACACATCTTCCAATGTTCCGGTTACCTGAATGGTTTCTCTGGTGGTCTTACAGGCATTCAGGAAAAGTAAAAGTGAGGAAATCAGGAAAATGTGGTATATATTTCTTTTTATCATGGTTCAATATATGTTTTTGTTTCTATTTTATTTTTCAGGGTTTCGGAATCTGAACCTTGCTCCAGTGCTCTTTCCCAGTATTTTAACGCATCCTCCGGTTCACCGTCTTTATAAAGGGCATCTCCGTAATGTTCCAGAATCTCACTGTTCTCTTCGCCTCCATGGCTCATGGCTTTCCGGAGATAAAATTTTGCCAGTGTATAATTTCCCTTCATAAAGAATATCCAGGCGTATGTGTCCAGGTAAGTACTATTGTTCGGGTCTAACCTTACGGTAACTTCGCTCATTTTTTCCGCTTTATCCAGGTCCCTGTTCTCCAACGATAGATAATAAGCGTAATTATTCAGTACTCCGATATTGTTTTCATTTTTTTCTATTGCTTTTTCATACGCATCAAAGGCTTCTTCCTTCCGGTTCAATTTAAAATTGATATCTCCTATCTGTCCATAGAAATCAGACAGCATCATATTGTTTTCCGGAGGAATAACAGAGACACCGGTTTTGAAGGAATTAAGGGCATTTTCATACTCTTCCAGCTGATACCAGGCAACTCCCTGATAAAAATAAAATTCCGGAGTATCCGGGATTTGCTGCAGGGCTTTGTTTGAAACATCAATCATTCCCTGATAGTTATTTTCTCTCCCTTCCAGTGAAATAAGCTGCATCCAGATCTCTTTATCATCCGGTGTCAGTGTCTGCACTATCTCAAATTCTTTTTTCGCTTCTTCCAGTTTTCCCTGGGAAATTAATAAACTCCCATACATGGTATGGAGATCAGCTTCGAGCGGATTATCTTCCAGCAGTTGCACAAACAATGCTTCTGCCTGTGGTATATCCGTAGAATCTTTAATACTTTGCTGCAGGTAATGTCCCAGGTAGACGATTTTTTCTTCTATCTCTATTTTAGGATTAGTAAAGACAATACTCATTTGTTGTTTAGCTGCTTCCGAATCTCCGATTGCCTGGTAGTAATTCGCAAGAGAAACTGCAAGAAATGCATTGTCCGGTTCAATAGAAAGAGCTTTCTGATAATATTCATAAGCTTCTGCCGGCTTGTCGGCTTCCAGATAAAGGTCACCCAGTAGGACTACATACTTGAGCTCATAGGGATATTTCCGGATTAAATGTTCAATTTCCTGATAGCCTTTTTCATCTTCTCCTGCAAACTGGTATAACCTGAATTTCTGTAAACTGATTGTCTCATTTACCCCGATAATTTCTTCCAGCCTGTCCAGCGCTTCAATAGCACTTTCCGTATCCCCACTCTGTGCGTACAGGGAAGCAAGGTTATAGTTCAGTTCCGGCTTATCCGGGAAGTTCCGGATCATTTTATCGTATGTATCTATGGCAAGTTCATACAAACGCATTTTTTCTGCCTGATCTGCCAGTGCCATTTGATACCAGTAGTTTGTCTCGTTCAGAGCTACCGCTTTTTGTAAGGCATGTAAGGATTCCTGACGGGCACCGGTCATATTATAAAGAACAGATAGTTCGAACATCACAGGAGCATTTAGGCTGTCCAGTTCATAACAATATCTCATCAGATCATAAGCTACATCCAGCTTCCGGGCTTCTTTTGCTTTGATGGCTTCCAGAAAGAAATATTCCACTTTCCGTTGTATTTCGTTTTTATCCTCCGGAGTTGCTTCTGCCTGATTATTCCCAAAAGAAAAAAAAGAAGAAAAGAAGAAAAATAAAGTAAGAGATATGTTGATTATTTTATGCATGAACTTCTTTATATAAAATTATCGATTTTTAATCACTGAATTAACACAACAAAAATACAACAAAAACAAGAATTCGAAGGAGATGCGTTGGCAAAAACATCCTTTATCTCCTGATATTAAATAATTTTAGGTTTTTATCCGGTGATTTATAAATACTTAATGTATATAATGCGTCTACTATCTTTATGTAACAAGTAAAGGAACGTTTGGTTTATTCTTTTGTTTTCTTCGGGTATGGAAATAAGGAAAGGGTATTTTTATAAATATGGCTGCCAATAGATCCTATTGACAGCCATCGTATTTATCGTATGGAAATTCTATCAGATCAGATACAGGGAACTGATAGATTCGTTGTTATATACTCTGTTAATTGTATCTGCAAACATGTCCGCAATCGAAAGGGTTTTTACTTTCGGACTGCATCCTTTATAAGGAATACTGTCTGTGAAAATAATATCTGTTAATCCGGATTTCTCTACTCTTTCCGTTGCCGGATCGGACATGACAGCGTGGCTTGAAACAGCTCTTACGGAAACCGCTCCTTCCTGAATCATCAGGTCTGCTGCTTTTGTGATGGTACCTGCTGTATCAACCATATCATCAATCAATACCACGTTCATTCCTTCTACCTCGCCAATTACCTTCATCGAACTGATTTCATTGGCTTTGGCACGGGATTTATAACAGATAACCATCGGTACACCCAGGTATTTGCTGTATGTACTTGCTCTTTTGGAACCCCCTACATCCGGAGCTGTGATAACGAGGTTTTCCAGGTTTAAGGATTTGATGTAAGGAATAAAAATAGTAGAAGCATACAGATGATCTACCGGTACATTAAAAAATCCCTGAATCTGATCCGCATGTAAATCCATTGTAATCAGACGATCAATCCCTGCTACACTGAGCATATCCGCAATCAGTTTGGCACCGATCGAAACACGGGGTTTATCCTTACGGTCCTGACGAGCCCAGCCGAAGTAAGGAACAACCGCATTTACCGTTTTGGCAGAAGCCCGTTTGGCAGCATCGATCATTAAAAGTAATTCCATCAGGTTATCGGAATTAGGAAAGGTAGACTGTACCAGATAGACATGGCTACCCCGTACGGACTCTTCAAAAGATACCGCAAATTCGCCGTCCGCAAAATATTGGATATTCATTTGACCTAATTCACAACCTAGACTCGTACAAATTTTTTCAGCAAGATAACGGGATTTGGTTCCCGAGAAAACCTTAAAAGGAACTTTGCAGCTCATATTCAAATGTTTGATTCAAGTGTGTAGTTTTGTTTATAGCTCGACAAAGGTATGTATTTTATCTAACTTTTTTTATGATTTTTCTGAAATATTTAGAAGAATTTAAAAGTTAAAAAATAAAAGGAGCAGCAAATGTAAAATAATATAGAATAAAAGAACCCGGGATCCCGGAAATCAGCTAAGAATTACAATAACCCTTTGCCGGTTGGTAAATGAAAGAAAATACGGGTTGCAGGAGAAAGGGTAGGAATGAAATGATTAGATGTTTTTCGGCTGATTTTTTCTGCTTATTCCGCATATAAAAGCAAAAAACAAAATACAATAAATGCTTTCCTATTTAATCTCTATCGCAACAGATAATGAATTCCCGGAATTGTCAATCACTGTTACCGAATGTTTCCCGGTCGCAGGATGAAGGGAAAGACGGTGAAAATACCGGGTAGAGGTAATGTATTCTTCATCGACATGCCAATAGATTTCAGCATCCGGTTGTGTATGTGCCAGCTCAAAAATGACTTCTCCCGGACTACCGTCCAGTTGTTTGGGTAAGTAAATGGTCGTGTTTCCCTGCGGATAAATAAACTGCATCGGCGAGTCATTCCCTCCCGGGCAGGAACTTTTAAAAGGAGGAAGCAATACATATTCGGGATGATGTTGTTTGTAATACCATTCCCATGCCGGAGGGAGCACAAAATAACTCTTTTGTTTCATCCCGTCTTCGCCGGCACATTCCTCGTATACCCGGCACCGTTCATCCTCACTCACATTTACCTGTATATGGTACGAACAGGTACGGGTGCGTAACCCGTTGGGAACAATAAGCAAGGTATCATACTCCATACAGAACCTGCCTTTCAGATGACCCGAAGCCCGGCATATCTCCCCTTCTGTCATTTCTTCATAAGGAGGACTGAACCACGGCGTGGCAGGCAAGAGGTTGAAAATATCAAACATGACAGGTCCGGCCGTGCGTGCACCTGTTAGCCCCGGCTTTCCTTCTCCGTTGGCATTTCCTGCCCAAACACCCACTACATATCCTGCGGTGACACCTACTGCCCATCCGTCACGAAACCCGTAACTGGTGCCTGTTTTCCAGGCAATCCGCTGCATCGAAGGAATGGTACGCCATGCGATTTCTTCCGGACGGTTGACTTCTTTAATTGCCTCGAATGTCTGCCAGACTGCCCCTGCTGAAAAGGGAGTTTTGACAGGTGCAGGCAGTTCTCCGGAAAGAGTAAGCACAGGCTCATAAGTTTCCATGCCCTGTAAGATCCGTGCCATCTGGCAGTATCCGGAAGAAACATCCCATAAAGTCGTTTCTGCACCTCCCAGAATCAATGACAGCCCATAATGGGAAGCCGGATAGGTTAAGGTAGAAATGCCTGCTTCCTTCAGGAAGTGATAGAATTTTGGCACACTATACTCCTTCAACATATACACGGAAGGAATATTTAAAGAGCGTGCCAAGGCTTCGGAGGCAGGAACGGCTCCGTCAAATTGCCGGTTGAAGTTCTGTGGAGAAAAACCGTTGATGTTAACCGGGATATCCGGCAGGAGCATATCCGGCAATAATTCTCCTTCCTGAAGCATGGCACAATACAGAAGGGGTTTCAGGATACTGCCGGAACTTCTGGGAGCACGGAGTACATCCACCTGATTTCCGGACATACTTTCTCCGAATCTCACGTTTCCGCAGTAAGCAATTACTTCGTTTTTTTGTACGTCTATTACGATGGCTGCCAGATTGCGGATATCACTCCGGGAAAATTCATTGTTCCAACGCTCCAGTACCTCTTCCACTCGTACCTGTACTTCCTTATTAATAGAGGAAGTTGTTTTTTCTCCTGTACGGGAAAGGTGAAGGCCGGAAACAAGGTGGGGAGCAATCTGCGGGAGAGGTTGGGGTGCTTCCGGCAATCCTTCGCTTATTGCCAGTTCATACGTAGAGGCATCAATTATCCCTTCTTCCGATAGCTTCTTTAATAACCTGTTTCTTTTATTCAATAAGGCATTCCGGTTTCTGGATAAATGGATCATGGAGGGAGCATTCGGAAGAACAGCCATTAAGGCTGCTTCCGCCCAGGACAACTCGTCGGAAGAATGTCCGAAATATCTCCAGGAAGCTGCTTCCAGGCCAACCACATTCCCGCCGAAAGGGGCATGGGAAGCATACAGGTTTATAATTTCTTTTTTGGAGTACCGGAATTCCAGCTGGGTAGCCAGAATCATTTCTATCAGTTTTTCTACCGGTGTCCGTTGATTGCCCCGCGAAAGCCGGATGGTTTGCATCGTTATGGTACTGCCTCCGCTGACCACACGCTTACTTTTGACATTCTGAACCATTGCCCTGCCTATAGAAACCGGATTTACTCCCCAATGCGAATGGAAATACCGGTCTTCAAACAGTACAAGGCATTGAGCAAATTTATCCGGAACTTTACCCGAAGGAGGAAAGCGCCATTGTCCGTCCGAAGCAATCCGGGCGCCTAACAGTTCTCCTTCCCGGTCAGTTACTACCGTAGCGTAAGGAACGGTAAAAAGCGTAGACGGAAGGCAAAGAATATAGAATAGTAATAAAAGAAAAACCAGTAGTAACCCAATCTTTTTTCTACTGGATAACCGGGTAAACAAGAGGTATAAATTCGTTGGAAAAAAACTCGTTTTCATAAGGATGCCACACCGTATTTCAAAATACCTGATAAATGTAAATAAAATATCGGACACCACAGCATACTACTCTATTTTCATGATGAAAACAAAAGAAAAATGGAACAAGCTATTTTTAAAACTTATTATAATGTATTAGTTTATAAATTAATATATTTTTTATATTTGCGGCACTCTTTATTTAACATATTATTAATCTTTGTCGTCTTTTTTAGGATGCATAAATTCTTTTTATTATGAAAAAAAATAAACTTTTCTGTATTTTATTGGTAGTATTATTCTCTTTTAATGGATATTCACAGGTTGAATTGGTAGAACTACCTGATAATCATCCTTTGTTTTCGGGTAAGTTAAGTTACGGAAAATTAGATGGAAAAGATGTATTTTATGAGACAATCAGTAGACTTTATGATGGAGGAAGAAGTATGGGAACCGTGGGGGCTGTTTTTTACGATGAAGATTTTAATTTTATAAAGGAAATAAAATTAGATGTACCGGGGTTATTTAGTATAATGCCTTTCGAAGTAACGTGTCAGGATCAGGATACTCCTTCTGTGTCTTCTATAAAAAATTCATTTTTCATGGAAGGCGTTTTTAGTCAGAATAATGAATTGTCATTTAAGGTTACACTCTGGGACGGAGAAAAGCATGAAGTTGCTTTTGTAAACGAAAATAGTGAAATTATCTGGAAGCGAACAGTTGATAATGATTTTAAAAGTACAAGTATATCAACGGCATATTATAATTCATCCAATAAAAAATTAACTTTCCTGCTTAATGTAGAAAAAACGGATGGCACCTATGTGACAGAATTATATACTGTTGACCGGACCAGGATACCTGCTAATGTTAAACTTATTGGTTCAAAAGAAAGAGAGCTTGTTTATCCTAATCCAACAAAAGAATTTATAAATATTCCATACGATTTGCAGGGAAATAAAGAAGGAATTTTACGGATATTTACCTTATCCGGAACCGAAGTAAAGAAGATGGAAGTAAAAGGGGAAGATACCCAGGTGAAGTTTTCTGTTTCGGAGTTACTAGGCGCAACATATCTTTACGTCTTGGAGACTGCAGGAAACACAATTACTTCAGGTAAATTTATTGTGAAATAAAAGAGCTTTACATAAAAGCCAAAAGTTAAGGAACCCAGTGTTTTATTTTTTCCTACATCAAATCTTGAGTAAACCCTACCCCCTCTCCCCTCGAAGAAGATACTATGTAAATAATCAAATTTGTTTTGCTAA
>JAJQEC010000018.1 GCA_021201815.1 Candidatus Azobacteroides sp. | reverse complement strand
TCATGCAAACGTACGAGGGGAGTACCTTTTGGCTCCGCCAAAAGGGGTGGGGTTTCTTGAAGCACAATCCGGCCACCCCAAGGCAAAACCGTTTAAGTTTTCTCCTTATCTCCGGTATTTGTCCCATTAGTACCCCTTCCTGATTTTCTTACTTTCCCCTTTTTATTTCCCATAATCCTTGCATTCCGCTTTATTATTTTGTATATTTACATGCTACTTCCCTAATACCTCCTTTTTTTACCTCCGGGAGGCTAAGTCGATTTTCATTAGTAAATCAACTGATTTTCATTAGTAAGTTAACTGATTTCCATTAGTAAATCAAGTGATTTTCATTAGTAAATCAACAAAGAAGTACGTACTTATACAGCTTAGGGAATAGGGAATCCCCCTTAGAAGTCAGGAGGACATGCCTTAATGATAAAGGAGCGATGCAACAGCTATATAACAGGTTGGTTATACACAAACAAACACTGTCCACAATTTTATCGAATTATGGGGATGGTAACATACCGGACGCTCTATTACGAAGTACCTGAGGGAACAATGAAGGGAGGAGTAAAACAATTTCAATGCCTTAACCCTATTGGGTGAGACGATTAAATATTAAAGATAAAGACAATTGTTTAACTATAACAGATAATGAATCAGGTAAGGAAGATTCATTAGGAAAGCCTGTCACTGGAAAACAAGAAGACGTAAAGGGATTGTATGAGCAAAGCCATGTGCGTTCTTTTGAAGATTATCAGGGACAGAGGCTATGACTGGCAATATGCCGCTGCTCAGATATTTTTAGCAGCTCCTTCTTCTCTTTTATTCTTTCTATTTACCCTTTATCAAAGTCAATTGAGTTAAAAACAAACTAGCTCCATATGACAAGAAGAAAACATTTTCCAACAAGCCGCGTAGCGGCGATATCCCACTAGCCGTAGCGCCTCAGCCTACGGAAATCAGGAACACAACTGACTCATTTTTATCCTTCCCACAGCCTGTTTTTAAAATATTTCCTATTCCCTCCTAAATTCCTTATCTTTGTACTAAATCAACCAACACAGATCCCGTTTTTATGAAAAATGCATTGCAATTCAAGCAACTATATTTTAAAGATACTTCCTTTGCCAACCTGATGAACCGGCGGATATTCAATATCCTTCTGATTGCCAGTAAATATGATACCTTCATGCTGGAGGATGACGGCCGGGTAGATGAGCAGATCTTTAATGAATACATGTCGCTTAACCTGCGTTATCCTCCCCGTTTCGTGCAGGTTTCTACCGAGGAAGAAGCCATGCTTGAACTGGAAGGAAAAGAATACGACCTGGTGATTTCCATGCCGAATGACGAAGCAAAAGATGTATTTGCTTCTATCAAACATATTAAAAAAAGATATCCCCATATCCCGGCAGTGGTATTAACCCCTTTTCTACATAATGTCTATCAGAAAATGTCCTCGGAAGACCTCAAAGACATTGATTATATATTCAGCTGGCTGGGAAATACCGATTTGCTGCTGGCTATTATCAAACTGATAGAAGATAAAATGAATGTGGAACAGGATGTAGAGTCCGTCGGAGTGCAGGTCATTCTTTTTGTGGAAGATTCCATTCGTTTTTATTCCTCCATTCTTCCTTATTTATTTAAATTTGTATTAAAGCAATCCAAAATATTTTCTACCGAAGCTTTAAATGAACACCAGCAGATGCTCCGGATGCGTGGACGGCCGAAAATCTTACTGGCACGGAGTTATGAAGAAGCTGTCGAATTATACGATAAATATAAGAATAATATATTAGGTGTAGTATCGGATGTCAGCTTTATGCGGGATGGCAAAAAAGATAACCGGGCCGGCATCCGTTTAGGCGACTATATCCGGATGCAGGATAAATACCTGCCGTTGATTCTGGAATCCTCCGAAGATGAGAATGCGGAACACGCTGCCCGTCTGGGTGCTACTTTTATCAGTAAACAATCTAAAAAGCTTCCCGTAGATCTCAGAAACCGCATTATGGAAAACTTCGGTTTCGGGGATTTTATTTTCCGTGATCCGCAAACACAGGCGGAAGTAGGAAGAGCAAAGGACCTGAAAGACTGGCAGCAGAAGATATTTGAAGTGCCGGAATCTTCCATCCGTTATCATTTTTCCCATAATCATATTTCCCGTTGGTTTGCATCCCGGGCATTATTTCCGTTAGCTGCATTTATCCGGCCTTTGGTCTTGAGGGAAGAGGATGATATTCACGCGGCCCGTCAACTTATTTTTGATGCCACCGTTCAATACCGGAAGATGAAAAACCGGGGTGTCGTAGCTGTGTTCCAGCGTGACCGCTTTGATAAATATTCCAGTTTTGCCCGTATTGGCGAAGGTTCCATGGGGGGGAAAGGACGCGGACTGGCTTTTATTGACCAGATGGTTAAACGCCATCCCTGGCTGGAAGCATCAGAAAATTTCGAAGTGACTATTCCTAAAACGGTTGTCCTCTGCACCGATATTTTTGACGAGTTTCTGGAAATGAATAATCTGTATCAGATTGCTCTTTCTGATGCGGAAGATGAAGAGATCCTGAGAAGTTTTCTCGCCGGCAGGCTTCCGGAAAGAATCAAAGATGATCTGATTGCTATTTTTGATGTCATTACCACTCCATTGGCCATCCGTTCTTCCAGTTTACTGGAGGATTCCCATTACCAGCCTTTTGCCGGTGTTTATTCCACCTACATGATTCCTCATCTGGAAGATAAAAAGCAGATGTTGAGGTTACTGGCTAATGCGATTAAAAGTGTATATGCGTCTGTATTTTATAAAGATAGCAAAGCATATATGACTGCCACATCAAATGTGATTGATCAGGAAAAGATGGCGATTGTAATACAGGAAGTTTGCGGAAATGAATATGGAAACCGTTTCTATCCTTCTTTTTCCGGTGTTGCCAGATCCCTTAACTTTTATCCGATCAACAATGAAAAAACAGAAGACGGAATTGCCAATATTGCGCTGGGATTAGGAAAATATATCGTGGATGGGGGAGTAACCTTGCGCTTTTCTCCCAAGCATCCGCATAATATCCTGCAGATGAGTACGCTGGATTTTGCCTTACGGGAAACACAGACACGTTTTTGTGCCCTCGATTTATCCAATACTTCTTCCGAATTCCGGGTGGACGATAGTTTTAACCTTTTAAATCTTTCTGTAAAGGATGCGGAAGAAGACGGTACCCTGAAATATATTGCTTCTACTTTTGATCCGTATGACCAGGTAATCCGGGATGGTTTATATGAAGGAGGAAGAAAGGTGATTTCTTTTGCCAATATCCTGCAGCATGATTCTTTTCCTTTGAGTGAGATACTGGTGTATGTATTAAGAGAAGCCGCAAAAGAAATGGGGCGTCCGGTTGAAATAGAGTTTGCCGTAAACCTTAATTACGAAGACCCGAACAAAAGTACTTTTTACCTGTTGCAGATCCGTCCCATTGTGGATACCAAGAAAATGCTGGATGAAGACCTGACAAAGATCGAATTAACAGATACCATCCTGCAGACTCCCCAGGCATTGGGACATGGTATCATGTCGGACATTCAGGATATTGTGTATATAAAGTCCGATAAATTCAATGCTTTTAACAACCAGTTGATTGCTTATGATATTGAAAAGATAAACAAGCAATTTATTAAGGAAAATAAACACTATATTCTCATTGGTCCCGGACGCTGGGGGTCCAGTGATGTGTGGCTGGGTATTCCTGTTAAGTGGCCGCATATTTCCGCGGCACGCCTGATCGTGGAAGCCGGACTGACTAATTACCGGATTGACCCCAGCCAGGGGACACACTTTTTCCAGAATCTTACATCATTGGGAGTCGGTTATTTTACAATAAATCCTTATATAGAGGAAGGATATTATGATGAAGAATATCTGAATTCATTACCCGCGGTGAATGAAACGGAATATTTACGCCATGTTCGTTTTGAAAAACCGGCCGTGGTTAAAATAGATGGAAAGAAAAACCTGGGCGTGGTAATGAAACCGGGGAAATAAATTTACCTAAGGAGATTCATTTTTTTGAAGGTGTTTGAACGGGTTTAAACTTTCTAACTCCTTTACTTGTTTATATCCAGTATTATTCACTTTAAAAAATAAACCAATGGAAAATTTATTGCATAGATTGGAAAATGAAGCAGGATTATCTCAGCAACAAGCTGTTGAATCCATGCGGGTAATGAAAAGTTATTTAGACGATGAAGGTGCGAACGTAGACTGGAATCATCTTTTCAAGGGAGAACTGGAAGATGGAAAAGAAAAAGCAGATGGCTTTTTCGATAATCTTGCGGATAAAACGCGTGATATGGCAGATAAAGTAAAAGATAAATTACAGGACTGGGGACATGATGCAAAAGATCAGGCTCAGGACGTAGCAAGTGATGCGGATAATTATCTGAACAAAAACCGTCAGAATCCTTAATATATCCTTTAAATAAAATAAAGCGCAAAAACGCTCGGAAGTAAATAATTATATGTTTATTTATTCTTTGCGTTCTTTGCGTTTTTACATTAAAAAATATCCCGTAAAGTTTTGCCAATCCCGAAACTATGTCTATTTTTGCCGCTCGAATTAAAAAAAATAATATTTTAACTCATAAAAGTATGATCATTGTACCTGTAAAAGAAGGCGAAAACATCGAAAAAGCATTAAAGAAATTTAAAAGAAAATTTGAAAAAACAGGAGTTGTAAAAGAAGTAAGAGCCAGACAAGCTTTTATAAAGCCTTCTATCACAAAAAGAAAACAAAAAATCTGCGCTGTCTACGTGCAACAGTTAAAACAAGCCGAAGAATAATAAAACTTCTTTTTTTGTAGGAATTATTAATTCTATTTTTTATATTCGTTGCTGAATTTAAATGCAACGTAAGATGTCTATCGAGTCATTTCTTCAATATATGCAGTATGAAAAGAACTATTCTTCTCATACCGTTACTGCTTATGAAAAAGATCTGGCTCAATTTGTGTTTTTCCTGCAGAATACTTATCAAATTTCGGATTGGAATGAAGTACAGTCTGATATAATCAGAAGTTGGATTGTATCTTTGTTGAAAGAAAAAAATACACCCCGTACTGTCAACCGTAAATTAAGTGCGGTAAAATCTTTTTTTAATTTCCTGATGAAAGAGGGAGAAGTCAAAACGAACCCGGCCAGAAGTGTTTCAGGACCGAAAGTAAATAAGAAGCTTCCCGTTTTTGTGAAGGAAAAAGAGATGGATATGTTACTGGACCATGTATTTGTGGTAAAAGATTTTGAAACCTGTAGAGACAGGTTAATTGTGGAATTTTTTTATCTGACAGGCATCCGGCGTGCCGAACTGATTGACCTGAAATCGGTAGATGTGGATTTATCAGCCAGCCAGATTAAGGTAACCGGAAAAAGAAACAAACAACGGATTATTCCTTTCGGGGATGAACTGAAGGACCATATCAGAGAATATCTTGAATTTAAAGAGCGGGAAGTTTCGGTAAGTGATGATTTTTTCTTTGTGCGTAAAAGCGGAGAGAAAATGTATCCCAAGCAGGTATACCTTATAGTAAAAGAATACCTGACAACCGTAAGCTCGCTGGAAAAAAGGAGCCCTCACGTATTGAGGCATACCTTTGCTACTGTTATGCTTAACCATCAGGCAGGTTTGAATCATGTGAAGGAAATTCTGGGGCACAGCAGTCTTGCTGCCACGGAAATTTATACACATATTACATTTGAAGAATTAAAAAAAGTGTACCACGAAGCGCATCCCAGAGAGGGATAGCTTTTAGAAAAAGGAGGTCTTATGGAAATAAACATTCAAGCCGTTCATTTTACGGCATCCGAACAACTGGAAGCATTTATTCAGAAAAAGGTATCGAAGTTAGATAACTTTTTTGATGGCATCCTGAGTGCTGAAGTTTCTTTAAAAGTAGTCAAACCGGAAGCTGCTAATAATAAACATGCACAGGTAAGATTAATTGTACCTGGGTATGACCTGTTTGCGGAAAAAACAACCGGTAGTTTCGAACAATCAATAGATGAGGTCGTTCAGGCGCTGGAAAAGCAAATTGCAAAATTTAAAGAAAAATTAAAGGGAAAATAAAAAAACAAAGTAAGATATTTTGTAATTAAAAAATAATTTGTAATTTTGCAGCCGTTTCACTTTTCCCATAGTGAGACGGCTTTTTATAAGAATTCTGCCTCTTTAGCTCAGCTGGCTAGAGCACGTGATTTGTAATCTCGGGGTCGTTGGTTCGAATCCGACAAGAGGCTCAAAGGAAACTAAAAGTTAAAAGATAACAACCGAAAGTCTTTTAATGTTTACAGAAAGAGTGCTGTTGACATAATTTAGTTTTTACTTTTTGAAAAATTCCGGGCGAATACCAGAGTGGCCAAATGGGGCAGACTGTAAATCTGCTGGTTAATACCTACGGTGGTTCGAATCCATCTTCGCCCACGCTTTTTGTTTATAAAGGTAACAAAAAGGGTTGATTTGCGGGAATAGCTCAGTTGATAGAGCATTAGCCTTCCAAGCTGAGGGTCGCGGGTTTGAGTCCCGTTTCCCGCTCTTAATCAGCCGTTGTAGCTCAGCGGTAGAGCACTTCCTTGGTAAGGAAGAGGTCACGGGTTCAAGTCCCGTCAACGGCTCTAACAACCCCAAGAGGCTAATCATTTAAATAAAATAAATAACAAGTTAAGCTATGGCTAAAGAGAAATTTGAACGCTCGAAACCGCACGTGAACATTGGTACTATTGGACACGTTGACCACGGTAAAACGACTTTGACCGCTGCTATTACTACAGTATTAGCAAAAAGAGGTCTTTCAGAAGTAAAATCTTTCGATCAGATTGACAATGCTCCTGAAGAAAAAGAAAGAGGTATTACGATTAATACTGCACACGTAGAATACCAAACAGAAAATCGTCACTATGCACACGTTGACTGTCCGGGTCACGCCGACTATGTGAAAAACATGGTTACCGGTGCTGCTCAGATGGATGGTGCAATTATCGTGGTTGCTGCTACTGACGGTCCTATGCCTCAGACTCGTGAACACATCCTTTTGGCTCGTCAGGTGAACGTGCCTAAAATCGTTGTGTTTATGAACAAATGCGATATGGTTGATGACGAGGAAATGTTGGAATTAGTTGAAATGGAAATGAGAGAATTACTTTCTTTCTATAATTTCGACGGTGACAATACTCCTGTTATCAGAGGTTCTGCTCTTGGTGGCTTGAACGGTGTTGCAGAATGGGAAGATAAAATCATGGAACTAATGGCAGCTGTTGACGAATGGATTCCGCTTCCTCCACGTGATATCGATAAACCATTCCTTATGCCGGTTGAAGATGTATTCTCAATCACTGGTCGTGGTACTGTTGCTACAGGTCGTATCGAAACAGGTATCATCAAAACAGGTGAAGAAGTACAGATCATCGGTTTAGGTGCTGAAGGTAAAAAATCAGTTGTTACAGGAGTAGAAATGTTCCGTAAAATTCTTGACGAAGGTCAGGCTGGTGACAACGTAGGTCTTTTACTTCGTGGTATCGACAAAGATGAAATCAAACGTGGTATGGTTATCACTCACCCGGGAAAAGTAACTCCTCACACTAGATTTAAAGCTGAGGTTTATATCCTGAAAAAAGAAGAAGGTGGTCGTCATACTCCATTCCATAATAAATACCGTCCTCAGTTCTATATCCGTACACTGGACGTAACCGGAGAAATTACTTTGCCGGAAGGAACTGAAATGGTAATGCCTGGTGATAACGTAACTATTACAGTAGAACTTATCTACCCGGTAGCATGTAGTGTAGGTCTTCGTTTCGCAATCCGTGAAGGTGGACGTACAGTAGGTGCAGGTCAGATTACTGAAATCCTTGACTAATCATTGATTAGTTAGAAGATAAAAACTAAAAACTAAAAGTTAAGAGTTTTGAGTTTTTAAGATGATTAACTTTTAGTTTTTATCTTTTTACGGGTTTAGCTCAGTTGGTAGAGCACTGGTCTCCAAAACCAGGTGTCGGGAGTTCGAGTCTCTCAACCCGTGCCAAACTTTTTTTGAAAATGAAAAAAATTATTGCTAGTCTCAAAGCGTCTTATGACGAACTTGTACATAAGGTGTCTTGGCCAACTACATCTGAATTGAGCAATAGTGCTGTTGTCGTTTTGTTTGCTTCCCTTATAATGGCATTGGCAATATTCGGAATAGATGTAGTATTTGAGCACGTCATGGATTTTATTTACACCAAAGTTTTCTAATCGTTTTTTAACAAAGTAATTCAGAAAAATGTCTGAGATTGAAAAAAAATGGTACGTTTTACGTGCTATTAGTGGAAAAGAAAGCAAAGTCAGGGAATATCTCGAGGCTGAGATTAAAAATACCGGGCTGAGCGAATATGTGTCTCAGGTATTAATTCCTACCGAAAAGGTATACCAGGTACGCAACGGAAAGAAGATAATGAAAGAAAGAAGTTATCTTCCCGGGTATGTATTGATTGAAGCTGCTCTGGTAGGTGAAGTTGCTCATTACCTGAAAAACGTTCCGAATGTGATCGGTTTTCTTGGTGGAAACGACAAACCGGTACCGTTAAGACCTTCTGAAGTAAACAGAATATTAGGTACGGTAGATGAATTGCAGGAGGCGGATGTAGAAATCAACATTCCTTTTTATGTCGGTGAAACCGTAAAAGTAACCTACGGGCCTTTTAACGGATTTAGCGGCATCATCGAGGAAGTAAATAACGAAAAGAAAAAGCTCAAAGTAATGGTTAAGATATTCGGCCGGAAAACACCGCTCGAATTAAACTTTATGCAAGTAGAGAAGGAATAGTCCCGGATGTTGTTACGCTCTACGGATTATTTCTCAATTAATGTCAATCAAAATAAATTTTGTTGAAAAATGGCTAAAGAAATTGCTGGACAAATTAAATTACAGATCAAAGGAGGAGCCGCAAACCCATCTCCGCCTGTAGGACCTGTATTAGGTGCTAAAGGTATTAATATTATGGAGTTTTGCAAGCAATTCAACGCCAGAACTCAGGACAAAGCCGGCAAAGTACTTCCGGTAGTTATTACCTATTACTCGGACAAGTCATTCGATTTTGTTGTTAAAACACCTCCGGTAGCTGTACAGTTGCTTGAAGTGGCAAAAGTTAAAAGTGGTTCTGCGGAGCCGAACCGTAAAAAAGTTGCGGAAATTACCTGGGATCAGGTAAAAACAATTGCAGAAGACAAGATGGTTGACCTGAATTGTTTCACACTGGAATCAGCGATGACTATGGTGGCAGGAACAGCAAGGAGTATGGGCATCAATGTAAAAGGGGAATTCCCCGGAAATAATTAAAACTTCAATTAACGATGACTAAACTGACAAAAAATCAAAAGTTAGCTGCAGCAAAGATTGAAGGCGGGAAAATGTATTCTCTGAAAGAAGCTACTGAATTAGTGAAAGAAATTTCTTTCTCTAAATTTGATGCTTCTGTTGATGTGGATGTCCGCTTAGGTGTTGACCCCCGTAAAGCGAACCAAATGGTAAGAGGTGTAGTTTCATTGCCTCACGGTACGGGTAAACAGGTAAGAGTTCTTGTGTTGTGTACTCCCGATATGGAAGCTCAGGCGAAAGAAGCAGGAGCGGATTATGTTGGACTTGATGAATATATCGAAAAAATAAAAGGAGGTTGGACTGATATTGACGTAATTATCACAATGCCTTCTATCATGAGTAAAATCGGTGCTTTAGGACGTGTATTGGGACCTCGTGGTTTGATGCCTAACCCTAAAAATGGTACGGTTACCAATGAAGTAGGCAAAGCGGTAAGTGAAGTTAAACAAGGGAAAATCGACTTTAAAGTAGATAAAGCAGGTATTGTTCATACTTCTGTGGGTAAAGTATCTTTTACTCCCGATCAGTTAAGGGAAAATGTGAAAGAATTCGTTACCACATTGTTGAAGCTGAAACCTTCAGCAGCAAAAGGTACATACATTAAAAGTGTTTTTCTTTCAAGTACTATGAGCCCCGGAATAAAAATTGATCCTAAATCAGTGGAGGAAAATTAAGCTATGAGAAAGGAAGATAAAAACGCAATTATTGAGCAAATTGCTAACACGTTAAAAGAGTATGCTCACTTTTATCTGACCGATATTGCTACATTGGATGCTGAAAAAACCAGCGAATTAAGAAGAGCTTGCTTCAAGGAAGATATTAAGCTTATGGTAGTTAAAAACACCTTGCTTAAACAAGCCCTGGACAGACTTGAAGGAGATTTCTCTCCTCTGTATGATTCGTTGAAAGGATCAACTTCTATTATGTTTTCCAATACGGGGAATGCGCCGGCCAAGTTGATTAAAAAACTTGGAAAAGCAAATGATATTCCATCATTAAAGGCTGCATACGTAGAAGAGAGTTTTTACGTAGGAAAAGAAAATCTGGAGGCATTGGTTGCAATTAAGAGTAAGAATGAACTTATCGGTGATGTAATCGGATTGTTACAATCACCTGCTAAGAATGTTATTTCTGCTCTTCAGTCCGGAGGTTCTACCATCCACGGATTACTGAAAACTCTTTCAGAAAAATAAGTATTAAATAAAAAAGTAAAAAACAAACAATTTAACAAATAAGACAATGGCAGATTTGAAAGCTTTTGCAGAACAATTAGTAAACTTAACAGTAAAAGAAGTTAACGAGCTTGCAGAAATATTAAAATCAGAGTACGGTATTGAACCTGCTGCTGCAGCTGTCGCTGTTGCTGGCCCTGCTGCTGGTGGTGCAGCAGAAGCTGCTGAAGAAAAAACATCTTTTGATGTAATCCTTAAATCAGCTGGTGGTAGCAAATTAGCAGTTGTGAAATTAGTAAAAGAACTGACCGAACTTAGTTTGAAAGAAGCGAAAGACATTGTAGACGGAGCTCCTGGAAAATTGAAAGAAGGCGTAGGCAAAGACGAAGCTGAAGCATTAAAAAAATCTTTGGAAGAAGCTGGAGCAGAAGTTGAAATTAACTAAGAATTTGCTGATTTTCAGCCCTTATGGTTAAGAGCCCTTGTGAAAAAGGGTTCTTAACCTTTTTGTGTATATATTTTATAAAGCTTCAATAAAACATTCATAATAAATGTCTCAAAGTACTGAAAATAAAAGGGTTAATTTCGCATCGATTAAAAATCCGCTTCCTTATCCGGATTTTCTTGAGGTGCAATTAAAGTCATTCCAAGACTTCCTTCAATTAGATACTCCCCCTGAAAAAAGGAAAAATGAAGGTTTATACAAAGTGTTTTCTGAAAACTTCCCTATTGCCGATACCCGCAATAACTTTGTACTTGAATTCTTAGACTATTATATTGAACCCCCTCGCTACACAATTGAAGAATGTATTGAAAGGGGATTAACATATAGCGTGCCTTTAAAGGCAAAATTAAAATTATATTGTACCGATCCTGACCACGAAGATTTTGATACGGTAGTACAAGACGTTTATTTAGGTCCTATTCCGTATATGACCGTGAAAGGAACATTTATTATTAATGGAGCTGAACGTGTTGTCGTATCCCAGTTGCACCGCTCACCGGGTGTATTCTTCGGTCAGAGTATGCATGCAAACGGTATAAAACTTTATTCTGCAAGGATTATTCCTTTTAAAGGATCCTGGATTGAATTTGCAACGGACATTAATAATGTCATGTATGCATACATCGATCGTAAAAAGAAATTGCCGGTTACTACTTTATTAAGAGCAATCGGTTTTGAAAGTGATAAGGATATTCTTGAAATATTTGATCTGGCCGAAGAGGTTAAAGTCAATAAAACAAACCTGAAAAAAGCATTAGGTCGTAAATTAGCGGCCCGTATGCTAAAAACATGGATTGAAGATTTTGTGGATGAAGATACCGGAGAGGTTTCTTCTATCGAACGTAATGAAGTCATTATTGAACGTGAAACCGTACTGGATAATGACCATATCGATGAAATTCTTGAATCCGGTGTAGAAACTATTCTGTTGCATAAAGAAGAGCAAAATGCTTCTGATTATGCCATCATATATAATACATTACAAAAAGATACCAGTAACTCTGAAAAAGAAGCGGTATATTATATCTACCGTCAGTTACGTAGCGCGGAACCTGCAGATGAATCCAGTGCGCGTGAAGTCATACATAATTTGTTTTTTTCAGAAAAAAGATATAACCTTGGAGAAGTAGGACGTTACAGAATCAATAAAAAGTTGAATCTGACAACGGATGCAGAAGTGAAGGTACTGACCAAGGAAGATATTATTGAAATTATTAAGTATCTGATTGAGTTATTAAACTCAAAAGCAGATGTAGATGATATTGACCACTTAAGTAACCGTCGTGTAAGAACTGTTGGTGAACAATTATATAATCAGTTCGGAGTCGGATTAGCTCGTATGGCGCGTACTATTCGTGAAAGAATGAATGTCCGCGATAATGAAGTGTTTACTCCGATTGACCTGATCAATGCCAAAACAATTTCTTCTGTGATCAATTCGTTCTTTGGTACGAATGCATTGTCACAGTTTATGGATCAGACTAACCCATTGGCTGAAATGACCCATAAACGTCGTATGTCTGCTTTGGGGCCAGGTGGTCTTTCCCGTGAACGTGCCGGATTTGAGGTTCGTGACGTTCACTATACTCATTATGGACGTCTTTGCCCGATTGAAACTCCGGAAGGACCGAACATCGGTTTGATTTCCTCTTTGTGTGTATATGCGAAGATTAATGACCTTGGATTTATTGAAACTCCTTACCGAAAGGTTAATAAGGAAAAGAAACAAGTAGAACTGGGTCCGGAAGGTATTTTATATTTAACTGCAGAGGAAGAAGAAGAAAAGATTATAGCCCAGGGAAATGCTCCGCTGGATGATAACGGATTTTTTATCCGGACACGAGTTAAATCCCGTAAAGAAAGTGACTTTCCTGTGGTTGCGCCGGAAGAGGTGGATCTTATGGACGTTTCTCCTACCCAGATTGCTTCTATTGCAGCTTCGTTGATTCCATTCCTGGAGCATGATGATGCGAACCGTGCCTTGATGGGATCTAATATGATGCGTCAGGCTGTACCCTTACTTCGGTGTGAAGCGCCGATTGTTGGAACAGGACTGGAAGAGAAAATTATTCAGGATTCCCGTACACAGGTTACGGCTGCCGGAGATGGAGTAGTGGAATACATAGATGCAAATTCGATTCGTATCCGTTACGACAGAACAGAAGAGGAAGATTTTGTAAGTTTTGATGAGGCTGTTGAAACTTATATTATCCCGAAATTCAGGAAAACAAACCAGAATACGACCATAGACTTACGTCCTATCTGCAGACCCGGAGACCGTGTGGTTAAAGGGCAGATTCTGACAGAAGGTTATTCAACCCAGAACGGAGAACTTGCAATCGGAAAGAACCTGAAAGTTGCTTTCATGCCCTGGAAAGGGTATAACTTCGAAGATGCGATTGTTTTAAATGAACGCATGGTAAGAGAAGATATTTTTACTTCCGTTCATGTAGATGAATATGTGCTGGAGGTTCGTGAAACCAAGCGGGGAATGGAAGAGTTGACTCCTGATATTCCCAATGTGAGTGAAGATTCAACAAAAGATCTTGATGAAAGAGGAATTGTAAGAGTCGGAGCCCGTATTAAACCGGGTGATATTCTTATCGGAAAGATCACACCTAAAGGAGAATCTGATCCTTCTCCGGAAGAAAAACTGCTTCGTGCTATCTTCGGGGATAAAGCCGGAGATGTAAAAGATGCTTCTTTAAAGGCAACACCTTCTTTATCCGGAGTAGTAATCGGAACGAATCTGTTCTCGAAAGCATCTAAAAAGAAAAAATCCCGCCTGAGTGAAAAAGCAATCTTACCTAAGATCGAAGAAGAATACGAAGGCAAGATGGCGGAACTTAAAGGTCGGTTGATTGATAAACTGATGTTCTTGACTTCCGGGAAAACATCGCAGGGTGTAAAAGATTTCTTAGGAACAGAAATTATTCCTAAAGAAAGCAAATTTACACAGAAGATGTTGAATAAGATTGATTATACGACTATTCAGGTAAATAAATGGACAGGTGATAGCAGTAAGAATGAAATGATCAGAGCGGTCATCATGAATTACCTGAAAAAATATAAAGATCTGGATGTAGAACTGAAACGGAAGAAATTTGATATTACTATCGGAGATGATCTTCCTGCAGGTATTGTTCAGATGGCTAAGGTATATATTGCCAAGAAACGTAAAATCTCAGTAGGAGATAAGATGGCAGGACGTCACGGAAATAAAGGGATTGTTTCCCGGATCGTACGTCAGGAAGATATGCCTTTCCTTGAAGATGGTACACCTGTAGATATCGTTCTGAATCCGCTGGGGGTACCTTCCCGTATGAACCTTGGACAGATTTTTGAAACTGTGTTGGGTTGGGCCGGACAGAAACTGGATGTGAACTTTTCTACTCCTATTTTTGACGGGGCTTCGCTGGATGATTTAAATGAGTGGACAGATAAAGCCGGTGTTCCACGTTACGGAAAAACCTATCTGTATGATGGAGGAACCGGAGAACGTTTTGACCAGCCGGCAACTGTAGGAATTATTTACATGTTGAAACTCGGTCACATGGTAGAAGATAAAATGCATGCCCGTTCTATCGGCCCGTATTCTCTTATTACTCAGCAACCTCTTGGAGGGAAAGCTCAGTTCGGAGGACAGCGTTTCGGAGAAATGGAGGGTTGGGCATTGGAAGCATTCGGTGCTGCCTTTATCCTGCAGGAAATTCTTACCATTAAATCCGATGATGTGGTAGGACGTTCTAAAGCTTACGAATCGATTGTAAAAGGTGATCCGATGCCACAACCGGGAATTCCTGAGGCATTGAATGTAATTTTACATGAATTACGAGGACTAGGATTAAGTCTTAACTTAGAATAAACAGATAACAGGTAATCGTTTCCTGAAAGTAGGCTTATTTTCGGGAAACCAGACACTGATAACTGAAAAACGATAACTGTTAAATTCTATCAAATATAATGGCTTTTAGAAGAGACAATAAAATAAAAAGTAATTTTTCCAAAATTACGATCGGGTTAGCTTCTCCGGAGGAAATTCTTGAAAACTCCAGTGGCGAAGTCCTGAAACCTGAGACAATTAATTACCGTACTTATAAACCGGAAAGAGACGGATTGTTCTGTGAACGTATTTTCGGTCCTGTAAAAGACTACGAATGCCATTGCGGTAAATACAAACGTATTCGTTATAAAGGAATTGTTTGTGACCGTTGTGGAGTCGAAGTTACAGAGAAGAAAGTGCGTCGTGAACGTACCGGACATATTCAGTTGGTAGTGCCGGTTGCACATATCTGGTATTTCCGTTCTCTTCCTAACAAAATCGGTTACTTACTGGGAATTCCTTCTAAGAAACTGGATTCTATCATTTACTATGAACGCTATGTGGTTATTCAACCGGGGATAAAGTCGGAAGATGGAGTAAATGCATATGATTTACTGACAGAAGAAGAATACCTGGATATCCTGGATTCACTTCCGAAAGAAAACCAGTCAATGGAAGATACCGATCCGAATAAATTCATCGCAAAGATGGGTGCAGAGGCAGTATATGACCTGTTGGCCCGCTTGGATCTGGATACTCTTTCTTATGAATTAAGACATAAAGCAAATACAGATACATCTCAACAACGGAAAAACGAAGCCCTAAAACGTCTTCAGGTAGTAGAATCTTTCCGTGCTTCCAAGAATAGAAACAAACCGGAATGGATGATTATTAAGATCGTACCGGTTATTCCGCCGGAGCTGCGTCCGTTGGTGCCTCTCGATGGAGGTCGTTTTGCTACTTCTGACCTGAATGATCTGTATCGTCGTGTAATTATTCGTAACAATCGCTTGAAACGATTAATTGAAATCAAAGCACCGGAAGTGATTTTACGGAATGAGAAACGTATGTTACAGGAATCCGTGGATTCGCTGTTTGACAACTCACGTAAATCCAGTGCGGTCAAGACCGATGCAAACCGTCCGTTGAAATCTCTTTCCGATAGCTTGAAAGGGAAACAGGGACGTTTCCGTCAGAACTTACTTGGTAAACGTGTTGACTATTCTGCTCGTTCGGTAATCGTTGTAGGGCCTGAATTAAAAATGCATGAATGCGGATTGCCGAAAGATATGGCTGCTGAATTATACAAACCATTTATCATCAGAAAACTGATTGAACGTGGTATTGTAAAAACAGTAAAATCCGCAAAAAAAATAATTGACAGGAAAGATCCTGTAGTATGGGACATTCTGGAACATGTAATGAAAGGGCATCCGGTATTGCTAAACCGTGCTCCTACATTGCACCGACTGGGTATTCAGGCATTCCAGCCAAAAATGATCGAAGGAAAAGCAATTCAATTGCATCCCCTTTCTTGTACTGCTTTTAATGCGGACTTTGACGGTGACCAGATGGCGGTACACCTTCCATTAGGAAATGAGGCGATTCTGGAAGCCCAGATGTTAATGCTGGCTTCTCATAATATCCTTAATCCGGCCAATGGAGCGCCTATTACTGTGCCTTCTCAGGACATGGTACTCGGATTGTATTATATTACAAAAATACGTCCGGGGGTAAAAGGTGAGGGACTTACATTTTATGGTCCGGAAGAAGCTATGATTGCTTATAACGAAGGGAAAGTAAGTCTTCATGCATTAGTAAAAGTACTAGTAACAGACCTGGATGAAAACGGAAATATGGTTACCGTGATGCGTGAAACCTCTGTCGGACGTGTTATGGTAAATGAAATTGTTCCTTATGAAGTCGGTTACATAAATGAAATTCTTTCCAAAAAATCCCTCCGAGATATCATCGGAAATGTAATTAACGTTTGTGGAGTAGCCAGAACCGCTCAGTTTTTGGATGATATCAAAGACCTTGGTTATCAGATGGCATTCAAAGGCGGATTGTCTTTTAACCTGGAAGATGTAATTATTCCTGCGGAAAAAGACATTTTAGTAAAAGAAGGAGACGCAGAAGTAGAATCTATCCTGAATAACTATAATATGGGGTTCATTACTTATAATGAACGTTATAATCAGATTATTGATACATGGACACATGTCAACTCCAGGTTGTCTGATATCTTAATGAAGAGATTGACAGAAGATAACCAAGGATTTAACTCTGTCTTTATGATGCTTGATTCCGGAGCCCGTGGATCGAAAGAGCAGATTCGTCAGCTTTCCGGCATGCGTGGATTGATGGCTAAACCTCAGAAATCCGGTGCAGAAGGTGGACAAACAATTGAAAACCCGATTCTTTCCAACTTTAAAGAAGGTTTATCCGTGTTGGAGTACTTTATCTCTACACACGGTGCCCGTAAAGGTTTGGCGGATACAGCGCTTAAAACAGCAGATGCCGGATATCTTACACGTCGTCTCGTGGATGTATCCCAGGATGTGATTATTACAGAAGAAGATTGCGGTACATTGCGTGGATTGATTGCTACTGACCTGAAAAATAATGAAGAAGTAGTTGTTTCCCTTTATGAAAGAATTCTTGGACGTGTTTCCGTACATGATTTACAACATCCTCTTACCGGAGAATTTTTAATTAATTCCGGAGAACAAATTACAGAAGATGTTGCGAAGAAAATACAGGATTCTCCGATCGAATGGGTAGAAATAAGATCCGTATTGACTTGTGAATCCAAGAAAGGGGTTTGTGCAAAATGTTATGGACGTAACCTCGCAACCGGTAAAATGGTTCAGAAAGGAGAAGCAGTGGGTGTAATTGCTGCTCAGTCTATCGGAGAGCCGGGAACACAGTTGACATTGCGTACTTTCCACGTAGGGGGTATTGCATCTAATATAGCTACTGAATTCAATATTACCTCTCGTTATGACGGGGTATTGGAAATTGATGAATTGAGAACTGTAGATGCAGTAAATGATGCGGGAAAAGACGTGAAAATTGTAGTAGGACGTCTGGCTGAAATGCGTGTGATTGATCCGAATACGAAAATTATTCTTACTTCTCATAATATTCCTTATGGTTCTACCTTGTACTTTGATAATGGAAGTACCGTGAAAAAAGGCGACCTAATCTGTGAATGGGATCCTTTCAATGCTGTAATTATCTCAGAAGTTGCGGGAAAAGTAGAACTGGAAAGTGTAGAAGAAAATATAACTTATAAAGTTGAGTCTGACGAACAAACCGGATTAAGAGAAAAGATCATTATCGAATCTAAAGACAGGAATAAAATTCCGGCAATTCATATTGTTGCTTCCAACGGAGGTTTGCTGAAATCTTATAACCTGCCGGTAGGCGCTCACTTAATGAAAGATGAAAATGCTCAGGTGAAAGTCGGAGAAGTTTTGGTAAAAATACCTCGTGCGGTTGGTAAAGCCGGAGATATTACCGGAGGTCTTCCTCGTGTTACTGAACTATTTGAAGCACGTAATCCTTCGAATCCTGCTGTCGTAGCGGAAATTGATGGGGAGGTTACTTTCGGAAAAGTAAAACGTGGTAACAGAGAAATTATCATTACTTCTAAAACCGGAGAGGTTAAGAAGTATCTGGTTCCTCTTTCTAAACAAATCCTTGTTCAGGAAAATGACTTTGTACGTGCCGGAACCTCATTGTCTGACGGAGCGGTTTCTCCTGCAGATATTCTGGCTATCAAAGGGCCTACTGCAGTACAGGAATATATTGTGGATGAAGTACAGGATGTATACCGTTTGCAAGGGGTGAAGATTAATGATAAACATTTTGAAGTGATTGTACGTCAAATGATGCGTAAAGTAAGCATCGTCGATCCGGGTGATACCCGTTTCCTTGAATTACAGTTGGTAGATAAACTGGAATTTATGGAAGAAAATGATCGTATCTGGGGTAAAAAAGTGGTAATGGATGCCGGTGATTCCCAGATCTTGAAGCCAGGACAAATTGTTACTCCACGTAAACTTCGGGATGAAAACAGTATGTTGAAACGTCGTGACTTACGTTTAGTAGAAGTAAGAGATGCTGTACCCGCTACCTCTAACCAGGTATTACAGGGTATCACAAGAGCCGCTTTACAAACAAGTAGCTTTATGTCTGCAGCCTCTTTCCAGGAAACTACAAAAGTATTGAACGAAGCGGCTATAAACGGTAAAATCGACCGATTAGAAGGTCTGAAAGAAAACGTAATCTGTGGTCATCTTATTCCGGCAGGAACCGGTCAGCGTGAATTTGATAAACTGATCGTAGGGGCAACTGATGATTTTGATAAATTAAATTTAGGACGAAAATCACTCAGTATTGAAAATTAACTGAATATTTAGTTAAAATACAAAATGCTTAGAGGATTGGAGAATTCGCTTTTCCAATCCTCTTTCTTTTTATCTGAACGAATTTATTTGTAATTAAAATTATGTTATTCTTATCTTTTTTTGTATTTTCGTCCAGAATTTTGGTGTAGTATGACCGAAGAGCATGAAAAAATACTTAAGAATTTTGAGCTTAAAGTGCGATTATTAATGAATCGCTATGAAAAACTGAAAGCTGAAAATCAGGATTTGAAAGATATGCTCGCGCGTAAGGAAGGTGAAATAAAAGAAGCTAAGGAATTAGTGCAGGAAGCAACATCAAAATATGACAATCTGAAGTTAGCTAAAATTATTTCCACAGATGATGAGGAAGTAAAAAAAATGAAAAAACGATTGTCAGGCATAGTGCGGGAAATAGACAAATGCATCGCTTTACTAAATCAATAAAGAAGAATGAAAAACATTCGGAAAATTAGCGTTGAATTTGAAAATAAGAAATATCCCTTATTTATTAAGGATAGTAATGAAGAAGAAGAATATTACCGGAATGCACGGAAGAAATTAAGAGCCAAAGTAGCCAAATACAGATCTCGTTTTTCAAAAGTAGAAGGACTGTATACACAGGATTTTTATATAATGGCCGGTTTTCAGTTTGCATTGGACGGTTTATTGAATGATTCATTTGTAGAGAAGATTTCTCAGTTATCGGAAGAAATCGATAAGTTTTTAGAAAAAGAGTAATTCATTATTATACACAATATTATCCGCACTACTTGGCCTATAGTATTTATGGGTAAGTAGTGTTTTTTGTTTTATATTTAATACATATTGAAATATGATCGAAATAATTTTAACTGCAGCCGGAACTTTTTTTATAGGGGCACTTGTTGCATTCCTATCTTTGAAGTTCTTTTACAAGGCCCGCTATAAAAGCATAATTGAAGAGGCGGAAAAGGAATCTGAAGTCATTAAGAAAAATAAACTGCTGGAAGTAAAAGAGAAATTTCTGCATCTGAAAGCTGATTTAGAAAAGCAGGTGACTTTAAGGAATGCAAAATTACAATCCGCAGAAGCGAAAATGAAACAACGGGAACTTATGCTTAACCAGAAGCAGGAAGAAGTTCAACGGAAGAAATCGGAATTTGATGCTATTAAAGAAAATCTGGAAAATCAACTTGATATTGTAGATAAAAAAAAGCAGGAATTAGAAAAGTTACATAAAGAAGAAATTGAAAAACTGGAAATAATATCCAATCTTTCTGCTGAGGAAGCAAAAGAACGATTGGTTGAATTATTGAAAGATGAAGCCAAGACACAGGCTGCCTCCTACATTAATGAAATTATGGACGAGGCAAAAATGACTGCTAATAAGGAAGCTAAAAAAATCGTTGTTCAAACAATTCAACGTGTAGCTACTGAAACAGCAATTGAAAATTCTGTCACTGTTTTCCATATTGAATCCGATGAAATAAAAGGTTGTGTGATCGGTCGTGAAGGACGAAATATTCGTGCTCTGGAAGCAGCTACCGGAGTTGAAATCATAGTAGATGATACTCCTGAAGCAATTGTACTTTCCGGATTTGATCCTGTTCGTAGAGAAATTGCCCGTTTAGCTTTGCATCAATTAGTAACGGATGGACGAATTCATCCGGCCAGAATCGAAGAAGTCGTTTCTAAAGTAAGAAAACAGGTAGAAGATGAAATCGTAGAAACCGGAAAACGAACCGTAATTGATTTAGGGGTTCATGGATTGCATCCGGAACTGGTTCGTTTGGTTGGTAAAATGAAATATCGTTCTTCTTATGGACAAAATTTATTACAACATGCCAGGGAAACAGCCAATCTATGTGCTGTGATGGCTTCGGAACTGGGCTTAAATCCGAAAAAAGCCAAAAGAGCCGGATTATTACACGATATAGGAAAAGTGCCTGATGATGAACCGGAGTTACCTCACGCATTACTGGGTATGAAACTGGCAGAAAAATATAAGGAGAAACCGGATATCTGTAATGCAATCGGTGCTCACCACGATGAAACAGAAATGACCAGCCTTATTGCTCCTATTGTACAGGTGTGTGATGCCATTTCAGGAGCTCGCCCGGGTGCCCGTCGTGAGATTGTAGAGGCGTATATCAAAAGATTGAATGACCTGGAGCAACTGGCTCTTTCCTATCCGGGGGTATTAAAGACATATGCTATACAAGCTGGCCGGGAATTACGTGTAATTGTCGGAGCTGATAAAATCGACGATAAAGACACGGAAGCACTGTCTAATGAAATTGCAAAGAAAATCCAGGATGAAATGACTTATCCCGGACAAGTGAAAATTACTGTTATCCGGGAAACCCGTGCAGTAAGTTATGCTAAATAAATAAAAAAATATATAATGAAAAAAGCCTCGGAGAAAATGATTTCCGGGGCTTTTTTATTAATTACTTTGTAATTTATTTTACATTTTTATCTCCTTATAAACTTATTGTTATTTTCTTTTGTTTTTATAGAGTAGAAAAATTTGTCGAATATTAAATACGACCTTAATATGAAGTTTTATATTGGTTTTCTGTTTAGTATGTTATTTGTTTTTGCATGTACAAATAAAGCAGAAAACCCAACAAAAAATTATACAGATATGGAATATAATAAACTTACTCCGGAAGAAGAAAGAGTCATCCTGCATAAAGGAACGGAAGCTCCTTACACGGGAGAATACCTGAATAATAAACAATCAGGTACTTATATATGTAAAAGATGTGGGGCACCTTTATACCGTTCTGAAGATAAATTTGATTCCCATTGTGGATGGCCATCCTTCGATGATGAAATTCCGGGTGCTGTAAAACGTGTACCGGATGCAGACGGAAGACGGACCGAAATTATCTGCGCCAATTGCGGTGCGCATTTAGGACACGTGTTTGAAGGAGAAAGGCTTACTGATAAAAACACCCGCCATTGTGTCAATTCTATTTCAATGAAATTTATTCCGGACGATGAAAGCGGAGACAAAAAAGCTTATTTCGCTTCCGGATGTTTCTGGGGAACCGAGTATTATTTTATGAAGGCAAAAGGTGTAAAAAGTACTGCGGTAGGTTATATGGGTGGTCATGTCGATAATCCGACATATGAACAGGTTTCCGGGAAAAAAACAGGACATCTGGAAACAACCCAAGTGGTGTATGATCCTAAACAAACTACTTATGAAAATCTGGTGAAGCTGTTCTTTGAAACGCATGATTTCACACAAACAAATGGGCAGGGACCGGATATCGGACCTCAATACCTTTCCTGTATATTTTATTCCTCAGCACAGGAAAAAGAAATTGCCGAAAAATACATTAAAATTCTAACAGACAAAGGATATAAAGTGGCCACCATGTTAAAGCCGGCTACTACATTCTGGAAAGCAGAGGATTATCATCAACAGTATTATCAGCATAAAGGTTCTACTCCTTACTGTCATACTTATACCAAGATATTTGACTGATGATCATAAAACACTTTACCGATAACGACCTGTATAAATATTCCGTGATGCTTGCCATTCAACGGCTTTATCCGTGGGCATATGTAAAATATGAATTTACGGATCGTGGAATGGCAGCTTATCCGGAAGGGTTTGCCGAAGAATTAAAAAAAGAAGTCGAGGCCATGGCAACCCTGAGGATGAGCAAAGAGGAGAAAGAATACATTAAAGACAAATGTTATTATCTGGATCCTGTTTTCATCGATTTTCTGGAGGGATATCGTTATGACCCTGCTGAAGTGCTTATTGAACAAAAAAAAGGAGAATTGAAAATAACCATTGAAGGATACTGGTATCGTACTGTTTTATGGGAGGTTCCTTTGTTAGCCTTGGTGTCAGAATTATATTTTAAAATGACGGGGATTCATCCGCAGGAGACAAAAGAAAAAGCAATAGCAAAAGCGCGGGCATTGAATGACTTAAAAGCTGATTTTTCTGATTTCGGAACCCGGCGAAGATTTTCCTTTGATGTCCATGATACTGTTATGAAGGCTTTTAAAGAAAATGCCGGTGAATACTTTAAAGGAACCAGTAATGTGTATTTTGCCATGAAATACAATACAACTCCTATCGGTACCATGCCACACGAATGGTTTATGTTCCACGGTGCTGTTTTTGGCTATCGTTCTGCCAACATGAAAGCGCTGGAAGCCTGGGTCGATGTTTATCAGGGAAGTCTGGGAATTACCTTAACAGACACTTATACTACAGATTCTTTTTACCATTCTTTTAATCTGAAACAAGCAAAATTATTCGATGGTGTACGCTGGGATAGTGGAGACCCGTTAACTTTTACAGATAAAACAATTCGGTTTTATGAAGAAAACAGAATTGACCCTGTATCAAAAACAATTGTATATAGCGATTCTCTGAATCTGGAACGGGTAAAAGAAATCAAAGAATATGTGAATGGCCGGATTCATGATGCCTATGGCATCGGTACCTATTTTACTAATGATGTGGGAGCCAACCCTCTTAATATTGTTATTAAACTGGCACAGGTAAAATTAAATATAAATAAACCCTATCTCTACGCTGTAAAATTATCCGATGTTTCCGGAAAACATACCGGTAATCAGGAAGAAATCCGGCTGAGTAAACAAACACTGAATATTCCATAACTTCCTTTTTCCATATAAAAAAACAAATTCCGTTTTTTTAATTAATTATCACTCTGTCGTTCTTTTAAAACTTCTATTTTTGTAATAGAAATAAGAGAAATTATTTTTATAAAATAGTTTCTCTTACAGAAAGTTTAAAATAATTAAGGATGACAGAAAAAAATAGATATACTACTTTAAAAATTATTATAGGGTATCTGTTTATAGTGATTGTTGCTATTTTTTCGGTAATGTATATATATGACATTACAAAAGAAGTAGCAAAAGAAGAAGAACCCGATCATACTTCACGTACACGGATTTATCTTGTTACAAATACACTTTCTCTTGTATATGAAAGTGAAGCGTTAGGGCAATTATTTACTCCTGCCAATGGGAATTATAATCAGTTACTTAATAATGCCCGTCTTAATATGGATTCCTTGAAAGTATTGACGACGGATTCCATTCAGCTGCTCAAAATAGATACGATCAATAGTCTTCTGGAAAGAAAACGGATTAACACGAGAAGTTTACTCGAAGCTATTCATGAGTCAAGCCCGGAACGGTTATATGCCCGCAATATCGATCGTGTAATTGCTATTCGGGATACGGTAACAGTAGAATTAGAAAAAGAAGTAGAAATACAGCAGGATACCGTTTTCTTGCCTGGTAAAAAGCGTAATTTCTTTCAGCGGTTAGCAAATGTCTTTGCTCCATCTTCCGGAGATACGAATGTAGTAGTTACATCAAGCCGACAGGTATTATCAGATACGTTATATTTTGACCCTTCTGAAAAAATATCCAATGTATTAAAAGATATTCAGGATAGTGTAACTTACCAGCAACAGGGAGCATATAATCTTGTTTTATCAAAAGTAAAGAATCTGAATACGAATAACAATGTAATTACTGCCAAAATTAATCAGTTATTAAGGGATATGGAAGAGGAAGAAATGAATGCTTCTTTTGCCCGTACTGTAAATAAACAGGAACTGCTTCGTGAAACCACCCGTATCCTTATAGGGGTTATTAGTCTGGTAATAGGTATCATGATATTTTTTCTCTATGTAATTACAAGGGATATTTCAAAAAGCAGATATTACCGTCAGAAACTGGAAAAAGCCAATCGGTATGCAGAGGATTTGTTACAGGCACGTGAGAAATTAATGCTGATGATGAGTCATGATATACGTGCTCCTCTTTCTTCTATTACAGGATATATTGATTTGTTCGAAGGTCTGAATCCGAATGAAAGGCAGAAATATTATCTGGAAAATATGAAAGTTTCTGCTCAGCATATTCTTTCTTTGATCAATAACCTGCTGGATTCTTATCGGTTAGAATCCGGCCGTATGGAAGTGCATGCCGTTCCGACAGATTTAAGGGTTTTATTTCAGGAAATACATAGTGGTTTCAATCCCATTGCGGAAAGAAAGGAATTGCAATGTATCCTTAATTTTGAAGAGGACTATTCCTTATTGTATTTGTTAGATCCCATTCTGGTTCGGCAGATTACCGGAAATTTACTATCCAATGCCATTAAATTTACGGAGAAAGGGCAGGTGGCTTTAAATATTTCTGTGGAAAAGAAAAACGAAAAAGAGCATCGGCTGAATATTTCAGTGATGGATACAGGACCTGGCATTAAAGATAATGAAAAAGAAAAAATATTTGCGGAATTCGAGCGATTGTCGCGTACAGAACAAGTGGAAGGATTCGGTCTCGGACTTTCTATTGCTTTCCGGCTTACCCGTCTGTTAAAAGGTCAGTTATCAGTAGATAGTACATTCGGAAAGGGCAGTGAATTTAAGGTAACTCTCCCTATGCGGATGGCACCGGTTAGTATATCGGAAAAAGATACTTCCGAAACAAAGAATAAAAAAGTAAAAATTCATTCACAGGGCACAATACATTGTTTACTGGTAGATGATGACCCGGTTCAATTGGCATTAACACAGGAAGTACTTATCCAAATGAATGTAAAAGTATCGACCTGTTCTTACCCTGAAAAAATCCTGGATTTACTTCATAATGAAGTATTTGATATTATCCTGACGGATATACAAATGCCTCAGGTGGATGGCTACAAGCTATTGGAAATGATCCGGAAATCAGGAATTCCAAAAACGAACAGGTTACCGGTTGTGGCTTTATCTGCAAATATGGAGAATAATAAGGAGTTTTATAAAGATGCCGGGTTCAGTGGCTTTTTAAATAAACCTTATACTACTCAGGAGCTCTTAGATCTATTTAAAGAAATACTACATGTCGAAATAATAACAGAATCCGATTTAAATTTTTCTTCTTTAACTGCTTTTGCAGGGGATGATAAAATCTCTTCCGTTTCTATTCTGAAAACTTTTTCTGAAGAAACCGAAAAGAATATATCTTTATTAGAAGCTTATTTATTGGAAAATAAAATACAACCTGCATCTGAAACCGTGCATAAAATGTTACCTACTTTTTCCATGTTAGAACATAAGGAAATTACAGACAGGTTAAGAATAATAGAAAATGGATCAGACCAATTGAGCCTCAATGAATGGAAAGAAGAAATGAATAACCTTATTTTTCAGTTAAAAGTAGTTTCTAAAGAAATAAATAGATTTATAATAGAGTTTATGAAAGATAGCTAGCAATTATTCTATTCTTTATTAATCCTTTCCCCTCCTTATAGTGAATTAAAAGAGTTATCTTGTAATTATGAGGAAATGATAATACATTACAGATAATTAGCAGAAAAATATAATACTGTTTTTATAGATTGTTCTGATATGCAGCTTACATCTGACAAAAACAATTTTTATAATTCAACACATTTGAATAAAAGGGGGGTAGCAGTTTTCACCTCTACATTAGTTAAAAAGAGCTTCCGCTTTCTCTCTTTTCCTTGAAAAAATTATAAGAAAGTTTTTTTAAGAAAAATCTCAATTTTGTTATAATGAAAAAACATTCTCCCTTGTTAGTAATAAAGTGTGGAATTAACTTGTGGAAATTTTCCACAATTCCCCAGTTATTTCCCCAGCCAGAAAAAGAATCCCCAAAGATAGTATTTATTATAATTTGTTTTTAATCAGGTATTTATTCTCTTATTTGCTCATATCATTAAACTTTGGCACAAGAATGGCTTATAGTTATATCAGATGTGAATATTGAAAGTATTTATAAATTATAAAAAATTAAAGTCATGAAAAAATTAGTGTTGTGTGCAATTGTTTTGGCAGGTCTTTCATTTCCTACATTTGCTCAGGAAGAGAATAAAGAATGTAAAGGTGAAAATAAAGAAGCTACTACTGATGCATCAGAAGAAGCTCCTGCTGAAGACACAGTAGTTGTTGAAGCTGCTGAATAAGATTAAAAGGTTCTGATCTTTTAGAAGAGGCCAATTGGCCTCTTTTTTATTTTCTACAAATTCCATTTCTTTTTATTTCCTATGCCTTTCTTCTTTCTAATTTCTTTTCAGGTATAGTATACAGCATACAAGTTTCTTCTTTATTATTAAATTATTTACAATTTACTGGTAACAAGTAAAAATAAAATACAAATACAGGAATGAAAACACATAAAAGTGTAGAACTCCATTGAGGAAATTTTCCCCGTTTCCACACTTTATTCCACATAATAAGCTATTGAAATTGAACATGATATTTTCTTTAACTTTCATATAATAAGCATTTTATTTATTTATTTGCATTATCTCTCCAACTTTGGCACAGGAATGGCATATATAAGTGTAGAATATCAATTGGATTATAAACTTATAAAAAACTAAAAGTCATGAAAAAGTTAGTATTATTTGCCGTTGTTTTAGCAGGTCTTTCGTTTCCTACATTTGCACAGGAAGAAGTTAAAGAAGAAGCTACAGAAGCTACAACAGAATCAACAGAATCTGCTCCTGCTGAAGAGGCAGTAGTTGTAGAAGTTGCTGAATAAGATTAAAAAGTTTGTTCTTTTAAGGGGTTGTCCACTATGGGTAACCCTTTTTTATTATCAAAAGTGGAAGATGTTTTTTATTCTTATTTCTCAACAATTAATGGATTTATCTTTATCCGTTAATTTATTCGTTCTGAGTACTAATTGCTTCTCATCTTACATTATATTCTGATTCTGACAGGGTATAAAATAGTTTCCATAAAGAAAATACGGTTGTTTATTTATAAAAGCTTTATTTATGGCATTCTTAATAGTAGAAATACCTTATGTGGTGACGTTAAATATCCAAATTAATTAGCCATACAATAAAACATATAGCAATTTGGTATAAAGGTTCGGACAAGAAAAGAATTTTTACTCTGTTTTTCGTTTCTTTTTCCATTTATACTTTTTTAAATAATTCCTTTTTCTGCTTTCTTAAAAGGAGAATCCCTGTTTTTCTTTTTGTATATTTTTTCTCTTTCGGAAAGTATTTTTTTATGTCATTAAATTTAAATACCTTTGTGTAAAGTATAAATATATAAGTATGCCTTCTGTTTTTATTCTGGAAGATGATCTTACTTTTTCTCTGATGTTGACCACATGGCTTCGTAAAAAAGGTTTTGAAGTCACTACCGCTTCTTTGATTTCAGATGCAAAGCGTAAGATTCAGGAAAATACCTATGATATATTTTTATCGGACCTTCGTCTACCCGATGGAAATGGTCTGGACTTATTGTCCTGGATAAAGAAAGAGCGCTCTTCCCTTCCGGTTATTATGATGACCAGCTATGCGGATATACCAACAGCAGTACAGGCCATTAAAGCCGGTGCAGCAGATTATATTACCAAACCGTTGAATCCGGAGAACCTGCTGGAAAAAATAAACAGCCTTCTTGTACAGGAAGAAACACCTGTTAAAAAGGAATCTAAGCCGGTACAAAGCGGAGGAAATAATTCTTATCTGGAAGGAAATAGTCCTGCGGCTAAACAATTATATCAACATGTGCGTCTTGTTGCCCCTACAGATATGTCGGTATTGATTATTGGTGCCAGTGGGACAGGAAAAGAATTTGTAGCCCGTCACATTCATGAACAAAGTAACCGTGCTGCTTTTCCTTTTATTGCCTTGGATTGCGGATCTTTATCAAAAGAACTGGCGGCTTCTGAGTTTTTTGGTCACGTAAAAGGATCTTTTACAGGAGCTGTTTCCGATAAAAAGGGCGCTTTTGTCGCTGCGGAAGGAGGAACCGTATTTTTAGATGAAGTCGGAAACCTTTCTTATGAAGTTCAGGTACAACTTCTCCGGGCGTTGCAGGAGCGAAAAGTCAAACCGATAGGAAGCAACGAAGAAATTAATATTAATATCCGGTTGATAGCGGCTACTAATGAGAATCTCAGAAGAGCTATTGAAAAAGGGAATTTCCGGGAAGACCTTTATCACCGTATCAAAGAATTTACTATCCGGATACCGGATTTAAAAGACCGGAAAGAAGATATCCTGCTGTTTGCCCATCATTTCCTGGATATGGCTAATAAGGAATTAAAAAGGAATGTGATCGGGTTTGATCCGGATACCCTGCATTTGATTCAGACATATTCCTGGCCGGGTAACCTTCGGGAAATGAAAAATGCAATACGATACGCTACTTTATTAACTTCCGGACGCTATATTGTACTGTCAGACCTGCCATCGGAAATTACAGAAGAGAAAGAGAACATTTCTTTTTCAGCCTCTCCTCTGAAAGATAAAGAAAATGAAAAGATTCTTATAGAAAGGGCATTAAAGGAAGCAGGAAATAATAAAACAAAGGCTGCTCAGCTACTCGGTGTAGACCGGAAAACCCTTTATAATAAACTGAAGTTATACGGCTTAACTTAACGTTAAGCTTTCCGGTACGCTTTTTTAGCTGAACAAGAGGAAATCGTTGTTTGTTTATTAAGAAATGTCTAACTAAAATAGATTGAAAAATGAAAGTAAACGAAGAACTGAATTCCGACACACAGAGAGAAATAGAAAAAGACGAAGTATATAAAGAGATCCAGCATTCGGTAAATATTGATAAAGCTGAGAAATACGGACTGGATGAGGACGATGCTTACCCGGTAGATGATGAAGAGGTACAGGATGCAGTGGATGAGATAAATCCGGACAAAAATACAAGAGAGAGAGGATAACCGGCTGGAATAGAGAATATATCTCTATAAGAAATTATAAAAACATCTATAGTTTTCAAATTTACTCTATGAGCAAATTTGAAAACTATGGATGTTTTGTTTTTATTTTATAGGTAAAAATAACACTGCATCCGCCACAATTACATTATCAGCGTCTTTATTGGTAATTTCTACATAAGCGTTTTTACCTTCTTCCAAATGCAGATCTCCTGCTTTCACCCATTCTCCCATAGTTTGTCCTTCTACCAATATATCATCCCGGGATATTTTTATCTCTTTTTCGGTTTTTCCATCGAAAAGAGCCAAGGTCGTCACAGAAGCTCCATTGGGCAATTTGGGAAAATAAACAAATACAGAATAATTTCCGGCCGTTTTAATTTCCGGGATATATTTTACGGATTTAGCTTCTTTACCGGCAGATTCATCCATTAGGAAGTTAGCCGCATAACTACTATATGTATCATAGTTATATTTCCATTCTCCTGTGATGATGACATTTTCTTTGTCATCGTTATCAATGAGAATTTCAGCAGTACTTCCATCTGCAAGGGGATTTTCTTCAAGCACTTTTTTTAATTCGGTGACATTTACTTCCTGAATGGTTATATTTTTTTCAATAGCCTGACTTGCTGCTACAGCAGCCGCTTGAGCTAATACCATGAAAACCGGTTCCATTCTGATGGAGCCATAAGCGATATGAGATGCAGATAAACAAACCGGCACCAACAAATTGGTTACTTCTTCTTTTTTAGGAATAATAGCACGATAGGAAATAGAGTAGGGAGGAAAGCCTCCGATTTCTACATTTCCTTCATTTTTAACAAACCCGTTAACCACAATCCTGTCACAATTATGGGAATCCATTGTATAAGCAGCCCAGCCAATTACATCTTCTACTACTTCTTTTCCCTCACAATGATGTTGTGTCATCACTAATTCTCCGACCATCCGACGGGCTTCACGTACATATAATTGATGTGTCCAGTGGTTATTATTTACATATTCATCTTTCGGATATCCCCATTTTCTCATTTCATTTCTCATAGATTCGGGAACCCTTTCATCATGTCCTAAAAAATAAAGGAGTCCTTTTGTATAGTCTTCATGTTCTTTCCGGATTCTTTCTCTTTCTTCATAGTCAGCTTCCGGATAATCCCAGTTCATGCCAATTACATCTGTAGAGAATCCTCCTGCATTATTAATATCCGTTTTTGAATTAGGCATTCTACTCCAGATAAAGAAATCATATACACTTTTCCTTGGAGATACTTCCTGCAAGCGAATTAATAGTTCGTATTTTTTCGGGTCGTAATTATCCGGTTCGGTAATCGGAATCATATTTTCAGGAGTGTCCGTCAGGCAAATGCGGAAATTATAAGCTTGTACCTTTTTATCACCGGTACCACGAGGTGCCAGTTTATTATTGGAAATACCCCATAATAATCCACTTGTAGAATCACCGGGAATGATATACGGATCAATATCATGCCAGAATTGATGTCCTTCCAGAAGCTGGACACCGTTATATGTTTCGTTATATACGTTGTTGTCTTCTCTTCCTACTGTATAAGATGCTCCGGATTTCCCTAACAAATCTCCTTCATAGGAACAATCAATAAACATTTTTGCTTTGATGCGTTTATTAGTAGAAATATCCGGGTGTAAAGAATTCTCCACTATTATTTCTTTAAGTTGTGTCCCTTCTTTTTTTACATCATGTAACCGTGTATGATACAACACATTTACATTTGCTTTTTGGATATATTCGTTAAAAATACTTTCAGCTACCGATGGCTCAAAAATCCATTGTTCAAGTTTGCCATAATGGGTTCCTAATTTTCTGTAAAAGTCACGTGCCAGTCCTTTTACCACATATTTATTTCCTATATCTGTGTATCCCAACCCTCCGGAGGACATACCTCCCAGATTAATGCCGGGCTCTATTAAAATCACGGATTTTCCTTCATTAACTGCTGTATAAGCCGCAATCACTCCGGCGGAAGTACCTCCATAGATACAGATATCTACTTCTTCATAGTCATTATTTTCCGAACAGCTAAATAAACTAAAGAACAGAAAAGGAAAGAAAAATAAAAAATGAAGTTTTTTCATACTTAGTGCTTTATATTTTTTATAATTAGTATTAGTTATAAGAGGTTGAGAAGAAAGAAAAATGTATTTTTCCCTTTTGACAGATAAAAAGAAAGGTTTTTTCATAATAAGTGAAGATCAGTATTAATAATCCGTTTTAGTATGCAAAAGAGTGGATCTATATTAGATTTTCCAATTATTGCTTTTACAAAAATATGGGAAAGAAGAAAATATTTCTTGCATTGAAAGAGTATTTCTTTGAATAATTGCAGGTAGATTTGCACAAATGTTGCAGAATTATTATAAAATGTAGAAAAAGAGAGAAGTAACATTAATTTATTTTCAGCATATACTTATTATCATTTTGGCTCATTGTGAAGAATTAATTAAAAACAAACAATACCTCTTCTTCTGTTTTGTCTGTTTTTTATTGAAAACGGTAACCCAAGATTCCTATTTTTAAGATAAACATTAGTTATTTCATATAAGTATATAATAAAGACAGGATACAACTGCTCGTTAAAAGTAGAAGTTATTTAGTGGAAAATCCTGTTATGCGACAAATAAATAAGTTCAACCTTTCATCAATACATAATTTATTTATGGAAGGATAGAGTTTTGTCTGCCTCTTTTTTTATTAAGTTAGTTATAATTATTACAACATTTCCTGACAACAAAAGAAAAAAGAAAAGGATATAAGAATGAGACAATAAATTTTTTGTCCTGAATTTTATAAAAAATCGTTTTTATAGATGACATTCCTATACATTTATATTAAACAGTGTAAAATCACCATTTTTTTCCTATAAAAGCATTATCTTTGTATGAAAATCAGGGGCTGACCGGTTTTGACAGCGGGCAGAAGCGGTATGTAAGCATGCAGTGCATTGTCGAATAAGCACTTAAATCTTAGTCGATAAACAATTAACTGGCGAAAACAATTACGCTCTTGCTGCCTAATCGAATCATAGTAGATCTGGCTTAATCCAGGCACAAGGTGCCAGGACAAGACATCTCTCGGAGGCTGTTGTCCCGAAGCATTCCGGCTCAGTGGTGCAGCATATCGGGAATAGTTTGGAGTAAGTCCCGGACTCCTTACGAAATTAAGGGACTAAGGTCGGAATTGGTGGCTTCGGTCTTGTTCCGGCTCGAAAAACGAAGGCGAAGATAAGCATGTAGAAAGCATATTGATTCCTCGTTTGGACGAGGGTTCAACTCCCTCCAGCTCCACAAGATTAGTGTAAAGCGTCCATAGTCTATGGACGCTTTACTTATATTATCTGTCTTTTCTGTCCTATTCTCAGCCGTTTTTTCGTAACTTTTCGGATTTCTTCAATATAACATTCCAGTACAAATACCTCTTTTCATTTTTTATATATTATTCTTATCGTTATAAAATGGAATAAAATTTACGAAAAAAGAAATAAAAGTGTTGATAATTTTTATAATGAAGAAAAATTGTTTCCATAGAATTTTTATTGTCTTTTATTAAAAAAATCGCAGTAGGTTTTTGTCTCAAATTGGCTTGATAAAAAATAACCTATTAAATAT
>JAJQEC010000102.1 GCA_021201815.1 Candidatus Azobacteroides sp. | reverse complement strand
TTTAGCAAAACAAATTTGATTATTTACATAGTATCTTCTTCGAGGGGAGAGTTGGGATATAACTATTTTTTCAGCACTTTCAGGGTATTACCATCTACTTCTACAAAATATATGCCTGTAGCGAAAGAAGATAAATCCAATTCCGCTGTCTGGGTCGCCAACACAGTTTTACCCATTACATCATATACTACCACCTGGCTTCCGGGTACTTTTCCGTTGATAAATAGACGATCTTGTGTCGGATTCGGATAAACGGAAACCGAAATTATTTCATTCTTATCGATTCCTACGGTACCGGAGAAAGCGACATAGATCATTTTTTCTTCTGTATAATCATCCAGCACAGTTTCCAGGGTATAAGTATCGCCTATGATATTCGTAGTGATATACTCCTCTCCTGAGAATAAAGAAACAGCCTGATATCCTTGTTTAGGAGTAAAATAAATGATGACATCGTCTCCGGCATTTACTTCCACCTCTTTGATGGTTTCGTCCGTAGCACTCAGGCTTACATTTCCATAAGTCGCACTGGCATCTTCTACTGCAACCTCTACGGTAACCCGATAGCTCAAATGTTCGGGATATACTGATGGCTGGTTAGCAGAGGCAAAGACTGCTAGTACAGGTAACGGGTATTTACTGTTTCCTTTCGTCCAGGTATCTGTAAAATCCCAATTCGTATAAGAGGTATTATCTGCAACAAATTCTTTTGCTGTTTTTCCTTCCCCATGTTTTGTTTCTGTAGTCGTAGTTATTATTTCTCCATTAATCAGCATTCCGGAGAATGCATAATTTCCGTTGTAAGTAATGTCTTCGTCATTTTGAATATAGGAAATGACCCGATAAGCAAAAGCGTTCGGAGTTTCTCCTTCTCCCTCCATATCATCCGGATGAACCGAAATACTCGGATTTAATGCCATGCAATCAGTAAGAATCAGTTCTCCCGCATCGAATGAACCGATAATTCCCCCTCCGGATTTCGTCTCTGCCACATAAATAATACTTGTAGAATAGCAGTCGGTTACTTTTACCTGCCCATATTCTATGTGTGCCAGAATTCCTGCAGCTCTGTCCGCTGAAGAAACGCTTCCACCTGTAGAATAAGAATTCCGAATAATAGCATTTCCTCGGGCTGCCCCTGCTATTCCCCCGACATTTGCTTTTCCTTCGAGCGAACCTGTTACAAAACATCCGGAAATTGTTCCCCGCTGAATTAACCCGGCAATACCTCCTACATTCTCATTTCCTTTTATTGTTTTTCCATCAGCAATAATAACTCCCAGGTTTTTAATTTCCGCATTTCCTGTTAATCGTGAAAATAATCCGGCATTATTATTCGGGGAATCAATCCATAAATCAAGGATTACATGTCCATTTCCATCAAACATACCATAAAAACCAGTAATCGGTTCCCAACCTTCGGCTGTTAAATTAAGAGTAATATCATTTACCAGTTTATAGGTTGCCCCCGGATTATTTTTCACCTGCATCAACTGTTGTTGAGTGGTAATGAGGTAAGGAGATTCGGAAGTACCTGCACCTTCCCCGCTGAATCCAACTGTTTTGGTAGCAAAGGTATAGCTATCGGTTCCTGCCAATAACTCCAGTACCAGCCTATATTTATTTCCTTCCTTAGTTAGTTCTCCTGTTTTATTTTCTCCGTTTATCGTAAAAGATATCAGTTCATATAAATCTTCTATTTCAATACCGATAGTGATCGTTTCCCCGATAGAAGCCGGTAAAGATTCTACTTCTATGGTGCTTCCCGGATCTTCATTTATTGTTATATATACGGTATTCCCGGGTAATAATTTAATTTGATACTGAACAGATAAGTCCGGATAATTGCTGTTTTTCAATGTACAGGTAATCGTATTGCCTACCTGGTCATCGCTAAAAACATATACCCCACCGGCATTCGAAACGGGCTGAACAGACCAGTTATCCACGGATGTTCCGTTCTCTGCCAGTATATCTGTCAAATCTACGGCATTTGCCCGGAGTGCTTTCTCCCCTTGTAACCGGTAATTAAAAGTTCCGTTTTGTTTCAGGCTTATATTCGATTTGATCGTGTTTATTGTTGCAAATGATAAATTGCTTCCGGTAATATTTACCACTTCCAGTTCCGGACAGTTGATTATACTAAGGCTTTGCAAAGTCGGATTATTAGAAAGATCAACTTCCGTCAATGCTGGCAGTAGCTCAATGGTCACATCCCGGAAATTATTGCCTGAAAAATTCATTTTTTTCAGGGTACTTAAATCATTCAGCATGTCTTCTGCTGTATGTTTTATATGAATTGACGTTCCGTTTTTCTGGGAATAAGAATAACCCGACCAGTCAATTTCTTCCAGTAAAGAATAATCTTTGTTTTCATCCGCAGGAATATAAGAAGGTGTACCGGTAGCACCCCACTTCAGGCCCGCCACTGTTTTCCATTCTTCACTATTGCTATCCTCTGTTTCCGGTGACCAGACAGGCTGTGCCTTTTTATCTTCCAGTTTTTCCAGCAGGTCGTTTATCTGATTCCGCCCCAGATAATGAGTTACCGTGATTGCCTGCAATTGCAGCATCCCGGCCAAAAAAAGAAATAGAAAGAAAATTTTTTTCATGATACGTTTCATTTAAATGATTAAAAATAGGTTTTTACATGTTGTATAGAATGCAATTAAAAAGTATCTGTACCGGTATGTGTTAGTTCCAAACAGTACATCGCCAGCGCCTTTTCATCATATTTATTTTCACTTCACAATCAGTATGGGACAATAAAAGATTGTTATTTATTCATTAACCTGAAAAACGAAAATGCAGCAGGTTCACTTTGTTTCCCGGCATGTATTAAGCCCGGACGGGCTACCCTGTCCCATCGCATCAAATGAGAAACATCCAATACTTCTTCTCTGGCTTTTTCCCAATCTTTTCCATTCTCACTTTGATAAAAAGCAAGGAGGCATCCTTTTTCCACTTCTATTTTCAACCATGGATGGACTGTTTCGGAATCGGATTTATACAGAATTGATTCCTGACCGTCTTTTACATATTTCAATACTACCTGATTTCCGGCAATGCCCCATATCAGGAGGTTATTATTGTCCCCATACATGGTCAACCCTTTCAGGCTGTTATTATCGTTTGCCACCCGGGTACAATAAGAGTAAACCGGAACTTCCGCACGTACACAGAGGGCAGTTCCATACTTATTTCCCTCTTTAGGAAATCCGTTTACATACAATTGATCGTTTTTGATTTTTATATCCGGTTCCGCATACGGATAATTCCAGGACCAGTTAACTTTCAGATCAGGAGTATCGAAGTTATCTTCAAACCCGGATCTTTTTTTCTGAATAGTACCGGGAAAAGGAACCGGTTGTTTTCTTACCGCATGTTCTCCGGTCAGGAAGCGAACCCATTTATCTTCTGTCATACGCATTTCCTGCAGGATAGGCTGCCGGCCGGCAAATACGCCGTCACCCTTTAAGTAAGCGTGACACATGTAAAACATCCGTCCGTCGGGTGCATCAACAATGGTTCCATGTCCACAGGAAAGATATTCTTCATTTCCTCCATGCAGGACAGGATTTCCCTGATATTTCTCGTAAGGACCTTTAAAGTTTTCGGAACGGGCGACATATACATCGTAATCGCTAAACGGGCCACAACATCCATGGGCTGCATAGATGATATAATAATAGTCTCCTTTCTTAAAATGATACTGACCTTCCATGCCTATATTCTCTTCGTCTTTCAAAAGAGAAAAAGGTTCTCCTTCAAGCCTCAAACCATCCGCAGACAGTTTGCTTCCGATTATTTCTATCGGACGCCGGTCTAATCCGTATGCTTTCCAGGTGATGTACAACTGTCCTTCATCATTGTAGACAAATGCATCGATGGCTTCCGTACCATATTCTACCAACAGCCCATGATCTGTAAATTCTTCCAACGGAGAATTTGCCGTGGCTACTCCGATATAAGATACACCATCCGCTTCTCTGCGGGCGGTATAATAACAATATACTTTTCCGTTATGGCAATATAATTCGGGTGCCCAGAATGAATTAGAAGTCCATTCCGGCTTTTTGGTAAAGATATGCACTTTCTGTTCCCAGTTTACCAGATCCGTTGAGCCGAACACCGGAAAGTAAGGAGCCCATTCCGACGAAGTAGCTGTCGCATAATACATCTCACCTATACGAATCACAGAAGGATCAGCCAGGTCTCCCGGAATTACCGGATTGGTAAAATATCCGGAAGACTGACCTTGTATATAAGATGATAAAAGAATTGCGTTAACCAGGAAAAAAAAGATTCTTTTCATATTGATCTGTGATTTAATAGCCGGAAACAGAAACTAAAAAATGGTATTATTACCGCCATTACTTTACAGCAGGGTCATATACTGCCACGGCAACACGGGAATCCGCACAGCCATAATACAGGAACTATTTATTGTTATGGTGTGCCAGCCCTTCTATAAATACGGTGCCTGCCGGATATTGACCGCTTTTTTCAAAATCACTTTCAGGAATAAAGAATGGCTTATCCAGTTGCCCGATAAGTTTTGTCGGATCGTTGAGATCAAATAATGCCTGTCCGGCACAATAAGAATTAGCCGTATAGTTGGGATCTCCTTCTTCTCCATGTTTGTTCTTTCCGTTGTAAAGAAGAAGAATCCCTTTATTGGTTATTACTGCAGGAGGTCCGCATTCGGTCAGTTCGCTGTCAAATTTACCCGGACGTGGTTCGATGACTTTCAGAAATTCACCGTTTTCATCCAGTAGCGGTGTCCAGTTAATAAGATCTTCGGAGGTAGCCACATTCACAAATTTTTCACCCCAGTACATCCAGTATTTTCCATCAATTTTTGCGATCACCTGTTTTCCATCCACCAATCCTGTGATAATAGAACCGGATTTTGAAAATTCATCAAAGAAACGTCCGTCATAAGCTTTTGCAAAAGCCGGTCCGTGTTTTTCCCATTTCCGGAGGTCTTTGCTGGTAGCGACTGCCATACGCGCCTGTTTTCTGTTCCATTGGGTATATAACATGACATAGGTCCCGTCTCCGGTCACTGTAATCCGTGGGTCTTCACATCCTCCGGGCCATTCGAGTTCTTTCTGGCTGTCATTATCCGGATAAAAGACAGGAGTTGTCTCCCGTTGGAAATTCAATCCGTCTTCCGACCAGGCATATCCTAACCGGGATGTACGGCCACCGATTCCCTCACCCGATTTATCTTCTGCCCTGTAAAATACAATGATCTTTCCATCATAGATAGTTGCAGCGGGGTTGAATGTATCATTTGATTCCCACGCAACAGAATCCTTTGTCAACGGACAATAGAAAAGCGTATTTTCAATAGGAGAGATAATCGGGTTTACTCCCTCCGGACGTTTAAAATCAGCCCATGCCCAGTCGGGAAAACCTGCTATTTCCACATTGGTGGTTTCTTTTTTATTATTGCATGAAAACAATACGGCTACTGATAAAAGCATGGAGAGCTTTATGATGGCGTTTTTTCTCATGATCTTTTTATTTTGGTATATTAAACTATAATTTGTTTTTTATTATTTCGTCCGTGGATTGAGACGCCACGGCTAATGATATGTCGCCACTACGTGGCTGAAGATATGGTGTAAAAGGTGAAATTATTCTACTTTGAATAGGATGCACTCTTCGAGAGCTCTTTTTACATCTTCCCGGTTATTGAAATCCAATGATTTTTCCTTTATACAAGTTTTTATTTCTTCCTGTTGGGATTTGATTATTTTGGCTAACCCATTAAATGAATCAAAACGTTTGAATTTATTTTTCACTTTCAGGTAATAAATGTTCACGGATATCAGGGGAAGATCCTTTTTCTTATTAAAATCATACAAGCTACCCATAAAAGCAATCTGATCTATGTTATCAATCGCCCCGGTCTCGGAAATCATTCCATAAGGACCTTCTTTTTTGATAACCGGTAGTTTTGATTTCCATCGGATATAAAGGATGTTTTCTCCGGCTTCGGCTTTTTCATAAAAAGCATTCCTGTTTACCTGTTCAAATAACCGATCGCCGATTTTCACTTCGGAAATGATACCTGGCATATCCAATTCCATCATTGAAGAATCAGGTAACATAAAAAGAAGTTTCTCTGTAAGCGTATCATAGTTGAACAGGCTTTCTGTTGCCGGAGAGCCATTGGAATAGATGACAACACCTTTTTCAAACCGGTCGAATAAGAACCGCGGATTACTTTCCTGCGCCCACATTGCCGGAACAATCACGGTGAAACAACATAAGATAGATAAGAGGGGTTTCATATTAGAGTCAAGAACCAAGAGTCCAGAGTCAAGACTTTATGGTTGCATTTTATTTCTTGTTTTGATAATTTATAAAAAGAAAAATGTAAATCACTCATTCAAAAGATTAGGAAGCCAGAGTCTTGGTTCTTGACTCTTGGCTCTTGTTTCTATCAAGGAAACGATGGTGGTAACACCTTCGTTCCCCATTGGCGATTCGGTTTTCCTGACACATTGTATTCAATAGTTCCTCCACCGGAAATATCCTCCCAATCGATCCATGTACTCTCGTAGGGTTTCCCATTCAGTTTCATGGAGTTTATATAGATGTTCTTTTCAGAACCACCTTTTATGACCAAATCTCCGTTTTTCAGGTGGATTTTAGCCGTTTTGAAAATAGGCGTGTTAATGGCAAATCCCCCTACGCCGGGTATTTCCGGATATAATCCGAGACAGGCAAAAACATACCATGCTCCCATTGTCCCCAAATCGTCGTTTCCCGGCAACCCATTGATCTTACTTGAATATTGCTCATTCAAGATACGATTTACCACCGCTTGTGCTTTGTCGGGACGTCCTACCCAGTTATAAATCCATGGAATCTGGAAGCTCGGTTCGTTTCCTGCGGCAAACCACTCATCATTATAACTTGCGTCTAATCTTACGAATAACTCATCCAGCCGGGCTTCGGCTTTTGCGCGCCCTCCCATGATTTCTATCAGACCGGCAATATCGTACGGTACCATCCAGAAATAGTTTTTATAGGTAGATTCCCTGAAGTCTTCCGTTAACGGTTTCCAGGAACCGTCCGGGTTCCGGGATTGTAACCATCCGGTTTCCGGATTGTAAAGGTTTTTCCAGGAACGGGCACGGGCAGCATAGATCCAGTTTGCGAATTCATCTCCGGCAGCATGCAGGGCAAACTGGGAAATGGCAAAATCCGCAGAAGTATATTCAAGCTGTTCCGAAGCATTGTAATATCCTTTCTCATGGTATTGTCTCAATCCGGGACGGACTTCTACATTCTGGCACATGGCACCGGCAATGTCTCCTCCGTATCTCATGATTTTAAGGATAGCACGGGCATCATAATTGCGGGCACCGAACGCATACGCACTGGCAATAAGGGGTGGGGTGGGATCTCCCTGCATCACTCCGGTTTCAATATTTGCCATTACCCAACGTGGAAATCCTCCGCCTGCCTGATTGGCAAATAACTGATGAGAAACAACAATATCCGACATGACATCCGGTGCTAGGATTGCCAGTAACTGACATTGTGTACGGTAGGTATCCCAGTTACTGAAGGATGTATAATGTTTGGTATCTGTCTTGTGTACTTTAAAATCCGCTCCCATGTATTCACCGTTTACATCGCTGCATACGTTGGGATGGATGAGGGTACGATACAAATGCGTATAAAACTGTGTTATCCGGTCAGGATTATCTCCTTCTACTTCTATTTTTCCCAGGTAATGATTCCATTTATTAACGGTTTCATCTTTCACTGCATCGAAGTTCCATCCTGTATTTTCGGTTTTCAGGTTTTCTTTCGCATTTTCAACGGATACATAGGAAACACCGACTTTATACTGGATTGTTTTGTTGTTGTTCGTATCAAAAGTAAAATACACCCCGGAGTTTTTTCCTTCGGCGAAACCGGCGCCGGGTAGCAGCCGTTCGTTCTTCCATGTTCCGGTATAAAGTGCTTCCGCATCAAATTCTGCTGCAAAATATACTTTAAAAGGAACAGGGATGCCACAGAAATTTCCGCCCTCGGCGTATCCTTCACAAGTATTCGGGCCGGTAATAACGATGGCAGCCTGCTCTATCGAAGTAGCAGCGACACCAGCTCCGATAATGACAGTTCCCCTGTTTTGTTTTTCACTAAAATTATATCGTGCCATTCCGGTTCTTTCGGTCACAGTAAATTCTGCTCCGATATTTCCCTGCACCTTAGCTTTGTAATAGCCTGCTATTCCTTCTTCTTCCGTAATTTCAACCCGTAAATTAACAATGCTGTCGGGTGATGACTTCAACTCTCCGTTTAAAGGGAAAGTCGGGAAATTACCCATGTGTTCGCATCCCCCACCGCTTAACTGGTTAATTGTAAATCCGGCCTGCTTCACAAAATAAGAAGGAGTGAACTGTACCATGCCGAACGGATAGGTTGCTCCGGGATATACATATCCGGCAGCCCACCCGGCTCCTTTGGTACCGATCAGGGTATTTACTTTCCGAGCGTAATGGCTATCTTTTGCAGACAGATAACTTATTGAAAGAATACATAGTAAAACTAAAAGACTTTTTCTAACCATAATTTTTTAACTAAGTGTTGTGAACTAATATCTAAAAATGAAAAGCTGAGAATTAGCAATCTTTCTTTCTGGCTCTTCCTTCCTGATGTTATCTGGATAATGAAAACGGTGCTGCATCTTTTGTTATTCCTCTGTTGGTATTTGGCTGATTACCCATTTCAAAAGAAAGCGTTCCACCCTTTACAATATCCTGATAGGTGATATAATTTTTTGAAAGGTTATTTTCATTGAGTTTTGCTGATTGGATGTATACATTTTCAGCACTGTTGCCGGTAGCTTCGATCACAAATTTCTTTCCGTCTTCCATTGTGATGGTTGCTTTTTTAAATAACGGGCTACCCAGTACATATTCATCCGTACCCGGGCATACACTGTAAATACCCAACGCACTGAGAATATACCATGAAGACATTCCGCCCTGGTCTTCATCTCCCGGGTAACCGCGTTCACTTGAGTTATAGAGCCGATCCATTACCTGACGAACCCAATACTGGGTTTTCCAGGGTTGACCGGCATAACTGTATAAATAAATCATATGCTGAATCGGTTGGTTTCCATGGGCATATTGTCCCATTCCGGCCAACTCCATTTCTTTCATTTCATGGATGATTCCTCCATATGTGCCCGGAATGATTTTATTGGAAATAGCAAAAACAGAGTCTATCTTGGCTACAAACTTTTCATCACTCCCATACAAATCAATTAGTCCCTGCACATCGTGAAATACGGACCAGTTATAATGCCATGCATTCCCTTCACAATAAGGCCCTCCCCATTCATACGGATCAAACGGTTCCGACCATTTTCCCTCCATGGTCTTTCCACGCATAAAACCGGTAACAGGGTCAAATACATTGCGATAGTTATACATTTGTTTAGCAAATACTTCTTCATAGAATTTATTTCCGGTCATTTTTGCTAATTGATAACCACAGAAATCATCATATGCATATTCCAATGTCTGTGCAGTGGAACCCAGCGATTCGGGATAAGTCACATAACCGAGCTGGAAATATTCTTTCCACCCCTGGCGACCGTTTGCACCTCCCCACGGGCCTTTATTCATTGCTTCATGCGCATACGCTTTTAATGCTCTTTCCGGGTCGAATGTCCGGATTCCTTTTACCCATGCGTCCGTTAAAAGAGAAATGGCATGATTTCCGATCATTCCGCCGGTTTCTCCGGGAGAGGACCAGGATGGCAGCCATCCACATTGCTCCTGTGCATCCAGCAGTGCATTCATATATTGCCCCTGCATGGTAGGATGAAGGATATTTGTCAATGGAAACTGAGAACGGAAGGTATCCCAGAAACCATTGTCCGTATACATATATCCGGAATAGATTTTTCCGTCATAAGGACTATAATAATAAGGATTGTTGTTTTCATCCCGTTCGTAGAATTTGCGTGAGAAAAGATTCGCACGGAACAAACAGGAATAGAAGGTACGCATCTGTTCTTCCGTTCCGCCTTCTACAAGGATGCGGTTTAATAATTCATTCCATGTACGGGCTCCTTTTTGTTTTGTTGCTTCCAGGTTTTTATCTTTCCCGAGCTCCCTGTCAAGGGTAAGAAGCGCCTGTTCGGGGCTGATGTAGGAAGAAGCAGCTTTTACCTGAACCTTCGTTCCTTTTTTGAATTTGATGTATGCACCGACTCCCGGACCTACCGCCTCACGTTGACCGGGTAAAATTTCATCTTTCTCGTTTGTCCATGTTCCATATTCTTCAAAAGGTTTATCGAACCGGGCCACGAAATAACTACGGAAATTTTCCGAATGGTTAACAAAACGCTGGTTATTCACCCAACCGGATATCTGTCTTTTTTCCGGATCTATCTTTACTTCGGAGAGTGCTGTGTATCCGTCTAAGACCAGATAGGCATCTTCATTTGCCGGATAAGAAAAGCGAAGATGTACTCCGCGTGTAGTCGGAGCCATTTCGGTAGTAATGCCATTATCCAGCATTACTTTGTAATAATGAGGTTTTGCCGTTTCATTCTCATGACTGAACTTCGCGGCTCTTTTATATTGATTAACTTCCAGCTTACCCACTACCGGCATAAAGGAATATACCGCATAATCGCTTACCCATGGACTGCACTGATGTGCCTGTTGAAAGCCACGGATAGAATCTTTGAAATACTGGTATTTCCAGCCTTCTCCGTTCTCTCCCGTCTGTGCCGACCAGGTATGCATTCCATAAGGCATTGCAGTGGTGGCATACGTATTCCCGTAACTTAATCCGAAATGGGAATCCGTCCCCTGTAATGTATTTACATATTCCACCAGGTTTTTCAGCTGGGCATTGGCAAAAAGAGTAATGACAAAAAATGTGATTAATAATGTTGTTAGGCGCTTTTCCATCCTGATACGGTTCTGTTTGGTTTGAATCAATTTAAATCTTGTGCAACGGATACGAAAGAAGAGAAACGAAGACGACCTTAAAAAGCCCTCTCATTCCGGCAACAACCGAGGCCGCCTTCGATGCTCAACCGCATGTTTCCTGTAAAAAAATAAGTGTGTTTTTCCGGTTTTTTATTTTTTCAATGAATTACAAATTCTCCGGTTTATTTCCCTGATACGGGGTTCTTCCATTTTTATTACTTTCCTGTCGTATGTCATCAGGCCGTTTATTTCCCCTTCCACATCCGTTGTCTGGGTATATACGGCTGCAGAAATGCCACGGTTGACCAGCGAAAGTAATTCTTCCCCGTATTTTACATATTCATCGGTAACCTCTTTTGAATTTTTAAACTGAACATATCCCCAGTTTTTATCTTCCTGCCACAAATGTCCCTGTAAGGGCAGACCAATACCTCCGAACTCTCCAAGTACGGTTACCCGGTCATAATCATACATCCGCATCCGTGGAGCCGGGTATTCATGAAAATCAAGAATATCTCCTGTATAATAGTGATTTCCTCCACTGGAAGGATTTACCAGCCTGGAAGGGTCATATGCTTTTGTCCAGTCAGTAATTTCCGGTGTTTTAAACTGTCCCCATGCTTCGTTAAAAGGTACCCATACGGCAATACAAGGGTAGGGCTTCAAATAATCCATTACTTCTTTCCATTCTTTCCGGTAGTTTGCTTCCGATTCTTCAGTGCGGACCAGTTCTTCCCCCCGGAAATACCGGAAGTTATCCCAATGCGGACTTCCGTCTCCATTCGGCATATCCTGCCATACCAGAATACCTACCCGGTCACAGTGCATATACCAACGGGCCGGCTCTACCTTTACGTGTTTCCGGATCATATTGAATCCGAAATCTTTTGTTTTCCGGATATCATACAACAAGGCTTCATCTGTTGGAGCCGTGTATAATCCATCAGGCCACCAGCCCTGGTCCAGCGGACCAAAATGGAAATAATCTTCATTATTGAGCTGCAGGCGAAGAATATCATTTTCATCCCTTCGCACAGAAATTTTACGCATAGCCGTATAACTGGCTATCTGATCTACAACTTTTCCTCTGTCATTTAGTTTTACAACAACATCATATAAAAATGGAGATTCAGGAGACCAGTATTTTGCATCCGGTATAGAAAGGACAACAGGTTGCCCGGCAGTTTCTTTTCCGGTTGCGATGACCTGATTTCCTTCTTTTATTTCTACAGATATGATATCGGAAGAAGAGGTATTTTCCGTATTTATTTCTACCCGTAATTGATTCTGGTCAATATCAGCGATTGTATTTATTGAAGAGATATATTTTTTATTTACCGGTTCCATCCATACGGTCTGCCAGATACCGGATACCGGAGTATAAAATATTCCTTCCGGATTTTTCACCTGTTTTCCTCGTGGAATGTAGCTTTCATCCGTCGGATCCCACACTTTAACGACCAGTTCTTGTTTTCCGGAAGTAAGAAATGGGGTGATATCAAAAGAAAACGGAGTATATCCTCCGGTGTGTGTTCCTGCCAATTTATTATTTACATATACTTCTGCTTTCCAATCTACCGCACCGAAATGAAGGAGTATATTTTTGTTTTTCCATTTGGAAGGAATAGTAAAAGTTCTTTTATACCATAATTCGTTTTCCTTATCCAGCCTTTTCTGCACTCCGGATAAAGCAGATTCTACGGCAAAAGGGACCAATATTTCTCCATCAAACCGTTCCGGTTCCGGTTGTCCGTAAGGTAAAATAGCATATTCCCATATTCCATTCAGATTCTGCCATTGATCCCGTTCCATAATCAGGCGAGGGTATTCAGGTAATATATTATCTACATCGAGATTTTCACTCCAGCCGGTTTTTATTTTGTCTCCAGCCGGCTTCCATTGGGGAAAAACCCATGGAGTAAAGAGGATGAAAAGCAACGATAAAAGTTTTATTCTCATTTTGTGTGTTGTGTGTGTTTTGTTTAAAGATTAATTAAAAACGTATTTGAACATTTTTCTTATTCTCAGCCGGTTTTATCATCATCTGCACAAAGAAGACACAAGGGATACAAAGAATATCATAACCTGTCTTTTTCACTTTGCAGCTCCCTTGTGAATCTTGTGTTGTTTAATAGTACTCTATAAAAATATCCTTGTTAAGAAAATCCGGAAATCAATCCCGAACGTTCTATTTATGGAATTAAGAAATAAGAAGATAAAGTACTTTCTTACTTCTTAATTCCTTTTTATCCGTCAGACTTAGAAAGTTACCTGAATCCCCAGGTTGACTACTTTCTGGTTCAGATAAGAATCCCCTGATGTATTTGTCTGAATTTCCGGGTCCTGTTGATATTTACTGTAGCTTGTCCATGTAAATAAATTATATGCATTCGAATACAACCGAATATTGCTTATTCCTTTAGGTAATATTTTACTTGGCAACTGATAACTCAGGTCGATTGTTTTCAAACGAACATACCATGCATTAACTAACCAGAAATCGGACATGTATAATTCCGCACTGTTTACGGTAGAAGGGTCGGTCGTCAGACGAGGAAATTCAATGGGTTCACCGTTATCTACCCGTTCCTGTGTCCAGCGTTTCAGGTGGATAGGCTGGAACTGGCCTTTGAAGGATTCGATTCCTGTTCCGATTATACTGAAGCTGTAATCAAATGACCCCTGGAACAAAAGGCTTAAGGATATTCCTTTGTAAGTTGCTCCCACTGTCCATCCCAACGTAGTAGTAGGAAGATTCGGTTTCCCGATAGGACCTTTGTCAAATTCATCAATTATTCCGTCACCATTCAGGTCTTTATATTTCAGGTCTCCCGGCTGTACATCCATACTGGCATTCGGAATAGGAACACTTGGGTCTCCGAGTTTAATTTTTTCAATATCTTCTTCCGTATAAAATCCTTCAAATGTATATCCGAAAGGCTGGTTAATAGGGCGCCCTGTTTTTGCCATCCAGGGATATCGCTGCTGTGCTTCCGCAGCATACCGGATTCTATTCTTTGCATACGAGAAAACAAAATTGGTATGGAAAAACACATCGCCGAATTTATCGTCATATCCGATCATTCCGTCAAATCCCTGATTTTGAGTCTTACCCGCGTTGGTTGGAGACACACCGATACCCAATAAACCGGAGATATCTTCTCTTTCCACTAGCTGGTCATACCGGTAATCAAAGAAATAATCGACGGTAAAAAAAAGTTTTCCGAATAGGTTTCCATCAATTCCTACATCAAATTTTCGTGCTTTTTCCCAGGTTACATTTTCATTTCCCAGCTTGCCTTCTTTTACTCCGTAATATCCGGTAGGAAGTTCTCCGAAATAATATCTGTTTTCGTCTCTTTCATATACCTGCTTGTACAGATAGCGGTTCCCCGCAGCTACATCCGAACCTACCAGACCATAAGAAGCTCTTAGTTTAAGCATCGGGATAGCTGGAAATTTTTCCTGAAAGAATGATTCCTCTGCAATATTATACCCAAGTCCTATCGCGGGGAAAAATCCATAGCGGTTGTTTTTGTTAAACCGGTCTGTTCCGTTATAGGCCATATTAAGGTCCACCATGTATTTATCCTTGTAATTATAGTTCAAAGTAGTGGTATACCCCCGGAAATTTTCAGGTACGGCTGCTTCTACGGCTGTCAGAAGAAATGCTTCCTTGTCAATCATATGCTTTTGCATGTTGTATATAAACATTCCTTTAATGGTATGATCGTTATTGATAGTTTTCGAATAATTCAGGAATCCCTGTATATTCAGGTCTTTAATTGCCTTTTCCTGATCTCCCAATACCACATAAGGCTGGAACGCGTACTGACTTCCGGAACGCAACAGGTAAGAATCGGAAGCCGAATCATAATGATACGAAGGGTAATCGGTCGGTCCCCTGAATATTTTCCTTGTATTTTCATCAATATTCGCATACGCTACCCTCACGGAACCGGAAAGTCCTTTTGTAATAAAATCCAATCCCTGGGAAACTTCAAACAGGATATTCGTATCATATCTTCTTGTCCTTTTGTATCCTTCGCTTGCCAGACGGGCATTGAGCGTAGGATTCTGCGTTGTGCTTCCCGGAATGTAATTATAAGCATAGGACCCGTCGGGATTCAGCACCGGTGCGGAATAAGGTCTCATCTGGTCAAAATCATAGATTGCACCGATCGCACTAAGACTATACGGTTCATTGATATTCATAAAACGGGACGTCATATCCAGCCGTAATTTTGTGGTACTGGTTACATCGAAGTCCAGGTTCGTACGGTAGTTGAATCTTTTATAATAATAGTTTGTATTCACATCCCCGTATGGATCCTTAAAATCCTTTACCAATCCGTTCTGGGAGAAAAAACCTCCGGTAACAAAATACCGCAGCCGTTCGGTTCCTCCTGAAATATCCACATTCGCATTTTGCTGGTATGCCATGCTTTTGAATATCTCGTTATACCAGTTTACATCCGGATGACCATACGGATCCTCTCCGGTCTGAAACAATGTCAGATCCGCATTAGAGAAAGGCAGTTCATCCGCCCGGTTATCATTCATATAGGCTTCATTTACCAACGAAGCTGTCTGGTATGAATTCAGGAATTTAGGTTTACGTACCGGCATCTGTACCCCGCCTTCCAGGCGAACATTGATTTGTGGTGCCCCCTGAGATCCCCGGCGTGTTTTAACGATTAACACCCCGTTGGCCCCTTTGATACCATAAATAGCAGTAGTAGAAGCATCTTTCAGGATAGATATGCTTTCGATTTCATTTACGTTGATCTGTTGCAACTGGTCGTAAGAATACTGTACATCATCCACAATGATAAGCGGCTGATTTCCGGCGTCATTCAAGGAATTTACTCCGCGGATAAAAAAGTCAGAAGCATCTCTACCCGGTTGTCCCGAACGCTGTTGAGAAAAGAATCCGGGAAGTTTTCCCTGTAGGGTATTCTGTACACTGGAAGTAGGTACTCTTCTGATCTCTCCTGCAGAAATGGCACTTACCGCACCTGTCAGGGTAACTTTCTTCGCACTCCCGTATCCTACGACAACTACTTCTTCGAGATTTGCCTGATCGGTTGCCATAATGACATCGATCACCCGTTGATTTCTTATGGTAACAGTTTCTTTTTTATATCCGACATAAGAAAATACCAGTTTATCCCCCGGTTTTGCATTCAGCTCATAATTTCCGTCCAGGTCGGTAACCGTTCCGTTGGAGGTGCCTTCTACCATGACCATCACCCCGATAAGTAATTCGCCATCCGTTGCAGACACTCTACCTTTTATCTGCATCTGCTCCTGCCCGTAGGCAAAAACCATGCATTGAATACTTATAATTAATAATATCAGTCTTTTCATACAAAATTTTATTTTTTCCATTAAGGCCTTATGAAATCCGCATGTGTATTTGTGATTTTCATGAACGTACATGCTGCGTTTCATAGGTACATAATTTATTTATTTCCCGGATCCGGCAGGTTACATGGCTGGTAAGCTAAAGCTCTTTCCATCACCCTGTTTCCTTCCGGATCCGTTTCCGGAAATTGATATCTTCCGGTTACCAACCGGGATTTTGTTTCATATTACGATTCTTAATACACTCAGAATAAGAAATAGGATATAAATACATGTGTTCTTGAAATTTACCCTTTCCATCTTTCCATGTCTGGACATTTATTTCTGTCGGTACCAGCCTGTCTCCGTTCTTTACAATGCTAAGTCCTTTTAACGGCTCCTCATAAATCTTTTCTGCCAGCTTCCAGCGACGGATATCCCAATAGCGGTGCTCTTCAAAAGCCAATTCAATTCGTCTTTCATTCCGGATGATTTCCCGCATTTGGTCCTTTGACATACCAGCTTCCAATCCATACATCTTATCCGTACCTTCATCAATCCCCGCTCTTGCCCTTAGTTCTTTCAATATCGGATATACATCATCCGGCCCGGCATATTCATTCAATGCTTCCGCGTAATTCAGCAGGATTTCCGCATATCTGAAAAGTATCCAGAAATGGTTTGCCGCCGCATAGGAAGTAGAGGAATTGGTCTGGTCGTAATCTCCCAGGAATTTCCGCAGGTAGTAGCTTGTTTTTGTTTTCTGTATGGAAGAAGAAGGGTTGTTGGTTCCACCTTCATATGTTTCCAGGGTATTTCTTAACCATAGGGAACCATTATGTAAGATATTAAAATCCAATCTGGGATCCCTGTTTTCATACATTGTTTCCGGGTTGTACTCATATTTAGTACTTTTCCCTATGGGCTTTCCATCCTTCATCGGGAAAGCGTCCACTAAGTTCTGGGTAGGACTGGTTCTTCCTCTCGCCAGGTTACTTCCGGAAAAACCTACCGGACCATTTGCCTGTTCCACATCCGTACCCTGGTCTCCTTGTTGAAAGAAGATTACTTCCTGAAAATAATTCTGGTAATAAGTAATGAAAATAAGCGGATAACGCCTTGTACACAGGCTATATACATTCTGACCTTCAGGGCCATACGTATCAATAAACGATTTTGCCGCATCCGCAGCCTTTTTCCAGCGCTCTTCCTTATAAGAAGTATATCCTACCAGAGGATTATTTGCTTCGATAGGTTCTTTATTGAACAACGGACTTGCCGCATATAACAATACCCTTGTTTTTAATGCCATCGCAGCACCCTGGGTAACCACATGAGCATCCGAAGCAGGATTTGCGATAGGATGAGTACGCAAACTATCTTTTATACCATCCAGCTCGGTGACAATAAAATCGATACATTCTTCAAACGTATTCCTCGGAAGTTCCACATTATCTTTCAGTTCATAAATTTTATTTACGATAGGTACTCCCCCATAGCGCTTTACCAGTTCAAAGTAAAAATAAGCTCTCAGGAAACGGGCTTCTGCTTTCCATGCCCGGTTCAAGGGAATCCCATCATTGAATGTTTCTTTCAAGGGTACAACATCAATATGCTCTACAAACGTATTTACCTTACGGATACCTTCGTAGAGATTTGACCAGTACATATCCTGAGATATCGTACTTGCTGCGCTGTATTGTCCGGTTGCCAGTTTATAGGTATAATTCTGATTTAAACTGGATGTAATAGCATCGTCAGAGGCACTTGCCAGGTAATCCCCGTCATCCAGAATCCCATTTTTTCCTAACCTGTTATGGCCGTTCGGAATCATCTGGTAAATTCCATTGAGGTATTTTTTCGCATTGGTTCCCAACGAATCGGTTGCTGAAAAAACATATTCTAGGGAAAACTGTTCTACGGGAACATCTTCATAATCATCGCACGAAGAGAATGTTAATAACAGTCCCAGTGCAGCAGGTATAAAATATTTTGTAAGTTTCATTGCTTCGTTTTTTGGAAGATTGTTAAAATTTAATATTGATACCTGTATAGAAACTTTTCAAAATCGGATAATTTCTAAAGTTTATCACTTCAGGATCAACCAGGTCACAAGCTGACTGGGTGAACAGGTTCTGTCCGCTGACAAAGATCTTCACTCTTGATCCTCCCAGGTAAGTTTTCGAGAAAGAATCAGGCAGGGTATACCCTATGCTTATATTCTTTACGCGTATATAATTTCCGGATCTTACCCAGAAAGAAGTCATGGAACCATTTTCTACCACATTCGGATTTGTATTGTACGAAATACCAAACATGGACGAACCGGCACTAAGTCGAGGAAACTTTGCTGTTGCTGCTGTTTCAGGGGTCCAGCGGTCAATCAGGTGGTCATATGCCTGTCCATATGTCTGGCCGGTAGTCTGAAATCCGACTGTAAATTCCGTTCCGGCATCTCCCAGATAAATGTCCCTGTTGTAAGCACCCTGCAGAAGCACGGAAAAATCAAATCCTTTGTAGTCAAATCCTAAGTTCAAACCGAAATAACTCAGCGCTTTATTATTTCCGATAGGCGCCATATCGTACTGATCAATGACACCATCGTTGTTAAGATCTATATAGCGGATATCTCCCGGAATAATTGTCTCTCCGGCAATAACCGCACTGTTTTCGATTTCTTCCACCGAATTGTAGAATCCGTCAGCCACAAGCCCGAACCAGGCACCAATCGGCTGACCGGTGCGTTTTCCATATTCTTCCTGGACATATTGCTCATCCATAAACAAGACTTCCGATGTATGGCAGCTCCAGTTCGCTGTAATAAAATAATTGAAGTCTCCTACATTGTTCTGATAGGTAATGGATAATTCAATTCCTTTTCTAAGGCTTTTTCCGATATTTTCATCCGGATATTTTAATCCGATCAGTTCAATGCTTTTTCCTCTTTGCTGCAACAAGTCATAATATTTATCTCTGTAGTAATCCGCTGTAAATAAGAGCTTATTGTTGAACAGGGCAATGTCTGTTCCCACGGTTACTTTATGTGCTTTTTCCCAGGTAATGTTGTTGGTAAGGGTAAGATCCGTTTCAATGACATTTGCTCCGGGCTCCCCTCTTTCGCTACCTTGGGGATACCCGAAATATCCGTCATAACTGTATGTGGTTCTCCAGGTATAATATCCGGAATTATCTACTCCGTTTCCTGTTTTTCCATATACTCCGCGTAATTTAAACATATCCAGCCAGTCTGCTCCGGAGAGGAATTCTTCCCGGCTTACATCCCATCCCAGTCCGAAGGCATAGAAAGTCCCCCAGCGTCTTCCGGGTGCATACCCATTGTAGTGGCTCCGGGTGACTGCCGCTTCCGCGAAATATTTCATATCATGATTGAAGGAAGCTCTTCCACTGAGGTTCAGTGGCCTGCTCGGTAACATGTAATTGATAAGTTCATCCTGTATATCCGTTACGAAAGAAAGGCCAAGGGCATTTTTACCCAGAAGCGTTTTGTAATCCAGTGCAAACTGACCGAACATTTGCTGGTAGTTTCCTACCGCGTTGTACTCATTTGTCTGGCTTTTTATTTCTCCATAACCGACATAGGTTTCTTCTCCGTTTTCACCGGCAATGTACTGATAGGTCATCGCCTGTTTTTTTCTTACGACAGCAGAACGACTTTGTGTAGCGACACTTCCCTGTACCCTTGCGGAAAGTCCTTTCAGAAGCCAGTCAAAATTATAGTCAAGTTTGATATTAGCCAGCCCGTCACGTACATTGTCCAGCATATAACCCGAATTATATGCCTGAGATACCAGGTTATTCGGAAAAGAAACATTCCCTGCGTATGTTCCGTTGGGATTAAAAACAGCAGTAGCGTTATTAGGTGTTTTGTATATACCATCCAGCAATTCTGCAGTCGTAGCACCCGGCTGATTGGAATCTTCGATACGTCCGAAAATGTAAACTCCTAATTTAAGATCCTTTGTTACATTTACATTTACATTAGAGGTAATCATATACCTTTTGTAATTCTGGTTCGTATTGTAATTATTGGCAGAAGAAGTACGGAATAATCCGTCTTCATCCAGATAATTAAGATTTACATAATACTGGGCTACTTCATTTCCGCCGGTAGCACTCAATGAATAAGACTGAATAGCCGATTGGTTCTTCATGGTTTCATCGTACCAGTTTACATTCGGATGGGTATATGGACTGCTGCCATCGCTGAATAACCGAAAGTCATTGGAGGAATACACAGCCGATTTTCCATCATTCAGTAATGCTTCGTTTAATAAATACGCATATTGGGAGGAAGATAACGGATTCGGTGTTTTGATAGGTTTCTGTACTCCGTACTGACCTGTAAATGAAAGCTGGAAACCGCTCTTGACAGGTTTTTTTGTAGTAATAACCAATACTCCTCTTGAACTCCGCATCCCCAGTCCGATGGAAGAAAGCGCGTCTTTCTGGATAGAAACGGATTCGATGCTTTCCGGGTCCACGGAAAATAGTTCCCGCTGCACACCATCCACCAGTACGACAGGAGCATATCCTCTGGCATTCAGCTTATACTGTGAGTTATCACTGTAACTTCCAATGCTGAAATCCGGTCTGTTTCCGACAAAAAAGTCTACTTCGGTAACCGCCGCGGTCTGGTTCTGTCTCATCCCGTGGGTTTGTTCGACAAACAATCCGGAAAGCTGACCTGCAAAAGAAGAAATAATATTACCGGAAAGTGATTTTGTCAACTGATCGGTATATATGGTTGACGCAGATCCCAGATACCTTTTCCGGTTAATCGTGTCATAGGCAATATCCATTACCGGAGGATTTTTTATTGCTTTCGGCGAAAGACGAACTGACAATCCTTTTTCCGGTATGGGTTCTTTTTTAATTTTTACTTCTTTTACTTTATAGTAAGGATGAGAAATCTGAATGATATCTCCTTTCCCAAGATTCAGGTCGAATGTTCCGTCTTCCGCGGTCATTACTTTTACCTGACTGTTTTTCACTGTTATCTCCGCTCCTGCCAGTGGATTGCCGTACCCATCGATCACCATGCCCGAAGGCCGGGAATTATTTCCGGATGTTTCCTCCTGCGCATGTACCGGTACGTACCCAAGCAACATCAATATAACTATAAGCCGGAAATAGTTATAGTTTATTCTTTTGTATGATAATTTAAACATAAAATCTGATTTTGGTTTTAATAAAATGAATCGGTTCCATTATTTACATACGAATTGAAAATCAAAAGGTACTTCAGATTCATTTCCGTTTCCATCGTCCTCTGTTTCCTTTACCCATGCCGTACCTGACTGATTCATGAAATAATACTTCATTTCCACAATCGTTTCCCCTTCCGGAATATTAAAATAACTCCTTGGCCAGAATGTAATGGCGTATGTACGTGTATATTCATTTTCCAGTGTCATTTTTGTTTTCTCACTTGCATCCGGTATCCGGTATTCTTTTCCTGCATCCGTACGGGCCACGATATTGAGATAAACTTCTTTGAAATTATCCAGCGGATTACTCTGAACACCTCCTTCGAATTTAATGGTCATAATATCATCCTGGGTTACATTCAATGGCTGCACCATATTAAAATGCAATTCGCAGAAATCCAGGAAAGGATCTTCTCCGTTAAACACCTCAAAACATGGAGTATACGACACATCATAGTGTTTTTCATCTGTTCCTAATCCATCATCGGTATGGTTGACAAAAAAACCTAATTTTACATTCATATTTTCAGGACCGGTAATCGCTTCGATCGTAACATCCACATCCATTTTCTGGCCGTTGCTGACATCCATCATTTCATCGCTCCAGAATACAACCCATTGCATGTCGTCCAACACATTCGGCCCTATTCCGTATTTCTTTCGGAGTGCCTGAGGCCAGGACAATCCCTCCTGATTTTTAGGAAACTCGTTGTCCGGTATCAACGACATCGTTTTTACTACACCCGGATCCATGGTTTTATTTATATAGGTTACTTTCGTATTTTCCGCCGCATTCCATACCCTGGGAGCCAGAAAGCCAACCACTAATCTTTCTGCATACACAATGCCATCACCGATAACAGGGTCTATCTCCACTTCCATATAGAACTTTGCCACCTTTCCGGCTTCAACTTCCAGGGAATCTCATTTTAATCCGACCAGGCTGACACATGCTGCCAGTATTGCTCCTATAAGGCAGGAAAACAGGATCCCGATCCATAATTTTTTGCGTTTTATATTGATTTTGTTTTTCATTGTTATCCTCCGATTAGTTATCTTCTTTTTCAAAAACATAGGTATAGATATTCGAATAACAGCCGGGACTGAAAGACAGGATTAATTGCCTTTTCCCATTTTTTACAGGAAAATCCATTGCCAGAGTAGAGGGAGATTCAGCCTCTTCCCGGAAAACCAGCATAAAAGGATACTGAGGATCGTCCACTTCCCAGGTACCGGCTTTTTCTACTACGAAAGGAAGATAATTTTCAATCGTGTATGTATGGTCGGTATTCATTTTCAACCGGAATGCACTGAAATCCATCACAGAAGTAATATCCGTCCCGTTTCGGGAAGCACTTACAATTTTCCATGTCCCGTCTACGGCTTTTATGCTTTCCGTATAGTTTATTTCCACGTCATCCTTAAACTTATCACAGGCGGTAGCCAGGGATAAAAGGATAATAAACAGGGGAAGCCTTTTTATAAAAAAGTTAATCATCATGTTTATATTAGCTTTTAAATGTTAATAAATCAATAATGAGGATTCTGCACAAGTCCGGGAAGTTTTGATACTTCCGCATCGGGGATTGGCCATAGGTACATTGCTTTACGGAAAGAATGTTTAAAAGAAACAGGCGTAACGCGTGTATAGGTTTTCTCTCCGGTAGCTTCATTTACAAGTTGTACCCGCATGGCTGACATCTGTTGGTTTTCTGTTGTTTCAGCAATCATCCAGCGTCTTACGTCATAGAAACGATGTCCTTTGAGTACAAATTCAATCCGGCGTTCATGCCGGATGGCATCCCGCATTTTTGCATAATCCATATTTTTTTCCAGTCCGTACATGCCATCGTCACCTGCCTCGATACCCCCTCTTCTGCGTATTGCTTTCAGGATGTCATATATATCTTCGGAAGGACCGGAATATTCATTTTTTGCTTCCGCATAATTCAGTAAGATTTCCGCGTACCGGATTAACGGACGGGATTGCGGGCCACCATGTACATTATTTCCGGCAATTTCACGGTTAAGCATTTTATTGAAATAATATCCGGTAGGCGTGCCTATACCGTAAGAATCTTCATCGAAAGGATCCCCATTAGGTTTCAGGTAAATATTTATCGGCAACATCCCCGTTCTGTCCATAATCATCGTCTGATCATAAATAATGGTATTGTAAAAACGTGGATCCCTGTCTGCATACGGATTCTTTTCATCATATCCCGAATTCGGGTCGGTAATAGGTTTGCCGTTTTTCATAGGGAAAGCATCCACAAGTTCCTGATACGGATATCCTCCGCCTCCACCCTGACGTGACGGTGGTTGAAATAACCGTTCCCGTGCCGAGCCGTTTCCTTCCTTTTTCTCAAGAATGGTTCCACAATAAGCAGAAGGAACGCTGGCAGCCAGAAATAACTGGTAAAATCCTTTTCCGGGTTCCGGATCATTGTCTTCATACATAGAATAATATCCCAGATTCATCACATCTTGCGCTGCCTCCATCGCTACTTTCCATCGTGTTTTATCTTCTGTGGGATAACCGACAAGTTCTTTCGGGTAGTTATCGGGAGCAAAATCACTTCCGTTAAACAACGGGCTTGCCGCATATAAACGTACCCTGGAAATAAGACCTTTACAGGCTCCTATCCCGATACGTCCGTGATCACGTCCCGACGGATTTATTTCAAGGTCTTTCTGTGCTTCTTCGCATTCTTTTACAATATACTCTACACATTCTTCAAATGTACTTCGCTCCCCATGCATTTCGTCCATGCTTTCATATACGACATCCCCGATAATGGGTATCCCACCGTACTGCTGGAGTAGCATAAAGTAATACCAGGCACGTAAAAAGCGGGCTTCTGCCTTGTATGTCTTTTTTGCTGCCTCCCCCATCGGAGATTTGTGGACATTGGCAAAAAAGATATTTACCCTGCGGATGTTTTCATATGGTTTTTTCCATGCGTCATCCCTGATGGTAACCGGGCTTACGGTACCTGTTACAAACTGGACGTCCGGAGAAATACGAGGCACTACTTTGTATTGTGCTTCGTCACAGGCAGTCTGAAGTCCGCCCATCGGTCCGTTCAGAATAACCAGCGGATCCTGAAAACGGGACAAGTCCGTATCAAATCCGATGTCTGCATAAATTTCTGTCAGAAAATCGGACGTATACGTACTATCGGAAAATACGGTCTCATAATCCAGATCGGTTGTGACCGTTTCATCCAGGAAGCTATCATTACATGATATCACTCCTCCCATAAGGACTAGTAAAAAGAGATAAAAAAGGTTTTTCATACGTATAAAATTAAAAAGTGAACAATATTTTAAGAAAGGTAAAAGGTAGAAAGTAAAAGGTAAAAGAGGAGAAGCGCCTTTTTACTTTTTACCTTTTACTTCGTATTATCTGTACCCCAGTCTTTGTTAGGAGTATCTCCCATGTATAACTCTAAGGTTCCTCCATTCACGATATCTTCAAAATCGATATAGCATTTATTATATTCTTTGCCGTTTAACAGCGCACGCTGGATGTAGACATTTGCAGGCAGATTATCGTGCGCAATAACAGTAAACTTTTCTCCTTTGAAATAAGCCGGGTCCAGTTTGAATTCAATCCGTTCAAACAAGGGGCTGGTGATTTCGTACCGGGTAGTTCCGGGACAGGAAGGATGAATACCCGAAGCAGCAAGAATATACCATGCGGACATTTGTCCTACATCTTCATTTCCGACAATTCCTTCTACGGCATTGAAATAAGCTTTGTCACAAATATGCCGTGTCCATTGCTGAGTGAGCCAGGGCCTGTCAAGAAGGTTGAACAGGAAGGGCACCAGGTGAACCGGTTCATTGGCATGGTTATAATAATCGTTCCATAACATGTTTTTCGGCGTCTTATCAAAGAATTCGGTAAGATCTTTCAGCACATTTTCTTTTCCGCCCATTAGTTCTACCATTCCCGGAATGTCGTGAGGCACAAACCATCCCTGCTGATAAGGATTGCTTTCAATGGTTCCGTACCATTCTTCCAGGCGCGCATTTTCTTTCCATTTTTCCCACGAACCGTCCGGATTCCGTGGTCTGAACCAGCCTTTTTCCGCATCGAAAATATTACGGTAAGCCTGTCCTTTCTGACGGAACAACTCCGCATCTTCTTTTTTACCCAATGCTTCTGCCAACTGAGAAATACACCAGTCAGTATACGCATATTCCAGGGTATGGGAAATACTGAGAGGGGGACCTGTATATCCCAGGGAATCATTTCCGAACTTAGCCGAAGTGTTGAGGGCATACTGATAAGCTTTGTCAATATCGTAATTTCGGATTCCCTTGAGATAAGCATCTGCCAGAACAGATAAGGCCGGATTTCCGATCATACAGCCGGAATAGGCATTTACGATTTCCCAGCGTTCGTAATATTCCCTTCCGCTTTGTTCGGCAAGGGTAATCAGAGAATTCAATTCATCATTTACTAATTCCGGATTGATAATTGTTTGCAGCGGAAACTGGCTGCGGAATACATCCCATCCACTGAAAATAGTACGTTTGGTAAAGCCGTCTGCCTGGAAGATTTTTCCGCCACCTCCGACATAACGCCCGTCTACATCGGTAAAGATGCGGGGATCAATCATCGTATGATAAAGGGAAGTATAGAAAATAGTATTCTGGTCATCCGTACCACCGGTTACTTTTACCCGCTGGAGTTCCTTTTCCCAGGCATCTTTTGCCTCTTTCCTCACCTGATTGAAGTTTTTATCGGCAACCTCTGCTTTAAAATTTCTTTCCGCACCGTCCATGTCCACATAAGAAATGCCGACTTTCAGGGTAATTTCTTCTTTCTCTTTCGTTTCAAATTCAGTAAAGAAACCCAGGTGTTTTCCACCCATCTTCTTCTCATCTTTTATGACAGCAGCTTCTGCTACTTTCTGCAGATAAGGCAGACTGACTACTTCATCTCTTTTCCTTTCCCACTGGTCAGGAATATCCGCACTCCAGAAGCCATAATTATCCAATGGTTTGCTAAATTGTGCATAAAAATAAACGGTATAATCGGCATTGCCTTCGCCGTTTCCCCAGCCCCCTCCTTCCGGAGGACATTTCATCCATCCGCGTATGGTATACCGGTCTACGATTTCTACATACTGGTATGTGGAAGTACCTCCTACCCGTCTTGCCAGATCGATCTGAATACGGGATTGATTATTCTCAGGAAACGTAAACCGTAACATTCCGCTACGGGGTGCTGCCGTAGCTTCAACTTTAATATCATAATCTGTCAGTTCTACGGAGTAATATCCTGCTGTCGCAGTTTCGGTTTCTTTATTGTAACGAGAACGGTATCCTGCTATGCTTCCGTCTTCTTTTCCGGCAATGGTTTTCAGCTCACCGGTAACAGGCATAACGAGAAAATTCCCGAAATCACCGAACCAGCCGATGCCACTTAGTTGGGTAAAGGCAAATCCTTCAATGGTGGTATGTTCATAACTATACCCCGACCCGTTGTCTCCTCCGGTAATGGTATTCGGACTTACCTGTACCATCCCGTAGGGGGTGGCAGCTCCGGGGAAGATTTTTCCCAATCCGTGATAGAATCCGGCATCGCGGGTATTTGTACTCGCTCCTATAAAAGGATTCACATAATCAGATAAGGATTTCTCCTCGTTCACTGCCGTCTGACAACCTGCAAGAAGCAGGATAAACAGTATGTATAGTTTATTATTCATAACCATTATAGCTTATAGCTTACCTCTTGATTTTAAATGTTTTTATTCCGAATTGCGGGATAGAAATGTCTGTAGTGTTCTTTCCCGAATCCGTATGGATTAGTTTCTCGTTTATTATTGTTCCGTTTAATTCGACTTCATGAATTTCCTTGAGCGGGAAATTGAAAGAAACAGTCTGTTTGGTATTTTTTTCTTTATAGGGATTGAACAGGCGCACCAGTAAATCATTCCCTTCTGCCTTCACCGCTGTGATTTCATATCCTGCCATGCCGGCATCAATACAGGAATGGTCTTTCATTTCCGTTTCCTCGTAAAATGCCGGTATAAGCGGTTCATTCCAGGTATTGCTTTTTGTCCATATATCTGCCTTCTCCCAATTTCCTTCATGAGGTATCAGAGCATATCTGATTTTAAGCGGACCGGTTATTGTATAATCGGCCCCCCATAATCCTCTTCCGGAATATTGCGCGGTAAGCCCTAACGGAAAGTCTTCCCCAAAAGAATAAGACGTGGTATGATCTGCCAGCAATGCCATTCCATATTTTTCATTTTCCTGTACAATATCCACCCAGTTCAGGATAATATTGTGCTTGATGCTATCCCACCTGTTGTAAAATGTGTTCTCCAATTCACTTTTACAGACATCAAAAGGCGCATTTTTATAGAGTTGCGGAGCAGCCAGTGAAGCCGGAAACAATACATTCAATTTGAAGCGATCGTCGTAAAACGCTTTTCTCGGATTCTTCCATTCTCCGTTTTCTTCATATTCTCCGATCCGTGGATTACCGTCCCAGTGGATGGTAAGTTCGTGGTCAATCTGTTCCTGCCCGGCCGTGATGGTGATCACCTGCGTAAAAGGATGAGAAGCAATTTGTCCAAGGAGTTCTACTTTTATCCTCAATTCGTTATCTTCCAGAATGTTTACCCGACATGATGTTTCGGTGGAAGAACGAAATGCTTCCTGCTCATAGAAATATCCCCGGAGTTCACCGAATCCGAACGGACTTGCCGTATCTACGAACTCCCTATTATGTAAAGTTTTTGCAATAAGACTTTTCAGGATTCCTCCTTTGGCAAGATTCAGAGTTATTTTATACATGTCGTTTTCCAGGATACAATTTCCGAACACATCAAACCGTACTCCTTTTGTTTTCGGTGAAGAGGAAGCTTTTTCTTCCAGCCGGTAAGTAGCATATCCGAAAGAAGGGACATCTGCAGAAAAGATAAGTTCCTCTTTTTCTTCTTTCCTGATAAGCCGGGAATTTACTTCTTTGTTCCGGGAATTATATACGCGGATGCTTTTTCCTTTCCATCCGTCCGGCAACTTTACAGTTACCTGCTCGGAACGTTTCTTCCCGGTTGTATTAAAAACCCGGATATAACGGGGTTGTTTTCCGGAGGTAAGGGTGTTGTTCTGGCCGAATTCCTTAACGGCACAGCTAATGATATTCCCTGCGATGGAATCCGTTGCAGGTGTCCAGCAGGATACGATTTCTTCTGTCCAGGTACGGTATTTATTTAGTTTATTATAAGGAACGATCCATGAATCGTGATGCTGAGCGAGCATAAGCGTACGCCATGCTTCCTCCATGCTTTCCTCCGGAAAAGAAAATCCTTTTTCTACAACAGCCATCGAAGCAAGCTTTTCTGCCATCACCATATTGTTTTCGGAAGTACGGACAGCCTGTGCAATCTGCTGGAGTGCCTGGCTTCCCCACATAAGGCTTACTAGTATGTCTTCCTGTGAAAACCGGTGGTTATCTTCTGTGTTTCCGGAAGTAATCGCTGAAATATAATCTGTCCATGTCACATAGACAGAGTTATTTTTAATCTTTTTTCCGTATCCCAGCCACGGACCGTTTCTCCATCCGGCATCCTGATAGCACATGCCAATGGGATGTTGTATTCCCTGACGGAAGCAGGCCTCCAGGTAAGCGGTTGAATTGTTCCATGCGGTTGTCTGCCAGGTAGAATTTTCTTCTAATACTTCACTGGCATATCTGGGAACCGTAAGGATCCTGCTTCCATCCGGTCCTATCCAGTTTACCAGCTCCCCTCCATAGGCACGGGTATATCCGCCCCAGCAGGTATTCGGGTTTTTCATTACAGCGTATTTGAAACCGAATGACTTCAGTATCTGTGGCAGACAACTGGTGAAGCAGGGTTCCTCTACGGCATATGTGTTGAAAGTAACCGCAGGGAAATGGGAATGGATTTTCTTTATTCCGTATTCGAACTGGCGGATAATGGTTTCGCCTGAAATATTGTATAAATAAGGCTGCGCGTAGGAAGGGTTTGTAAAATCAATGCGCCGGTCAGCAGCCATGCGTTTAAATGCATCATACGCGGACTTATCGGTATATTGTACGGAATCCCAGGTTTCAGGTTCGATTTCCAGGCCAATGCACCATTCCGGGTATTTCTCCAGCTTGTCGACCATGAATTGAGTCTGCCAGTCCGGATAATGTCCGTATATGCCTCCATGATACCCATCTGCGAAATACACCTGTTGTGAAAATGTACAAACCGCAGAAAAAGACATAAAGAATATGAGAATGTGTTTCAGCATGGAAAATAGAAAGATATTAGATTCAAGAATCAAGAGTCAAAACCGGATAAGGAAATTCTCTGTTTTTTTATTCTCTGGTTATAATTTTTTATTATTTTATGGTTTTATTTCTTTCGCTAAGGATAAAGTAAGGGTAGCATCGCAGGGAACGGTGCAGGATCATTATCCGTTATATGTCAGGAATTAATTATACACTTCTCTATCAACATGGGCCGAATCTGTCCTGTCTGTTGGACAGGACAGATATTTCTCAGCCTCTGTTATCAACCTAACTTCTACTTCTTACCTTATATATATTAATAGTCCGTAAGACCTTTTTATTTACGAATCAGGGATACTTTTCTTGTGACAGGTTTATTTATATCATAGATGATGGAGACCAACAGGTCCATTTCTTTCTGCCATGCTTCTCTTACTTCCGGGAACATCGCTTTGGAATACAGATCGCGTTTTGCCCGTAACCAGCCATCTTCCTGAACAAACTGATCCATTACGTTGATGGCTTCACGGTTATTTGCGAACAACAGGTCTTTTCCCTGGAAAAAGTTGAACTGTACCCATGCATAGTCTCTGAAGCGACGTTCAATCTCCCAACGTTCCGCATTGAGATGCATAATTTTCAACGCCTGTTGGTATTGCGGGGTATTTGATAAGGTGGCAAGGTTAATGCCTTTCGCATATTCTTCTCCGCTCCAGGTTCCTATCTCTTCGTTATCGATCAGGAGTTTGTAATTTCCTTTCAATCCGGTTACTTTAAGGATTTCCTGATTCATTTCTTCTGTGAAAGGAACAGCTTGTGTTACTTCCGACTGGCTTCTGTGCATTCCCCAGCCGCGTGCAATAGTATCGAGCGGATAAGGAAGCGCATTGGCAAGATAGTCAAAACTGATTCCGTCCGCTTCTTTTTTCAATCCGGTTACCGTACAATTAGAAGTAGAAATGACTTGTGCTTTTGAAGCATCAATATCTGTTGAGACAACTTCTTTTCCGGCAAATCCCTGTCCTTTCAGGAAAAGGTATGCCATTACCATGTGCCCGATATTATCAGGATGAATCCGGTCACTTCCACATAATGTAAAAGTAGGATCTGTTACCTGTATCCTTTCGTTAATTGCTGTCATCGGTTTATTCAGGTCAATAAACTCCCAGCCATTCGCCTTCGCGGATTTTTCCTGAAAATCCACAATACGTAACATGGCTTTGTTCTTATTTTTGAAAGGAGTATTGCCTTCTATGATTGCAGTCTCGTCATAAGGAGAACTGCCCATAATTACCTGGTGTACTCCGGGTAATTTTTTGTACCGCTCTTCAATCATTTTATAAGCATCGTAGGATGCCTGTACTTTTCTGTCTGCAAATTCTTCCGCACCTTCGCCGTTATATTCAAAATATCCGGAATCATTCATCCCGAAAGTAGTAATCAGATAGGTAGGTTTCTTATCAAGTACATCCCCGTCGATCCGTTTGTATATTTCAGCAGCCGTATCCCCTCCGATTCCGGCATTTATTACCGTAATATTCACCTCCGGGAAACGGGTCATATAATACAGCCATATATAAGAATGATAAAGTCCGCCGTCGGTTATACTATTACCGACAAATACGACACGGTCTCCTTTTTTAAACGGAGTAATTGTCTGCGACTGGCAGAAAAAACAAAAAGAAGAGATAACTATCAAACTAAAGAAAAGTCTCTTTTTCATATCAATTAAATTTAAGCGCTAACTGCAATAAATAATGTTTGATGCAAATATATCCACCCCAAAAGCCTATTTTGGTTGAGAAGTAGGCTTTTGGTAAACTTTTTAAAATATATAATTCTGATTCACAGAATATTAATAAGTCCGGATAATGGGTTTTTGGTAAGTGTTATTTATGAGAAAGAACTGATTTTTTTGATCTCTTCTTCAAAATTATTGGGATTGATTGCCTTCCCTTTTACTTTGCTCTTATAATTATAGATGGTCTGTAAGGAATAACGCAGGAAAGAAGAGATCTGATTCGTATCGGTAATTCCTAATTTCATCAGGGCAAAGATACGGATTTCGGTGTTCATCTTTCCGTTTTTAATGACATAGCGTTCTTCTTCTTTGAGCAGCAGATTAAATTCTTCGACAAAATTGGGATACAGGTTCAGAAAAGCTTCATCAAACACACTGTAAAAATCTTCCATGTCTTTTTCCAGATTCCGTTTGGAAGAAGTCATTTTATACAGGTCGTCTATCTGTCCGACTTTAATTTTCCGGTTTATCGTTTTCCGGTATTCATCCTGTTTATCGATATACAGGACACAATAATTCATAAAAAAACCGATGTATTTTTCCTTGACAGAATTTGCCTCGTCCAGCTTTCGGTTAACCACTTCCAGCTTCCTGTACATTTTCCGGAGATTCTTCCGCGCCTTGGATACAACCTTCATTTGTTTATAAACAAAATAAACAGATCCGGCAAGAATAAGAATAAGGGCACTGGTCAGGATCGCATAGAGCCGCAGGTTTTTGCTTTGCTGCTGTATTTTAACAAGATAGGATTCTTCTATAATTGGCTGTACCCTCGCAATTACCGTATTCCGGAAACGGGAATTGTAATAATTGGCGTCTTCTAATGATACTTTTATATAATGGTAAGCCCGATTTACATCTCCTTCTTCATATACATGCGTAGCCAACGCCAGTAGGGATTCGTTTTCTTTCACTGCCAACTGCGTATCGGTAATGGCAGCGAGCAACAGGTATTTTTTTGCCAGATCCTTTTCGCCCATCAGTTCGTATAATTTGGCAAGGCTCATGGATGCCATTGCATAACTATGGGTAGAAGGCTCTTCGGCTAAAAAAGTCCTTGTCAGAATAGCCAAGGCCTCTTCGTAATATCCTTTCTGCTGAAGCATAAAGGCACGTTCCTTTTCATAGAATTCCGTATCTGTAGGAAGTATCTCCATGATCGTATCGCGATATAATTCGTATATCAGTGAGTATTCCTGAGAGAATTTGCGGTCATCGGTATATCGTATCAGGTTTTCATAATATCTCAGGTAACACCAGCAGTACGCTAGTTGTAAACTCTGTGGCAGGTCTTTTAGCTGAATTGCCCTGAGAATTTCCTGTGCCTGGGTAAAAAGTCCGGAAATGGAATAAATAAAAGCAAGCCTGATTTTACTATCATACAGATATTCCGGATTATTTAGCCTTTCGGCAATTTTAATATTCTCATTTACATACAGAATCGCCGAGTCGCACACATAGGGCTGGTATTCATTAACGATTTCCGCATTGATATGGTATTTTTCTTCCAGGGTTTTCCTCTCATTCAGTCTGAGCTTTAATAAATGGATCCGGGAATTTTTCTTTTCTACAAAAGAAGTACGTTCGGCCAGAGTTTTATCCAGCACTTTCAGCAGGGAGTCTATTTCATTCTTTGATGATAAAGCATACAAAGGAACAGACAAGCAAAAAAAGAACACAACAATTTTCTTCATTAATACTTTCAAGATTAATTAATAACAGAATAAATGAGGGGGCTTTTATTAAACGAATATGAACGTATGTTTTTAGAGCTGGTGTTCCGGACAGGGTATACTCATGCCACTCTTTGCCGGTAGGGATGTGCCTGTCAGCAAAAAGAACCAGAAGCAGGATTAACCAGGTGAACAATAAATAAGAGAGAGGCAAATCGTTAGCCACCTATGGAATGATAATAACAAATATTCCCCGGTAAAAAACAGCCGGCAATAAAACCCGCTCTAACCGCATACCCTTATATTACAATCATTTATTCACACACTCGTTCACAAATCCCTGAGCAATAACAATCAGGAAGAGGATTCACACAACACCTTCTCCGCGACTAACTTTCATCAAATCATTTCTAACTAAAACTTCCCCGTATTATATTTTTTAAATAAGTAGTATCAGAAAAAGAATCTTCTACTTTTGCTCCCAGGCCTGAGGAGATACTTACCTATTAGCAAATATAGTGCTTTTATTAAAAACCACTATACTGCCGGTGTTATTTAACATATTTGTAAATAAGTATCTCACCCTTTTCTTCCACAACTCTCCCCTCGAAGAAGGATAAGAGCAGGCGTGTCAGGTCCCTGAGCTGCCTGATCTCAGGGCAGGGCG
>JAJQEC010000058.1 GCA_021201815.1 Candidatus Azobacteroides sp. | reverse complement strand
TTATTTACATAGTATCTTCTTCGAGGGGAGAGGGGGTGCGCTGCTTATCTTTGGGAGCATACAAAAGATAAGATACCAGGCAACTCTTCCCTTCTCCGAAGGGAAGTACCTTTTGACTTTGTCAAAAGGGGAAGGGTTTACCCACAGCTGAAAAGCAGAAGAATTGCCCACAGAATGAAAATGCATTTCAAAACATAACACCCCGCTACTTTGCACTTTTCTCTTTTTCTATTTCATAAAAGGTCCTATGGGTATTTTTATATCCGATGTCAAAAATATCTTTCAATCGGTCAAAGCTAAGAGCTTTAAATCCGTATAAGTCCGTGTGTTCGATAAAGATATCACAATTTTTCTGGTCTTCCAGTACATTCGCCCGTATTCCCAGATAGAAACTCCGCTTGGCAATCTGAATCATGTTTTTCACATCGTCATCTTTCAACCCCAGTTTGGAAGGGTTCACATGCAACCCGATGACTTTCTCGCACAATGGTCTGAGCGGACGTGCAGGCAGATTGGCTAATACCCCGCCATCCACAAACCGTTCTCCGTTTATGATCACAGGAGGAAAAATCAACGGAATACTGGCAGAAGCAATCACCGCTTCAATAATATCCCCTTCCCTGAAATAATGGATTTCTCCTTTATTAAAATTAGTGGCAGCGACAATAAAAGGTATTTTCAGGTTTTCAATTTTGTCAGCACGCAAGGTTTCATGTAAAAAAGTACGGGTTCCATCGAGCTTCAGAAAGTTCTGGAAAGAGATGTCTCTTTTGATAAACCCTTTTACCTGGCTGGGTGTAAGCATCTCAAGGATTTCGTCCGGTTCGTATCCGTCCGCAATCAGGCAACCGATCAGCGCACCCATACTGGTACCGGAGATAATATCAATTTCATATCCCCTTTCCCGGATTGCTTTGATGGCGCCCAGGTGAGAAATTCCTCTGGTTCCTCCCCCACTCAACGCCAGTCCCAGCCGGTACTGTTTTCTTTTCAGTAATTTAAGAATGCCGAACCCCATCGTTATATAATTTGCTCATTCATATTTTCGATATAAATCAAGGTGATATTCCTGCCGGTATTAACTTTGTAGAAAATCCCAAAATGGATACCTGTTTATATTGTAAGACTATTCCAATCTTTTTTTCTCTTTTAGATAATTCCTATTTTCGGATACTTCCATTAAAATGACGGATGCGTTAACCGGTCAATAAAAATGGAAATAGCAGAAGGATCGATAAGAAGCGGATAAAGAAATCCGAATACAGCGCCGTAAAAGTGGGCATCATGATTGATGTTATCCCCTCCCTTTCTGCTCATATAATTGGAATACCATAAATATAAGACCCCGAATATAATTCCCGGGCAGGGAATAAAAAAGATCAGGATCGTACTCCAGGGATTAAAAAAGATGGCGGAGAAAATAACAGCCGATACCCCGCCGGAAGCACCCAGTGAAAGATAGGAATAATTATTTTTCTGCTTAATAAGATCCGGGATAGCAGCGACAATTACTCCTCCGAAGTACAAGATATAAAACTGCACATACGGAGCGGAAGAAAGAAAGCTGAAATACCGGACCACAGCGATCCCAAAAGACCAAAGAGCAATCAGGTTAAACAACAAATGCGCCCAGTTGGCATGGATAAAAGCATGTGTAATAACCCGGTACCACTGTTTTTTGTATACCACCAGGTAAGGAGATAAAATCAACCTGTTCATTAATTCCCTGTTCTGGAATGCAAACAGGCTTACACCTGCGGTAATAATTGTGATAAGCGTTGCCGGGTTCATATTATTATCTTTTGTTTATTTTACTAAAAAGCGGTTCTTTTCTACAACACTCCCTGCTGTTTCCACCACATAGAAATAATGGCCTGAAGGCATAGAAGTCGTATCTAACTGAAAAGAATCTCCATTACCTGAGATAGCTACGGTTTGTAATTCTTTTCCTTCTGTATCGAAAATTTTAATAGTACCTTCTTTTTTACCGTTCAGATCATAAGGTAAATTTATAGAAGAAACAGCCGGATTAGGATAAGGATTAGAGATTTCCTGAATCTTATTTATTGATAAAGAAGATAAATTTCCTGTAACTGAATAAACTTCTGTTTTACTGTTCGTATAATCATATCCATACAAATGAATTATCATAAATTTATTTCCATCCATATCTTTTTTAAGATAGACATACATTTCTCTATGGTAATCCATAAACCAATATACATAATGATTATCCCATTTTTTTTGCCATAATACCTGCCCCTCCTCATTTACAATGGAAAGCCCACATCCATCTAATAATCCGGATTCAGATAAAACAATAAATTCCATTAAATCATCCTCATTAAAAAAATCTGTTGTAAAGGTTTTTAGTTTAAACGAAGACTGAGTTTCGTCCATATATTTAAAAGAACCAATATAACCGAGTTCTTCTGGTATATGTATGTCTTTTTTCAGATTAAATTGCTTATCAAAGATTTTTATCTCATCAAGATCTATCATCACCGTAACATTCTCTCCGTTTAAATTATCTGCTTCTATATTGTAATGTCTTGATAATCCATCCACAAGATTTATCTGAGCATTCAATCCACATACAGTTAAAAGCAAGACAAACCAGCTAATTATTTTCTTCATAGTTTTAAACGTTTATAAGTTAATATTGTTTTACTTCTCATTATTTTACTAAAAAGCGGTTCTTTTCTACCACACTTCCTGCTGTTTCCACCACATAAAAATAATGGCCCGAAGCCATGGAAGTAGTATCTAATTGAAAAGAATCCAGGAATCCTGCAACAGGGATTGCCTGCACTTCTTTTCCTTCGGCAGTATATATTTTAATAGTGCCTTGGGATTGTCCGTTTAGATCGTAAGGCAGGGTTATGGAAGAACTTGCCGGATTGGGATAAGGAGTGGAGATTTCCTGTAACTTATTCACATTTAAAGAAGAGGAGTTTCCTACAACGGAGTAAACTTCTGTTAAGTCACCAGAAGAGATAAGCATAAATTTATTTCCCTTTTTATCTTTTTTTAATAATACCTGTAAAATATAATCATACATCGCAGCTCCGTATGTAGATATCCCCTTCTCATATTCTTTACTCCAAAGTACTTCATTATTTTCATTTACAATAGAAAGAACCCCGGAACCCATTCCATCAGAGCCTTTATAAAGAAAAAATTCAAAGAAATCATCATCGTTAAAAAAATCAGCTGTTGCAATTTTACAATGTGTACCACCATCATTTAATGACTGGTCGACATAGCGGACAAAAGACAGTTTACCCCAATTTTTTGACAAAAGAATATTCTTTTTCAAGTTAAAGGAATCATCATAAACATCCACTAAAGAATTATCAAAGTTGCTCTCAACATACAAAGCGACCTCTTCTCCTTCTATTTCATCAAAGTAAAACCTGGAACAATATTTCTCAGATATTTCTCCTATCAGCTCAATTTGCGCATGCACACTTAACCCAAACAAAGTTGCCCAAAATAAAATACTTATTCTTTTCATAGTGATTAATTTTATATGTCAAATTTATTGCAATTTCTTTATGATTTCCTCTACGGCAATTCCTAATCCATCCAGGTTCTTTCCTCCGGCAGTAGCGAAGTAAGGCTGGCCGCCACCACCACCCTGAATATGTTTTGAGACCTCCCGGATAATTTGGGAAGCATTCATTCCCTGTGCAACCAGATCGTCGCTGAACATCAGCATGAGGTTGGGTTTGTGATTCAACTCCACACCGGCAATAAAACACATTTTTTCAGGGAATTCCCCGCGAAGCTGGAAAGCAATATCTTTGGCAATATCTTCGGTAAATGAACCCCGGATAATAAAGGTGGTAATGCCGTTTATATTCTTTTTTTCGGAAATAACTTTTTGTTTCAGGAGCGCCACTTTTTCTTTCACATAGGTTTCCATCTTTTTCTTTAAGCCTTCGTTTTCTTCCACAAATTTCCGCATCGCCTGTACCAGATCCGGTGTATTATGGAATATCTCTTTCAATTCCCGCAATATATCCTGTTGCATATAGAAATAATTCTCACACGTTTTCGCGGTGATGGCTTCTATACGGCGTATGCCTGCAGCAATAGAGCTTTCCGAAATAATCCGGAAGGTTCCGATATTTCCGGTCGCGTCGATATGTGTTCCCCCGCACAGTTCCACGGAAGTCCCGAAACGTACTACCCGCACTTCATCCCCGTATTTCTCGCCGAACAATGCCATTGCTCCCATTTCTTTCGCAGCGGCAATCGGCACACAACGTTGTTCGTCCAGTGGAATATTGGCACGGATCTTTTCCGTTACAATCCGTTCCACCTCCCGGATTTCTTTATCGGTCAGTTTCTGGAAATGGGAAAAGTCAAAACGCAGGATCTCCGAAGAAACATACGATCCTTTCTGTTCCACATGCTCTCCGAGAACGGCCCTTAACGCTTCGTGTAACAAGTGGGTAGCAGTATGGTTACAAGCTATTGCCAGCCGTTTTTCCTCATCTACTTTCGCAACAAAAACGGCAGTCAGGTCTTCCGGCAATTTTTTCGTCAGATGTACCGCCAGGTTATTTTCCCGTTTGGTATCAAAGATCTCTATAATTTCTCCGGTCTCACTAATCAGGCTGCCACTATCACCGACCTGCCCTCCCATTTCCGCGTAAAAAGGAGTTTCTTCTAACACAATCTGATAGAATTGCTGATTCTTCTGTTTTACATTTCTGTAGCGTAATATCCTGGTTTCTGCAATAGTTGTATCATATCCGACAAAGCGCGTTTCCCCTTCCCGTACTGTTACCCAGTCCCCGGTTTCAACAGCAGCCGCATTCCGGGCTCTTTCTTTCTGTTTTTTCATTTCTTCGTCGAAACCGGCTTTATCCAACTCCATTCCCTGTTCCCGAAGAATAAGCTCTGTCAGGTCCAACGGAAAGCCGTATGTATCGTACAGTGTAAAGGCACTGGTGCCATCAATGACCGTTTTATTCTGCGCATGGGCTTCTGTTACCAGTTTATCCAGCAACTTAATTCCGGTTTCAAGTGTATGTAGAAAAGCATCTTCTTCTTCTTTGATCACTTTTTCAATCAACGTTTTCTGCGCAATCAGTTCCGGATACGCATCTCCCATAGTAGCGATCAGAGAAGGAATCAGTTGATACATAAATGCCTTTTTCTGACCGAGGAATGTATATCCGTAGCGTACGGCACGTCTGAGGATACGACGGATTACATATCCGGCTTTCGCATTGGAAGGCAATTGTCCGTCCGTAATGGAAAAAGCAATCGTACGGATATGGTCGGCGATAACCCGCATGGCAATATCCGTTTTTTCATCTTTCCCGTAAGTAGTACCGGTAATTTTTCCTATTTCCCGGATAATCGGCTGGAACACATCCGTGTCATAATTGGAGGTTTTCCCCTGAATAGCCATGCAAAGCCTTTCAAATCCCATTCCCGTATCAATTACCTTAGCCGGCAATTCCTCAAGGGAACCGTCAGCTTTCCGGTTAAATTGCATAAACACGAGGTTCCATATTTCGATTACCTGCGGATGGTCTTTATTTACCAGCGCTACTCCCGGAACTTCCTTTCTTTCCTTATCCGGACGCAGGTCGATATGAATCTCCGAACAAGGACCACAAGGACCGGTATCTCCCATTTCCCAGAAATTATCTTTCTTATTTCCATTGATAATTCGTTCTTCCGGTAAATATTCTTTCCAGTATCCGACCGCTTCTTCGTCCCGTGCCAGCCCATCCTGTTCACTTCCTTCAAATACGGTCACATATAACTTGTCTTTATCCAGCTTTAGTACTTCGGTCAGGTATTCCCATGCCCATTCAATCGCTTCTTTTTTGAAATAATCCCCAAAAGACCAGTTTCCCAGCATTTCAAACATGGTATGGTGATAGGTATCGTGTCCTACTTCTTCCAGGTCATTGTGTTTTCCGCTTACGCGTAAACATTTCTGGGAATCAGCAACCCGGGGATATTTAATAGGTACATTGCCCAGGATAATATCTTTAAACTGGTTCATACCCGCATTGGTAAACATCAATGTCGGGTCGTCCTTAATTACCATCGGCGCAGAAGGTACGATCTTATGATCTTTGGATTCAAAAAAGTCTTTGAAAGACTGACGAATTTCTTTAGCTGTCAACATATTATTATTTTCTTTTTATATTTTCTTTATACATAGCTCCCTTTGCTGCCTATAGGTACGTATGAGCAGAAAGTGACCTCCCTGACTTTTCAATTAGCTTGCAAAAATACATTAAAAATATTACTTTTGCCTCCATCACCGGAAATAATTACATGGTAATAACAAGCCATTTACGAGAACAATCATGAGAAATGTATACTATAAAATACGATCCTGTCACGGAGGAATACGAAAGAGTCTACCTGACCTTTAAAGACAGGGTGATGATTGTTCTGCGTCATTTACTTTCAGGAACTGTGATCGGCGTGGGGGTTTTCTGCTTATTGGTATTTTTTGTCGAGCTACCGCAATATAAAATCCTGCGGAATGAAAATAACCGGTTGATTGCGCAATACAAAGTACTATCCAGACAAGTAGATGAGATCACTCCTATCCTGGATGATATTATGGAAAGGGATAATAATATGTACCGGGTAATTTTTCAGGCGGATCCGATCCCCTACACCATCCGAAAAGCCGGGTATGGCGGAACCAACCGGTATGAAGAGCTAATGAACCTCCGGGATGCGGACCTGATTATCCATACGTCACAACAAATTGATATCCTTTCCAAACAGTTGTATATCCAGTCCCGTTCTTTTGATGAAATAGTAGAACTACTCAGCAAAAATGAAGAAAGATTGTTGTGTATTCCGGCTATTCAGCCGGTTTCCAATAAAGACCTGAAAAGTACGGCTTCCGGATACGGGATGCGGATCGACCCGGTGTATAAAACCCCGAAGTTCCATGCGGGAATGGATTTTGCGGCCGCTATAGGAACGGACATCTATGCCACAGGGAACGGGAAAGTTTCTTTTGCCGGCTGGAAACAGGGATATGGAAATACTGTCATTATAGACCATGGATACGATTATGAAACGTTATATGCCCACATGAATGACATCCTGGTGCCGGTCGGGAAAACCGTTACCCGCGGAGAAGTGATCGGATTGGTGGGGAATACCGGAAAATCGGTAGGGCCACATCTTCATTATGAAGTGCGGTATAAAGGTCAACCGGAAAATCCGCAGAATTATTATTTTATGGATCTGACTCCGGAAGAGTATGACCGGATGATACAGATTTCTTCCAATGCAGGACAAATGTTTGATTAAGGCTTTATGGGAAAGAAAAAAGAAACAGATTCGCTGAAATTATATTATTCCATAGGGGAAGTTTCCCGGATGCTTGGAGTAGAAACCCCGACCATCAGATATTGGGAAAAGGAGTTTGACTTCTATATTTCCCCCCGGAAAAATGCCAAAGGCACCCGTTTTTATAAAACAGAAGACATAGAAAGAATCCGAATGATCGTTTACCTGAGAAATGAAAAGGGATTAGGAATCGAAGGGATTCGTAAAAAACTCCGTGAGAATCCGAAGGAAACAACCGATAATTATGAGGTCATATCCCGGCTTCAGCATATCAGGAAGGAAATTCAGGGAATCATGAAGGAGCTGGAGTAGAGAGAAGAATCAAGAGCCAAGACGTTGAGAGGTGAAATTTTTTATATATCAGGGAAAAAACAAAATAAACTATTGGGTTTTCATATATCATCTAAAATAAACTTTCACAGAGTTTTTGAATTTCAGAAGTAACGATTTAGTAACCGTGCGTATTTCAGCATTTTGCGGTGTAATACTATCAAATAACTCATGCCAAAAATAAGCAATAATTCTGAAACTCCACGCATATTTTTTCTCTTTCTTTATCCTGTAAACACCTCTCTTATGGAAAGAATAAATTAGGCAATACTTTTTGTGGATTTACTCTTTTCGGAACGAAAAGGAAGAAATCCACAAAAACCGCTTGCGGCTTGGTGTTGACGTTTTATTCTTGCAATATATCTTTGTGTTCGGATAAAGAAAGAGTTATTATCTTACTGAGAATAAATCTTACCCTTTGTTACCCAATACAAAGTAATCTACTGATGACCAAATAGTTTTTGATACCATTTTAAGTTTTTTAGCCGCTTAATCTCTTGTTCACTGTTCTTAATAGTCCGCTCTAATCTCTCAACAGTTTCTTGAAGTCCTTGAATAGTGGTTTCATTTACATATATTTTCTTTTCTATAAACTTTTTTTGTGTTACTAACGTTGAAATTTCCAATTTTAGTTTTTCACATTCCTCTTCACGTTTTTTAGTGCTGTCAAGCAATAATTTAATAGAGTTATTTTGTTCATTGATTTTTGTTTGTAGACTTAAACTCTCTGTTTTGTGTAGGGATACTGCTACTTTTAATTCTTCACATTCTTGATTTTTAGCATTAAACTCATCGAGTGTGGTTACATATTTATGTCTAAATGATGCAAGTTTATTAGATGTTACAATAAAATATTTCTTAAACAAATCAGTTTCAATATCATTTCTAAACTTAACGGCCATTATAAAGTTATCATATGCCTTAAGAAAGTTCATTTCCTTAACTGATTCACGAACTTTTTGATAGTATGTATCTGCTTTGCCTGAGTTTAACTCTTGTAGAATTAGAGTGTTCGGTGTTTCGTTTTGCGCAAATTGTAATACTTGCGAATCTGTTTTAATTGCGTTTGACCCAATAGGAGTTTTCAAAACTAATCCATTAAAGGATGTACATCTACTTAATGCTACATAAACCTGTCCTGACGTAAACGCTGCTCCCAAATCAGCTATCACTTTTTCAAATGTTAGCCCTTGGCTTTTATGAACAGTAATAGCCCAGGCAAGCTTTATTGGAAACTGTATAAAAGTACCTATTATCTCTTCTTCAATTTTTTTTTCTTTATCATTCCACTTGTATTTTATATTGTCCCACTGCTGCCTTTCTACTGTAATTTCACTATCGTCCGAAAATTTTACAATGATTACATTATTTTCAATTTTACTGATTTTCGCAATCTTCCCATTGTAATACCTTTTTGCCTTATCATTTTTAATGAACATAATTTGCGCACCTTCTTTAAGCAGCAAAATTTTGTTCGTTGGCATTATGTTATCCGGGAATAGTCCTGTAACATTTGCTTCAAATTGTTTCAGTTCAGTGGGTAATTCGGTCAGTTTTGTAAGATTTGTATTATCCACTAATCTATTATGTGTAGCAAGAGTGATATAATTTGAATTGCCATTTGGAGAAAAAGTTGGATTATATTTAGAATTAAGTAATTTCAGTTCATTTGAGCCAACTTGATTTACTCGTATTCTATTAAGAAGGTCAATAAATTCTTGTTCGTTTTGTCTATATATCTTCTTTAATTCAATGTAAATTGGTTTGTTTTGGTTTATTACTTTTGAGCTAAAGAAAAATGGACTTTTATAATATGGTTTTAATATACTCCATTGCTTAAAATCAGCAATGGGTGGTAGCTGAAATGTGTCGCCAATGAGAATTACTTGTACTCCACCAAATGCTTCGCTTTCCCTATTTCGAAATACTCTAAGTAATCTGTCTATGACATCAAGTAAATCACACCTAACCATTGAAATTTCGTCAATAATTAAAAGTTCTAATCCCTTGATTATGTCAAGCTTTTCTTTGAAATATTTAAAATGATCATAAATGGTGCTTTTATCAGTATCGTTTTCGTCAGCTTTTTTTCTTAAGCGTTTGTCATTCGGTATATATATACTTGGTTTAATCTGAAAGAAGGAGTGTATTGTTTGTCCACCTGCGTTTATTGCAGCCACACCTGTTGGTGCAAGAATGACTACATTCTTTGTCGTTACTTCACGAAGATATTTGAGGAAAGTGGTTTTTCCTGTTCCTGCTTTACCTGTCAGATAAACAAGTTTATTCGTATGCTTTACAAATTCAGAAGCATGGTTGAATTCAACATTCGTTTCATCTAATTCAATATTATCTACAATTATTGCCATTGTTCATTTTATGCAGGGGTAATTTCTGCTTACATTTTAGTATAAAAGTTAATTTCTTTTTGCCTGTAAATTTAGCAAATATCTGCAAATCAACAGTATTTATCTTTTAAAACCTTTGCTTTTATTTAATTCCAGCTTTACGGAAGCTTATACTCCTCACCCTTTATTTTGTGTAGGTGTGGTGGGCTTTATATTCGGTCTAACCGTCTGCCGAAGTTTGACAAATTGTTCTTTAAACCATTCGATGATGTTATGCCCGTTGATAGATAATTTCAGTCTTTCGGAGTTCTTACTCTCCTTAAATAACTGCAATTTGGCATCCTGTACGCTGAATGATTGATTGTGTTCGGGGGAATGGAGTTTTCCACTCATTGTCACGGCTTCACCCGTAAAAAGCTGCTTAATGGCGTCTATCGTTAATCCGATGCCCTTGCATAGCTGGGCTATCCGTAGACGTTCGCTTAACTGTGGGAATACACTAAACAGAAGATTTATATCATCCTGCCCCCTGTATGGCTCGTATTTCTGCTTTAGTTGTTCTATACGAGTTTCAAGGTCAGATATTTCCGCCTCTTTCTGCTGGGGATATTCGTGCATATTCATGAATTTTTCCCGTGCTTCATCCTTGCGGTCATACATATCCTGAACTTTCTCATAAACCTCCTGTTTCTCTTCTTGCAGATACTCTATATTTTCTTTGAGGTCTTCGTTTTGGGCGAACAATTCTCTATAATATTGAGGTGTAGAGATATGCCGGGCATCAGAACCTTTGATACCCCGCTGTAATCCGTATTTCCGCATTCTCTTGGCATATGTATCCTGAAACCGTTCCAAATTATCACGCGTCATCACATCATCTGCGCATAATCGGACGGTATCTTTCGGTTTTTTCCGGTACTTCTTCTTGCCGTTGTTCTCTTCCTGTTTGGCTTTTCTTCTTTCACCAGCAACAATAGGAACTACCGTTGCGTGGATATGGGGAGTTTTCTCATCCATGTGCAGGACGGCGGAAACTATGTTTTCTTTTCCGAACGTGTCTTTTAGCCATTCGATATTATCTCGGCACCAATCATCTATCTTTCTGTTCTGTATGCGCTGCATATCTTCGGGAGTACCCAACAGCATGACTTGTAACGCACGTACCTGATTCTCTCTTATTTTACGGGTTATCTCTGCGTTCTCTATCCGGTGCTGTATCGCCTGTGTGCGATTCTCTACTCCGTCCGGAAACCTGATAAACTCCTTGTTGAGTTCCTTACGTTCCGGATCGGCATTGCCCGGCTGTACCGTCCGTTCTATATGCGCTGTTGTTCGGGCATCATTGCCTTTTGGCTTTTGTATATGTAATACGGCAAATCCCATTTGTAGAGATAAATTTTAAGTTGATAATTTTCTATGATAACCGCCCGGAACGGTTGCGGTCGGCAGGACTGCCGGGGTTTCCAGAGAGTTTGTCCTTTGGCTTATTGGGGCATTTTTAGCAGTAGTGAAACGGATGCGTAAAGAAAATGCCCTAATAAGCTACGGCTTTTCTTTAAAAGCCCATCGGGGTAGCCGCGGTTAAACTCTGATAGCAGCCATACCCGCTACAATAAATATAGCGGGTACAGTATGGCTTCACACATATTCTTCTCCATACCTTCCAACTTATGCGATAGGATTTCCATATCCCGGCTTATCTTCTGATTGGTGATCTTTGCGTAAAGTTGGGTGGTCTTTATGTTCGTATGTCCGAGAATACGGCTCACCGTTTCGATAGGCACACCGTGAGATAAAAGTAAGGTCGTTGCTGCGGTGTGGCGGGCCACATGGTAGGTCAGCCTTACTTTGAATCCGCATTGCATACCTATCTTTTTTAGTTTTTCGTTGCAACAACTGTTGCTCGGAACGGGAAAAACACGGTTGTCTCCTGTTAAGCCTTTGTATTTCTCTATTATCCGCTTGGGAACATCTAATAGCCGGATATTGGAATCCGTATTAGTTTTTCGTCTACGGGTGATAATCCACAGGTTGCCGTCAAAGAATGTTTGTAGGTTGTCAGTAGTGAGTTTCTTCACGTCCGCATAACTGAGTCCGGTGAAAACAGAAAAGACAAACAGGTCACGCACAAGTTCGTATGTTTTGTTTTTCATCGGAGTCTCTATAAGCGTTTGTATCTCTTCTTCGGTGATGTAACCCCTATCCACGCTTTCAGGGTTGTTAATATATCCGGCGAATGGATTGAACGGCAATAAACCTGTGTTCCGAGCCATGGAAATGATATGCTTTAGTACAATCATATATCCCCATACTGTATTAGTACGGCATTTCTTCTCTTCTCGTAGGAAGTATTCGAAATCATTTATAAACGTAAGGTTTAATTCTTTCAGTGGTATATCTTCCCGATGATAGGTAGAGGGAAGAAACTCCCTGATATGTTTGCAGACGGTACGGTAACGGGCGAAAGTACCCTGCGCCCGACTATAGCCTACTTTCTTCTCAAACTCTGCGTTATGCTGTTCAAATAGTTTCAGTAGTGTTTCCTGTTTTACTCCGATTCCGAGATAGGCGTTTTTCAGTTTGATAGCGCTAACGTAGCCATCCGTTTGCATCAGCTCCTGATAACGGCGGTTTATATCCACACGGATTCTATCGATGGCGAGATTGATTTTCTGCGCTTCCACACTCTTTCCCGCCGCACGATTGTTTTTTACATCCCACAGGCGGAGAGGGATATCCATCTTGCAGCTGAATTGTTTAACTTCGCCGTCTACAGTGATACGGCACATCAAAGGCAGGTTCCCATTAGGTTTCTCGCTGCCTTTCTTCACGTAAAATAATACTTTGAATGTTGACCTCATAACTCAATGTTTTTTCTGGTTACAAAATTAGTTATCATTGAGTTATCTGACAGCATGCAAAACTACGCAATACGCTGAATAAAAACCTATTAGCAAAGTATTTACATCGCTATTAAAGTAACGGGATAGTAACGAAACTTCTGCTATGTTCTGCTTAAATATGCTTTTCAGCCTTTTGAAATACAAAGCAAAACAGAGCGTAACGAACGCTGTCTCAGCTAATTCGCTACACTCTGCTTAATTCTTCTTTCTGCTTAGTTGTTTATTTTATAATACCAAATTTCTTAAAAGTATATTCACCTCTCAAAGTCTTGATTCTTGGCTCTTGACTCTTGCCTCTTATCTTATCTGTTCTTTTTCAAAAGATCTCTGATTTCTGTCAGTAAGGTTTCTTCTTTGGTGAGTGCCGGAGCTTTTTCTTCTGCTTTGGCGGCTTCTTTTTTATCTGTCAGTCTGTTGACAAACTTTACCAAAAGAAAAACAGAAAAAGCAACAATAAGAAAATCAAATACATTCTGGAGGAAATTCCCGTAGTTGAGGGTTACAGCCGGTATTGCATTTCCCGCTGCATCTACCGCTGCATGCTTTAATACCAGTTTGAGATCCACAAAAGAAACTCCGCCAATCAGCAGCCCGATAGGAGGCATAATCACATCCGCAACCACAGAAGACACAATTTTGCCAAATGCTCCGCCAATGATTACACCGACGGCCATATCCATTACATTTCCGCGGTTGATAAACTTTTTAAACTCCTCGAAAAATTGTTTCATATTTTTATTGTTTTATTAACAATTGTAAAAAGCGCTGGTTATTGGGAAGATAGCCTTTCGCAGCAAAGCTGGCACAACACTTCGCTCATTTGTTTTCATTACTTTTGCAAAGTAAACAAAATAAACTTTTTATTTGTTCATTCATCCTAAATAAGATTCGTTTATGTCACAACTCGACCCTTTAATATCAGACTTAGCCCTGATTCTGGTTTCAGCCGGGCTAATCACTATCATTTTTAAAGTGTTGAAACAACCGGTTGTATTGGGGTATATCGTAGTAGGGTTTCTGGCCGGTCCGTTTTTCCCGTTCTTTCCTAAAATTGTTGATGAACATAGCATTCATATATGGGCGGAGATAGGGATTATCTTCCTACTTTTTTCTCTTGGTCTGGAATTCAGTTTCAAGAAGTTATTGCGACTTGGAAGTACCATAGCGGTCACAGCGATTATTTTTATTATCAGTATGATGTTACTGGGTTTCCTGACCGGACATTTACTGGGCTGGGGACAAATGAACAGCATCTTCCTTGCCGGCATGGTAGCCATGTCTTCTACAACGATTATTATAAAAGCAGTCACAGACCTTGGAATGTCCAAACAAAAGTCAACGCAACTGGTTTTTGGCATTCTGATTATAGAGGATCTGGTAGCGATTGTATTAATGGTAGCATTTTCCTCTATCGGCCAGCAAAGTGGAAGTGAAGATACATCCGCATTTTTTGTCATATTTAAACTGATCTTATTCCTGGTGTTATGGTTCTTAATGGGGATTTATTTATTACCGACCTTTTTCAAGAAAACACGTACCCATCTGAATAGTGAAACGCTGCTTATCGTTTCTGTAGGATTATGCCTGGGCTCGGTTTTCCTGGCCGTATATTCCGGGTTTTCAACTGCGCTGGGGGCTTTTATTATGGGGTCTATCCTTGCTGAAACCGTACAGGCCGAACGCATCGAGAAAATATTCAAGCCGGTGAAAGATTTATTCGGTGCGATCTTCTTTGTTTCCGTAGGGATGATGGTGGAACCGGGAATTATTGTACAATATTGGTTTCCTATCGTAATCCTTACCTTAGTCGTTATTTTCGGTAAAGTATTTTTCGGGACAGTCGGTTCTCTGGTTGCCGGCCAACCGCTGAAAGTCTCCATGCAGGTAGGTTTCAGTCTTTCACAGATCGGTGAGTTTTCTTTTATCATTGCTACCCTCGGAGTGTCCCTCGGGTTGATTGATTCGTTTCTTTATCCGGTGGCCGTAGCGGTTTCCGTGATTACGACGTTTACAACTCCTTATGTGATGAAAATGGCTGTTCCGGCTTATAATAAGCTGGACCCGCATATTCCCGAGAAATGGAAAATCGCATTATTCCGGTATAGCCAGAAAGCCAATACGCAAACAAAAAGGACAAATATATGGTCCGAATACCTGAAAAAAACATTGCAGGGACTGGCATTATATATGTTAATTATTCTGGGAATCCTTTATCTTTCCACTCAATTCCTGCTGAACATCCTGGATAATTACCTGCCGGACATGTGGGGCAGAATTGTAACAGCCGTTATTGCAATCGTAGCAATGGCTCCTTTATTACGGGAAATTGCATTGCGGAAAATCGCATACGAATCGTTTAAGTCTTTGTGGAAGGAAGGGGACAATAACCGGATTATCCTGATATTTATTATCCTCCACCGATTTGCATTCGCCTTCTTGTTTCTTGCTATTCCGATCCATTATATTTTTAACTTTAGTTATTTATATAGTTCACTTATTGCTCTTCCTATTTTGGCCGTAATTATTTTTACGAAAAAAATAGGATTAAGCTCATTAAGAATAGAGAGACGCTTCAAGGAAAATCTGAACAGCCGGCAGGAATTTACCGGCTACGAACGGAAAGATTTATTGCATGACCTGCAGCTTATGTATTATAAGGTTGCACCGAACTCTCAATATGTTGGGAAAACGCTTCAGGAATCCCATGCCCGGAAAGATTACGGAGTAAATATTGTAAGTATCGTAAGAGGGAATGAATATATCAACATTCCGGATTCCGGTGATCTTATTTTTCCTTATGACAAGATCGGAGTAATCGGCACCAATGAACAACTGGAAAAATTTGCAAAGACAATTGAACAACAAGAAGAAATAGATGGTTATAATAAAGATGGAAATGAAGTGATCCTTGAACACTTTACCATTAAACCCTCGTCCGCGCTTATCGGAAAAACCATCCAGAGCTCTCAGGTAAGAGAAAGGCTGAATTGCCTGGTGATTGCCATTGAAAGAGAAGATGGCACTTTTGTTTCGGATGATGTAACAGCCGATTTCAGAGTAAAAGATGTGGTTTGGATCGTAGGGGAAAGAGAAAATTTAAATTTACTAATGAAAGTATAATAGATTATATACTACTGTTTTTCATACCGGCTTTTCCATGCATGCTGAAAAGATAATATACCAATCTGCCAATAAAACACATACGATTCATGCTTCTGTATGGAAACCCGAAGGCAATCCGAAAGCAATTATTCAGATTGCCCATGGTATGGCTGAGTATATCCAACGGTATGAGGAATTTGCTGTTTTCCTGGCAAAAGCCGGATACCTGGTTTGCGGCAATGATCATGCCGGACATGGTAACTCCCTGAATGACGATAGGCTGTTCGGTTATTTTGCAGACCGGAAAGGATACGAAGTACTGCTGAAAGATTTTCATACCCTGAAAAGTATTATTCAAATAAAATATCCGCTTCTTCCTTATTTTATTTTCGGGCACAGTATGGGTTCTCTTTTAAGCCGGTATTACCTCACGGAATACCAACCGTCCCTGGCAGGCTATATCAGCATGGGTACTTCCGGTGGAAATCTGCTTTCCGCATTCGGTATTCTCCTGGCAGAGATGATGAAAAGAATATCCGGTGATAAGAAACCCGGTAACCTGATAAACCGGATTGCGTTCGGCAATTTCAATCACAGAATTCAATCTCCCAAAACAAAAAACGACTGGTTAAGCAGAGACGAAAATGCGGTAGCACAGTATAATCAAAATGAAAAAACGGGATTTTTATTTACCAATAGCGGTTACAAAGACTTGTTTTATATATTATATACTGTTTCAAAAAAGAAGTGTCTGAAGTTGATTCCTAATATTCCCATCCTCTTGATTTCCGGAATGGAGGATCCGGTAGGAGATTATGGCAAAGGGATCAGAAAGCTATCGGAAAAACTGTTTAAAACCGGACACACAAAAGTAGAAACAAAGCTGTATGAAGGAGCCCGGCATGAGTTGTTGCAGGAAATAAATAAAACGGAAGTTATTGAAGATATCCTGGAATGGATAGAAAAAGTCCTTTACCCATAAGCAAAGGACTTTCCGGAAATATATACTAAAAAGGTATCTTTATTGCTGATATCCCTGAAAAAACAAAGACATGAACAGCACCTGATATTTAATGGCATTGGTCCAGTATTCACCGGTATGACCTCCCGGACGGGATATAAAATCATGCGGGATGTTACGTTCTAATAAGGCATTGTGCAAATTTACATTTACCTGATAGAAAAAGTCGTCCACGCCACAATCGATAATCAGTGCTAAAGCTCCGGGCTGTATCTGATCCAGCATATTTATCACTGTGTTCTTTTCCCACAATTCTTTATTTTCTTCGTAACTTCCCAGCGCGTTTTTCATTTCCCAGTTTTCCGGAAACGGGCGGATGTCTACTCCCCCGCTCATACTTCCGGCAGCACCGAACGTATCCTGATGCCTGATCGCAAGGTATAACGCACCATGTCCTCCCATGCTTAAGCCGGTAATAGCCCTGCCCTTAGGACTTTTTATGGTTTTGTATAATTGATCAATCTGTTGAACTAATTCCTTTCCAACGTACGTTTCGTACTGAGATTTCGGATTCAGCGGACTATCCCAGTACCAACTATTCTTTCCGTCAGGAGAAACAAGGATAACCTGATGCTGGTCTGCCAGGTCTTTGTAGTTTGCAAAATTGACCCAACCGGCATAGTTTCCGCTATAACCATGTAGGGTATAAACAACCGGATATTCCTTTTGCCCGTCATAAGTATCCGGCAAAACCACGACAGCTTTTATCGATTCATCCATTACCGTACTTCTGGTAAGGATCGTATCTACTTTAGCAGCATGCAAAGCAAAAAGACTGCACGTGCTTAAAATCAGTGTGTAAATAATTTTTTTCATGTGATTGTTTAGTTGTTTTTCTTATGGCAAAAATAATTAATTATCATACATAGAAAAGTCCATCCACAGAAAAACATTTTATAAAGTAAATCGTTCGGTAAACCGGAATAGAGTGTATCATACCATTAATAAGTAATTAATAGGAAAGATAACTCATTGATAAATAATTCTTTTTTGAAAGATGCGTACTATTTTGTATCTTTGTAGTAATAATCCTGAAAAGTAAAAGATAAAAAGTAAAAAGTAACATATATAGGTATATTGTTGCCAGCAACTTTTACTTTTTATCTTTTACTTTTTACTTTTCTGAAAACTATATGGCAAAAAATAAAACCGTCTTTTTCTGTAAAAACTGCGGCGCTGATTCTCCGAAGTGGATCGGACGTTGTCCCGGATGTGGAGAATGGAATACCTTTATAGAAGAGATCGTCAGCAAAACAGTTTCAACTCCGGCAAAAGCAGGCGCAGGCTTTTCCGGGGACAAAATTAAACCGATCCTTTTAAATGAAATTACAACAACCGATGAAATCCGGATCAATCTGAAGGATGAAGAATTTAACCGGGTACTTGGAGGAGGCTTAGTGCCGGGTTCCATGGTACTGTTAGGGGGAGAACCGGGCATCGGAAAATCCACATTGATCCTCCAGACGGTTATTCAACTCACGGAGAAAAAAACATTATATATTTCCGGTGAGGAAAGTGCCAGGCAGCTAAAACTAAGAGCAGACCGACTAAGCAAACAGGAAGCTTCCCATTGTTATATTGTCTGCGAAACGTTACTGGAAGAAATTTATACCCATATCAAAGAAGTACAACCCGAACTGGTTATTATCGATTCTATCCAGACGGTTTACAGTGAGGCAATCGAATCTTCCCCGGGAAGCATTTCCCAAGTAAGAGAATGTGCTGCCTCCATTCTTAAATTCGCTAAGCAAACCGGTACACCGGTTATTCTTATCGGACATATCAATAAAGAAGGAAGCATTGCCGGTCCGAAAATCCTTGAACATATTGTAGATACGGTGCTGCAATTTGAAGGTGACCAGCATTACCTGTACCGGATTCTCCGCTCTATTAAAAACCGCTTCGGAAGTACTGCGGAACTGGGTATCTATGAGATGAGACAAGATGGTTTAAGACAGGTAAACAACCCATCCGAACTCCTCTTCTCACAGGAACATGAAGGATTGAGTGGTGTGGCCATTGCTTCTGCTATTGAGGGAGTACGTCCTTTCCTGATCGAAACCCAGTCACTGGTGAGTACGGCAGCTTACGGCACCCCCCAACGCTCTGCGACCGGGTTTGATATCCGGCGGATGAATATGCTTCTTGCTGTGCTGGAAAAGCGTGCCGGTTTTAAACTGGCTCAGAAAGATGTTTTTCTGAATATTGCCGGAGGAATAAGGGTAAATGACCCGGCCATTGACCTGGCTGTTATTAGTGCTGTACTATCCTCCAGCATGGATATTGCGCTGGAAAAGAGTGTCTGCCTTGCCGGAGAAATCGGATTGTCCGGAGAAATCCGTCCGGTAAACCGGATTGAACAACGGATTCAGGAAGCGGAGAAACTGGGTTTCAACCGGATCATCATTCCGGCTAATAACCTGAAAGGCTTTGACCGGAAAAAAGTAAACATAGAAATTGTTTCAGCTAAAAAAGTAGAAGAAGCATTCAGGCACTTATTCGGTTAATCCTACCGGTATATACCCAGCTTATTTAATGCAGCCGTATATTTTGCCCGGTTGGCCGCATGCTGGGCTCCTGTCATAGCAAAATTGTGCCTGCCGGACAAATCTTCTTTTGCACACATATAAATATAATTATGATGGGTATAATTCAATACCGCATCAATTACCTGAATCGACGGAAAGCGGATCGGCCCGGGGGGTAAGCCATAATTCCGATAGGTATTATAAGGTGACTCTTTTGCCAGATGCACATTCAATACCCTCCGTAAAGAAAAGTCTCCCACGGCGTACTTTACGGTAGGGTCAGCCTGTAGCATCATGCCGGTTTTCAACCGGTTTATGTATAACCCGGCAACAATAGGAAATTCATCTGTTTTATTGGTTTCTTCTTCGACAATAGAAGCCAGTGTACTTACTTCAACGGGTGTCAGACCGATTTCTTTTGCTTTATTCCGGCGTTCCTCATTCCAGAACCGGTCAAATTCAGCTTTCATCCTTTCACAGAATTTTTCAGGAGAAGTAGTCCAGTATAACTCATACGTATTCGGAATAAACATAGCCGGCAGTGTTTCCTGCGTAAAACCTAGGCTTTCGATAAACTTTTCATCCTGAAAAGTGTGCAGAAAACTAAGAGAATCTGCCATTAGCTGGGATGCAATTCGTCCGGCAAACTGAGGCACTGTACGGATATTATTGAATTTTACCTGCAAAGGAGTTTGCCTGCCAGCAATAAGGATCTTTAATAAATCGGAATTACTCATTTCCGGTTTTACCGCATACCGTCCGACTTTCATATTTCGGTCATACTTTTTCCACTTTGCCAGTTCCTGAAAAGAACCTTCATCTACCATACCGGATTCTTTTAGCTGATCCATAAGCCTGTCAAAAGTCATATTCGGATACACATATATATATACGGTTTTTTCCGGAAAGAAATTACTCTTTTTATAAAAATAATAATATCCACCGGAAATTATAAGAGCAAGCAGAACAAACATAATGCCTGCAACCCCAAGTATTTTTGCTTTTCTGGTCAGTGCCATTGCTGATAATAAGTTGTTTTTAGTAAGGAATAAATGAAGTAACAAATATGCACATATTTTTACAACCTACCAACCGACTTATTTTGTTGGAGAATTCCCTTGAAAATATAACGCTGAAAATAAGATTATTGTATGTAAAATATTTTTATTTTATATTATTTTTTTGGCAGTTTACATAAAAATATTACCTTTGCACCGCTTTACCACGGCGGGATAGCTCAGCTGGTTAGAGCGCATGATTCATAATCATGAGGTCCGGGGTTCAAGTCCCCGTCCCGCTACAAAAAGCACGTACAAAACATTGTAGGTGCTTTTTTTATAAATAATAAATATATACTTTATTTGTTCTGGTAGGCTATCTTTATTCCTTTTGTCCAAAAATTATCAAATTCTTTTAGAATTTTAAACAGCAAACTTAAAACCGAATTATTTTCAACTTAAACCATCCGATGAACTATTTTTCCACCTACGCACTAAAAATTACTTTTAGTCTGAGCCTGCTTTTGCTCTACGCCTGTGAATATCAGAATGATGAAATGAATTATCATACCCTTATTCCCCCTGAAGAGGAAATAAATATAACTTATAATTTAGCCGATATTCCTGAAGGAGAAACAATATATATCTATGCTCCGACAAGCCTATCCTATATGTTGAATACTTCTGCCGGAGAAATCATATCGACAGAGTTCTATTTAAATAATCAACCGATTAACCATTCGGAAAGTAAGATTTTCCTGACCCCGGATGATATTCCCAAAAATACAACATCAAAATTAAAACTCAACATCACCCTCACATCAGGAACCGGAAGTTTAGCCGAAATACTGGGGGGTGAAAAGAAGAATTTTGAATTTTATTACCCGATTAAATATGTAAGTCCGGATATAAAGTTAAATATAAAACAACGTATCAGCAACGATAAACACCTGGAATTATATTGGGAAAAACCTCAACTGGAAGGAACGGATGTGGCAAGTTACAGCATATTCTATTATGACAATGGAGAAGAAATATTCGTCGAAGAAATCAGTGATCCGGACATTACCTCCTATACAGATCGCAATTATGTCTACGGCAGTAAAACTTTTAAAATAGTAACCACCTATCAATCAGAGCAGATAACACCTAAAGAAGATTTTTATACCGTTAAGTACAATGAATTTACAAGCAATATGTTTTCCACCGGTTCTTCGGAGTCTTTTAAACTCAGAATAAAATGGAATAATCCGAATGATATCCTCTGTAAATATGTGTTGAAATGGAAAGATGAAGTAGTATATATTCCCGTGAACGAAAGTGAAGGCCTGGTTTCCCGGCCTGTCTTCCCTATGTCCGATACACAATATTACGAAATATATATTCTTCCTGTGGATGCTCCTTTTGAGGATTATGCAACATATTCCGGAATAATCAACTATTTCGAAGAATCTTTTTTTGGTGAAACGTATGAACCGTATGCAGGAAACATCTGGTTTGCCGCAGATATAAAACATGATTATATTCTGGCTATGCGTCCGAGCAGGGATTCTTTCGGGTTCCGAGCGTATGATAAAGACAATTTAAATGTGATACAAAATACCGGTTTCGGCAATATATATCCTTTTTATACATCTGAATTTACGACCGCTCCGACAAGTGGCAAGGTGGCCATTCATTACAGGCATAATAATTCCAGTGATATTGCGATCATTCATGTATATGCCGATTACACATTAAAAAAATGGTTGGGCAGCTTTAATACGGATGCTTTTCCTGTATTTTTCCTAACGGATGATGACAAAATTATTATAAACAATAATGACCGGCGTACGAATAGAATTTATGATGTAAATACCGGTTCCTTATTAAATAACCAGATAGAAGATACAAAAACAGATTTCAGACCGGTAATATCCGCAGATGGAAAATATATTTTCAATTATCTGCGCCTGAATGATGCATGGTATAAATTGTATCACTACGAAAACGGGAATTTTGATCTCATCACATACCAAACCAATAGCCGTGTCAAAAATATTGTTTTCAACCCGAAAACACCGGAACATGTAATTATGCAAAGCATGGATAATTATTTTTCGGTTTTTGAAGTTCCTTCTTTAAATAAAATTGCCACAATTGAAGGAGAATTTATTTGTTTTGACCCGTTTACAGGCAACATACTATATTCGGATAAAAATTTCGAAGAAAACGCCCAATTGAATATACTGAATCACTCGTATGATAAAACGATATTCAAAATAATCATAAATCCTATTTATTACAATTATTATTTCCGCCTCATGAATAACCATCTGATTATTTACGATTATTATATCAACATCATAAAATAACATCCTGAATTTATGAAAAATTATATAGTAGCCCTTTTTATCTGCCTGCTTCCGTTTTCTGTGCAATCACAAATAAAGATCGAATATTCGGTCGGATATGGAAATTATAAAATGGATGACATGCAAACAGAACTTATTAATTTACAGAATACCCTTAAAACGCAATATCCTCTCGACATTGACATAATAGACAACTTTCCGGGTTATCTGACATACCACATAGCAGTTATTTATGGTATGCAGGAGCATGAAGCCGGAGCCGATTTTACTTATCTCACTACCGCCGGAAAACTTGCATACTCCGACTACTCCGGGGAGATTATGAATAAATTAGCATTAAACGCGTACCGGATAGGATTATTATATCGATACCATTTCTATCAGATAGGAACAGTTAATAAGGTCAATTTATCTTTTTACGGAGAAGTTTCTCCCGGGATTACATTTACAAATGTAAAAGTGAAAGGTCATATTAAAACAAATGATGAGTTTATAAGCCTGGATAATAAATACCTGACCGGTTCGAATATAACCGGCTTTTCCGTCCTTCCCCGGGTAGGTGCAAATCTGAGGCTGCCCTATGGAATAGGAATCCATGTAGCAGGAGGATACGATTTCCAGATGGGCTCAACGTTAAAACAGAACAAAGACGTGCGGGTAGATTGGTCAGGACTACGTCTTGAAGGAGGAGTTTCCTATCAACTTCCCTTTATAAAATAATACCTTCCCGAGCTTTTTCAGTAATCCTATAGAAGGTTAAAAGGAAAAGAGAAACTCTTTTCCTTTTAACCTTATTTTTCTTTTAATTCCTGAACGTATTTTTCTGATGGGCTTTTTTATCGCTTACATTTGCCTGATTGCATTTGATTTTATTTAAATAACACTCGTTTTATCCTGTGAAAGCTCCACTTGTTCATTCCATACCATTAATTTTTCTTTCCGAAAGTCATCTCTTTTTCCATAATTATTTTTACTACACTTATTCTCGCTTATCTTTGCAATATGAATATAATGAATGAACAAACCCATATCCTTTCAAATCTGGGAATAAAGCACCTGAATAAAATGCAGGTAGCAGCCCGGAAAGCAATCTCCGAACGTGCCAATACCCTCTTGCTTTCTCCTACGGGTTCCGGTAAAACCATTGCCTTCCTCCTGCCTGTCCTCGGATTATTAAATAAAGATATAAAAGGAGTACAATGCCTCGTTATTGTTCCTGCCCGTGAGTTAGCGATCCAGATAGAACATGTATGGAAAAAGATGAATACCGGATTTAAGGTAAATGTATGTTACGGTGGACACTCTATGGAGACGGAACTGAAAAATCTGACAGATCCTCCGGCCTTATTAATCGGCACTCCAGGCAGAATAACCGATCATCTGGAACGGAAATCGGTTGAAACAGATCAGATAAAAATATTAATACTGGATGAATTTGACAAATCTCTTCAACTTGGTTTTCAGGAGGAAATGAACGCTATTATCAGCCAATTACCCAATCTGGAGAAAAGAGTTCTTCTTTCGGCTACCTCAGATGTGGATATCCCGGATTTCGTCGGGATGCAATCTTCGTTTGTGTTGGATTATACCCAACAGAAGGATACAAATAACCTTTCTCTTAAATTAATATTGTCCGAGGAAAAAGACAAAATCGAAATGTTATTCCGGTTTATCTGCTCGCTGCGTTCCGAACCGGCTCTTATTTTCTGCAATCACCGGGAAGTAGCAGAACGGATAAGCGATTTCATGAATAAAAAAGGAATACTGACCGGATATTATCACGGAGGAATGGACCAGGACGACCGCGAACGTATTCTGATCCGATTCAGGAACGGCAGCCTGAACTACCTGGTAACAACAGACCTGGCTGCCCGGGGATTTGATATTCCTCAAATGAAACATGTAGTCCATTACCATCTGCCATCCAAAGAAAGTGAATTTACCCACCGAAACGGACGGACTGCACGTATGCATGATTCGGGAACAGCTTACATCTTATTATATAAGGAGGACAAAGTACCTGAATACATCCCGGAAGATACGGAAACACTTGCTGTACCACTGAATGAACCTTTACCGGATGATCCCGAATTCCGGACTATTTATATAAGTGGTGGTAAAAAAAATAAACTGAACAAAAGTGATATTGTCGGATTCTTTTTTCAAAAAGGAAAACTGGATAAAAATGAGCTGGGCTTAATAGAAGTCAAAGACTTTATTTCATTTGCTGCTGTCCGCAGAGAAGCTGTCAAAAAACTCCTGTCGAATATTAAAGATGAAAAGATGAAAGGCAAAAAGTACAAAATAGCCATTGCCCGCGATATTATCCGGGAAAGTTAACATTGAAAACAAGGCTTCATTTCTTCACCTTTATTGAATAATAAGTAGGATACTCTCCTTCTTTCATAATAAAAAAGAATATGGACTTCTGATAAGAAATAAACATTATCAGAAGTTTTTTTATTCCCTTTTCATGACTTTCTTTCATTATTATCTTTCTGAGAACCGGAATCGGATAAGATTTAATAAATCTTTCTTCAAGAGTATTTTAGCTCATAGAACTATCCCTTTCTTTTGCGACAAATCATCATCTAAAAAATAGTTGTTTATGCAATAATTATCTAGTAATCAAAGAATTGTTTCAAAAATACTTGCATTTGAAACTAAAAAATACATACCTTTGCCGCCTGTTAAAAAAATTAACCATATGAATAAAATTAAACTCTCAATTGTTATTGCTTCCCTAAACGTATCTGCAATTTTTGCAGGAGGAATGCTTACCAATACCAATCAAAGTGCTCATTTTGTAAGAAATCCATCGAGAGATGCGTCGACTGATATTGACGCTGCCTACACCAATCCGGCAGGAGTAATAAAATTATCCGAAGGATTTCATTTTTCAGTGAATAATCAGAGTGCTTTCCAGACAAGAACCATCACAACTACCTTTGAACCGTTTATGATGTCAGAAAACAGCCCTACAAAAGAATTTGAAGGAAAAGCTTCTGCCCCGATAGTCCCTAGTGTCTTTGGCGTATACCGCACAGGAGACTGGGCTGTTATCGCTCATGTAGCCATCGTCGGTGGAGGTGGTAAAGCTACTTTTAATGAAGGACTTCCCTCTTTTGAATCCGGAATTTCCCTTACGCCCGGGATTATAAACAATGTAGGACAAATGCTATCTTCCGATTTAACCGCAAACCGTTATTCGCTGGATGCCTATATGAGAGGATCGTCTTTTATTTATGGCGCACAATTAGGAGGTGTTTATAAAATAAACGAGATATTCTCGGCATACGGAGGGTTCCGGCTGAATATTGTCAACAACAGGTATGAAGGTCATCTTCGTAATCTGAAAGTAAACCTGACTTCTGCGGACATCGGATATACCGGAGCCATGGTAAGTCCGAAAGATATATTGGCTACGGCGATTATGGGAACAACGGATTTACAGGAACAGGCAAGTCTGGAACTATTAAGAAAAGCTTCAGACGAAGGAGCCTATCTGGATTGTTCCCAGTCGGGTTGGGGTGTTGCCCCTATCCTGGGAGTAAATTTCAGTTATGATAAATTGAATATCGGTGCAAAATATGAATTCAAAACCAATTTGAATGTCGAAAATAAAACAAAGATAGATGATACCGGTATGTTTAAGCATGGAGTAAATACTCCTCATGATATCCCGGCCTTAATTACCCTGGGGGCTTCTTATAAAATACTTCCCCAGCTCATGGTAAGTGCAGGGTATCATCATTTTTTCGACTCGGATGCTAAAATGGACGGAGGAAAACAAAGGTATATAAACGGAGGTACCAATGAGTACCTGGCAGGAATAGAATTTCAGCCACACCGGTTGTTTTTGGTCAGTGGAGGTTTCCAGATCACACGTTATGGTGTGAAAGACGAATATCAAAGTGACCTGAATTTTTCCCTGGATTCTTATACGATTGGGCTGGGAGGCTGCGTATTTGTATCTCCGACCGTAAAAATCAATGTAGGGTATTTCTGGACCACCTATTCGGATTATACCCGTGAAGTTGCCGATTACGCAAAAGAATATCCCGGGACAGATGTATTTTCAAGAACAAACAAAGTTTTTTCCGCAGGGGTAGACTTTTCTTTTTAAAGAAGGTAAATATAATCGGAACAGTCTATTGCATGGATAGATTCCAGCTTTTGACTGATAAGTATAAGGGAGGCATTGGAAAAGGATGCCTCCTTTTTTATGTGGCCGAGAGCAGTTAGGCTAATATTTTATATGCTATTTTTATTGTCCATGTTTTAAGTCCGATACAACCTATTGTATTTTCACTATAATAAAAAAAGGAAAAGGATGAGGTAAAGTCATATAAACGAAAGGCCAATGTCATGTAAACGAAAGCCCGATGTTATATAAACGAAAGGCCAATGTTATCGTTCCACCAAGGTCAAGCGATCGTCCCACCTAGGTGAGGCGATCGCTTGACCTTGGTGGAACGTTCGCCCAACCTAGGTGGGACGATGAAAGTTCGGACGGGAGGTAACTATTATCCGGCAAAGAAGAATACCAATAACTCCGAAGAAGGTGATAAAGCCTGCTGAAACCCTTTTATAATTTATCAGCCATTAGGACAGGTTACTTCATTCGGAGATATAAAGATAGTGATTTTTTATCCCGAAATCAAGTGTTTGTATCATTTTCTTGAAACGATAATTCCGGGAACCGGTTCCATCTTTATGCGTTTTGTTTGCCCCTATCTTTTCACCTGGTAATTCTTAATATAAGTTACAAGGTTGTTTTTTATTCCGGATTCCGTCCGTTACCTCTTTAAAAAGCAATACCTTTGTACTTTACTTTTAAAATAATCAATATATGATTACTTTTTCTGAAATAAAAGACATGAATAATGAGTGGTGGAATAAATTTATACGGATTTATTCGACTTCCTTTCCTGTGTATGAACAACGGAGTATCATCCAACAGGAGACCGCTTTTATGAATCCCCGTTATCATCTTTTTTTCACTCATAAGGAGGATAAAATCCAAGCTTTTATTTCTTTCTGGGATTTTGATGAATATATTTATATTGAACATTTTGCTGTGAATCAGGAATTGAGGGGCCAACATATAGGGTCAGAGACATTGGTTGCTTTCAAAGAGAAAGTGGGTAAAAGGATTCTGCTGGAAATTGATCCGGTGACAGATGAAATCTCCAGGAAAAGGCTTTCTTTTTATGAAAAACTTAATTTTAAAGTAAATCCTTATATACACCTTCATCCCCCTTATGACCCGGCTTATCCTCCGCATGAACTGGTAGTCCTGACTTCTGACAAACCAATTTTCGCAGTGCTTTACCAGCAGTTTAAAAATGATCTGGAAAAGATTGTAATGAAATAAGTAACAGCTTTTGTGTAAGAATAAGACAGGAAGGGAAACCGGCGCTCCGGACATCCCTTCCTTTACAAAATCGAAACCTTACTTTATCATTTTCTTACCACAAAACGAACTTTTTGTTCTCATTCTGACAGAAAGCCTATCTATCATAAATGATAATACAAAAATAACCGGTGATAATTTCTTTCTAATTAAGAATTTTGTAAAAGGAAGTTATCAGCAGGATAAGAAAATGTTACATTTATATTTTCCGGGGAGAAACGATAAAAATAAGGATTTAAATACTATTATTGGTATAAGCTAGAAACTGTTCCAGCCTTTCCGGAGTGAGGCCGATATTTAAACATCCTTGATAAGCAGTGGAAATTTTTCCGGTTTCTTCGGAAACGATGATTGCTTTTGCATCTGTTTCCTGTGATATCCCTAATGCAGCCCGATGCCTTAACCCCAGCTCTTTAGGGATATTAGAACTATGGGAAAGAGGAAGCACGCATCCTGCAGAATCGATTCGCCCGTGGGCAATAATCATAGCACCATCGTGTAAAGGACTATTCTTGAAAAAGATATTTTCAATTAAGCGGGTTTTGATTTCAGCATTTATTTTTTCCCCGGTTCGTTTATATGCTTCCAGGCTAATCCCGTTTTCGATTACAATTAATGCACCTGTTTTAGTTTTAGACATATTCAGACAGGCAAGAATAACGGCAGTCATATCTGTTTTTTTTCTTTCCGGAGCTTTCTTTATGGAAAAGATACGTACAAATGACCGCCAGCGTTGGTGAGAACCGATAGTTACGAGAAAACGCCGGATCTCATCCTGAAACAGAATAACCAGAATAATGGCTCCTACTCCAACGACTTTGTCCAGGATAGAACCGATAAGCGGCAATTCAAGCACCTGAGTGATAATTACCCAGATACCAAGAAAAGTCAGTACTCCTACAAAGAGGTTAAATGCTCCGGACATTTTCATTAACCTGTATACGTAATACAGGAAAACTGCTACTAAAAATATATCTATAGCGTCTTTTACGCCAAAAGGAAGAAACATGCGGTAATAGTATATGATGACAGACTTATTTCATAAAGATGCAAAATTAATCTTTTACCTGATAAAATCCTGACAATTAAACGAATTTTACAAACTACTTCGCATTTTTTCAACAATTTTTACAGCTTCCATGGCTGCTTTAACGTCATGAACGCGTAAAATATGTGCTCCGGACATCAATGCAATGGTATTAATCACCGTAGTTCCGTTTAAACTATCCTCGATCGAGGTATCCAATAGCCGGTAAATCATTCTTTTTCTTGAAATTCCTACTAACAAAGGAAGGTTCAGTATTTTGAAATCAGGCAGGTGTTTCAATAACTCATAATTCTGGTCCAGATTCTTTGCAAAGCCGAAACCCGGATCCACAATGATATCATTTACTCCTAGCCGGTGAAGATGATCGATTTTCTCCGAGAAATAATAAAAGACTTCCTGGATAAAGTTTTTATACTCTGTCTGATGGACCATGGTTTGAGGATTCCCTTTCATGTGCATCAGGATATAAGGTACATTGAGCTCCGCAACGGTTTCGAACATTGCCTTATCGATTTCTCCGCCGGATATATCATTGATAATAGCAACGCCATACTGCTCGACGGATTTTCTTGCTATTTCCGTACGGAAGGTATCTACGGAAACAATAATATCCGGGAAACGGGTAAAAATAACGTCCAGTGCATTGTCTAACCGGCTCCATTCCTCTTCCTGGGAAATGTGCGCGGCATCGGGCCGGGAGGAATATGCTCCGACATCAATTACGGAAGCCCCCTCATCTAACATTTGTTTCGTCCGGATAATAATATCCGCTTCTGTTTCTTGACGGCTCTTTTCATAAAAAGAATCCGGAGTGACATTTAATATTCCCATCACCATGGGGGTTGACAAATCTCTCAGGCAGCCTTTTAAATTAATGGTAAAACTCATTTAAATATCTTGATAATTATAGGTTTTCAAATGTACAAAGCTAATTCATATTTTTCATTTCAGGGAAAATATACCGGAAAGTATTCCTTTGGTTGGAACAGGAAAAAATTATAGTCCGTATTATCACCTATAAAATAAGGGGATTACCGGAATTTTCTTTTCATTGTAACTCATTTTATATGCTTTTTTCATTGTCTATTCAAATAAAAACATATCTTTGCATAATTGAACAGATCATACAAAACTGGTCATATTTTTATTCACTCCTAATTATTTATCAAGAATGATAATAATTGAGTGGCTCTATACCATGATAGAGCGTTTTTATTTTTGTATTTTCTTTTAAAAGGAACAGCTTTCCGGTCTGTTTCAGGGATAAAACAAATTATAAAACGTTATACAAACACTGATTAAAAAACTTATCTATGGAAAACAAAAGAGTCTACACGTTCGGCAACGGAAAGGCCGAAGGAAAAGCAGACATGAAAAACCTGCTTGGCGGAAAGGGTGCAAATCTTGCGGAAATGAATCTGATCGGAGTACCTGTTCCTCCAGGCTTCACAATTACTACGGACGTTTGTACGGAATACTACGATTTAGGAAAGGACAAAGTGGTTGAATTACTGAAACCTGAAGTTGAAAAAGCAATTCAGGGAGTGGAGGTATTAATGAATTCCAAATTCGGGGACATTGAAAATCCGTTGTTAGTTTCGGTTCGTTCAGGAGCAAGAGCTTCCATGCCCGGGATGATGGATACCATTCTTAACCTGGGGCTGAATGATGAAGTAGTAGAAGGACTATGCCGTAAAACAGGGAATGCACGCTTTGCATGGGACTCTTACCGTCGGTTTGTACAAATGTACGGAGATGTGGTACTGGGAATGAAACCAATCAACAAAAACGATATTGATCCTTTTGAAGAAATCATAGACGAATTAAAAGAATCCAAAGGGGTTGAACTGGACACCGACCTTTCTGTGGATGATCTGAAAGAACTGGTAAAAAGATTTAAAGCTGCCGTGCTGGCACAAACAGGAAAGGATTTCCCGGAATCGGCTTATGAACAATTGTGGGGCGCCATCTGCTCCGTATTCGATTCCTGGATGAATGATCGTGCCATCCTGTACCGCAAGATGGAAGGTATCCCGGCAGAATGGGGTACAGCGGTAAATGTACAGGCAATGGTATTCGGAAATATGGGTGATACTTCCGCGACAGGCGTATGTTTTTCCCGGGATGCGGCAACAGGTGAAGATCAGTTTGTCGGTGAATACCTGATCAATGCTCAGGGAGAAGATGTAGTAGCCGGCATCCGGACTCCTCAGCAAATTACCAAATTAGGTTCTCAACGCTGGGCTGAGTTAGCAGGAATTCCGGAAGAAGAACGTGCTTCCAGATATCCATCCATGGAAGAGGCAATGCCGGAAATCTATCAGGAACTGGATGCGATACAGACCAAACTGGAAAATCATTATAAAGATATGCAGGATATGGAGTTTACCGTTCAGGAAGGGAAACTATGGTTCCTGCAAACCCGGAGCGGAAAACGTACCGGAGCTGCCATGGTAAAAATAGCGATGGACATGTTCCGTCAGGGAATGATTGATGAAAAAACCGCTATTATGCGGATTGATCCTAATAAACTGGATGAATTATTACATCCGGTATTTGATAAGGCTGCACTAAAAAATGCAAAAGTAATTGCAAAAGGATTGGCTGCTTCTCCGGGAGCTGCTACAGGTAAAATCGTGTTTAATGCGGATGATGCTGCGGAGTGGGCTGCAGCCGGAGAAAAAGTAATCATGGTACGTGTAGAAACTTCTCCGGAAGACCTTGCGGGAATGGCGGCTGCTCAGGGCATCCTTACTGCTCGTGGAGGAATGACGTCCCATGCGGCCGTAGTAGCGCGAGGAATGGGTAAATGTTGTGTATCCGGGGCGGGAGCATTAAAAATTGACTATGCTGCCAAAACCATGGAAGTAGAAGGGTTAATGCTGAAAGAAGGAGATTATATCTCTCTTAATGGCTCTACCGGTGATATTTATGAAGGTGAAGTAGCAACAAAAGAAGCAGAAGTGGATAGCGATTTCGGTGCCATTATGGAACTGGCGGAGAAATATAGCAAAATGGCAGTCCGTACGAATGCGGATACTCCACAGGATGCGATTACTGCACGTAAATTCGGAGCCAAAGGAATCGGATTATGTCGTACTGAGCACATGTTTTTTGAAGGAGAAAAAATCAAAGCAATGCGCGAAATGATTCTGGCCGAGAATCCGGAAGGACGTCGCAAAGCGCTGGAAAAGATCTTACCTTATCAGCAGGAGGATTTCGAAGGAATCTTTGAAGCAATGGAAGGTCTTCCTGTAACCGTGCGCCTGCTGGATCCACCGTTGCATGAATTTGTTCCTCATGATGAAAAAGGGCAACAGGAAATGGCTGATGCAATGGGAATTCCGGTAAAAGAAATCAAACAGCGGGTAGATGCCCTGCATGAACAAAATCCGATGTTGGGACACCGTGGTGCACGTCTTGGAAATACCTATCCGGAAATCACCCAGATGCAAACCCGGGCAATTCTAGGCGCAGCGTTGGCCTTAAAGAAAAAAGGAATTGCTACTTATCCGGAAATCATGGTTCCTTTAACCGGTATCTTATATGAATTCCTGGAGCAGGAGAAAGTAATCCGTGCTACCGCAGCGGAATTATTTGCCGAACAGGGTGACAGTATTGATTTCAAAGTAGGTACGATGATCGAGATTCCACGTGCAGCCCTTACAGCCGATAGAATTGCTTCTGCTGCGGAATTTTTCTCATTCGGAACTAATGATCTTACCCAGATGACATTCGGTTATTCCCGTGATGATATTGCCTCCTTCCTGCCGATTTATCTGGAAAAGAAAATTCTTAAGGTAGATCCATTCCAGGTATTAGATCAAAACGGAGTAGGACAATTAGTAAAAATGGCAACGGAAAAAGGCCGGGCTGTCCGTCCGGATCTGAAATGTGGGATCTGTGGGGAACACGGCGGGGAACCTTCCTCGGTGGAATTCTGCCATCGTGTAGGACTGAATTATGTAAGTTGTTCGCCGTTCCGGGTGCCTATAGCCCGTCTGGCTGCTGCTCAAGCCGCATTAAAAGACTAATTTCCGGAATACAATATGAAAAAAGAGCCATTGCTAAGTGGCTCTTTTTTTATAGTAAATTCCTTTATCCGAAGAAGTTGTCCGGCCTGACTTATACCTCCGCTGATATTAAATCCTGCACATCCGGCATTTTGCATAAAGCCGAAGCTACCAGCGGTGAAAGAGATTTGATCTTCAGCCCTTTTCCCCGTGCAAAATCTACGGCATCCAGAACCAGCCTGGTACTTATCTCTTTGCGGTCGTATTCCGGCAAAATGTCAATGCGATCAATGGTAATCATATCATTGCTTTCCCAGAAATAAGTCATTTCGCCTATTACTTTAAGGTCTTTTCCTACGGCATTGAATATACCGTCGTGCATGTTTTCCGTGTGAATGATTTTCATCTTTCTTTAATTTTGGTTTCTTTTAAGGGTTATAAGTAGGAGAATAGCAGTACTATTCAGGTAAATCATATAAGACGATGAATTTCTTTAAAGTTAACAGGATTATTTTTACCGAAGAACAGGATGTTAAATATTTCTCCAATGGAAATATAATATCCAATCAATTATATTCCAAAAATAATAAATATTTGTTATAAAAAAATTATTTAACGTTTTTAGAAATAAATTTATTAAACATAATTAATACTTTCCTGCTTACATGTTTATTTTTTTTACTAAAAAAACACTCTACAACGTAAATATAT
>JAJQEC010000040.1 GCA_021201815.1 Candidatus Azobacteroides sp. | reverse complement strand
AGACAAAGAATGATTCTCATGCAAACGTACGAGGGGAGTACCTTTGACTTCGTCAGAGGGGAGGGGTTTGGTAATAAACAGTAAGGCAACCAAACAAAAAAATACCTGAAACTTTTTGATACCCAACTGATTCGTTTTTACTTTGTATAAACTCCGTTTTCTTGCGGGTTGTTCAGCCGTGGGTCAACCCTACCCCTTTTGACGTAGTCAAAAGGGACTTCCCTTCACAGAAGGGAAGAGAGGGTTTGGTAATAACCATTATCTTCTATGCTCTACCCAAAAGAGTGTTTTTTAGTAACCATCCTCTTCTATCGGTTCAACAAAAGCTCCGTACACATATCCCGGCTTCCAGTTTCCACCTCCCGGCGGATTATAAGTAATCAGGTACCAGGGAAAAGTACCGTATTCCGGCAGATATTCCAGGTTACCCGTTTCCCGGAGCGTCACATGTTGTCCCGGACTAAGAAATCCGATGCTGCGGCTTTTGGTATCCGGAGCTTCCCTTACATTTACCTGATAACCGTTGGCTATTGTACGGGTAAAGTTTTTATCCGGAATGTATTTAAAAAATACATATACTCCGTTTTCATACGAATCCTTTCTATCTGATTCCTGATAAAACCTGATAGAATCAGCATGGTACATATCCTGAAAGTCTATATTTTTCAACCCCGGCAGCCAATGTGGAGTAAAGCCGGCAAGTTTTCGCGGAAAATTCAAATGAAAACTCTCGTCCTGATAGGTTTGCCATATCAATTCTCCCCGGGACATATACATACCTCAGAATTCATACCTGTCCTTAATATCGTATTCTTTTTTTCTTTCATCGGTATAAGTATAAATCGTATCATAAGAATATACATTGTAAAGCAGGTTAATAAGTTGCCCGGAACTATCATAATAACCGGTAATCGTATAGTTCAGGTCGGGTTGGTTATATTTGCGGATACATTTTCTGATATTTTGCAGCGAATCGATATAGACAGCCCGGACGATATCTGCCTTGCCGGCTTTTTCTTTTCCCTGCCAGGCTTTCCAGGAATTTTCAGTTCCCGTAGAATCATTTGTAATATAAAATTTTTTAAAAGTCAGTTTATTTATTTCAAGAATAGATTTGCGGCAGGCTGCCATTTTACCTTTATCCGGATAAGTTTTGTCAGAAGGATCTCCGAAATAACGAAGTTGCCATTCCGTAGGCAATACTTCTTCCTGGGGCTCTATAAAAGCACCATATATAAAACCTTCCACGGGTTTTTCTTCATTTTCAATCTTGTTGACCACATCTGAAAAAATAACTTTATACCAGAAATTATTTCCGAAATCCTGATGATTTTCTTTTTTTTCCTGTTTTAAAACTTCTCCATAATATATCCGGCATTGCGGCGTCCATGTCACCTTGCTGTTAAAGTCCGGCTGTTCATATAAATCAACCTTTTTATGGTTAATAAGTATTTGCGGGTTATCCTCCTGAATTGTAAACCGTACTTTCACTGCATCTTCCGGCATCCTGAGGTGATGGTGAAAAGAAGTTCTAAGACTGTCCACATGGGAAAAAGCATTGATACGAAATCCATTGATACTTTCCGGTATATTTCCCCATTTTTGTTTATAGGAAAACTCTCCATGCCAGTTATCATTCTCATTGTATCCATCCATTTCAACATAGAAGGATGAATAATCGGAATCGCCACTTTCATAAATCATATAACTAAAAGCAGTTCCTTCACTAAAGCCCGAATCATATATCATATAACAAAGCCCTCCGTCTTCATTATAATAACTAATATGAAAATCCTGCCATTCTCCCTTCCATACCAGCTTTCGTATATTTCCGGCAGCATCAAAATAAATACGCCGGAGATATTCCGGATTATCTATCCACGTAAGTTCGCCGGCTAATTCCGAATAAGAAGGATAATCAATCAAATAGGCTCTCCACAAATTCTGATTATTAATGGATTGAACAGTATTCCAGGCATTTGTAAGATGTATGGATTCATATTCATCCTCCCCATATAAAGGAGAGGAGAATATCAATAGAATAAAAAGTATTTTTGAAAAAACGTCTTTATTTTTGTAGCCCATATCTATAAGTTAAAGCCAACGTCAGGTGAAAGGATTCATGAAGCTTTTTTCCGGATCTTGTTATGCATTAAAGGATCAATTCATATACTTTAAACCATTTGGGATGCGGCTCCGGCAAACCCAGATCAATTGTACCCTTATAAGTATATCCTAGTTTTTCATATAACTTAATAGCCGGAATATTTTCTTCCAGCACATCCAGGCGGATTGTTTTTATTCCATTGGAAAGAGCATATTCCCTGACGAAATCCATCACCGGAAGAGACAATTTCTGTCCCATAAAACGGGGATGGACTGCAAATGTCCTTATTATCAACACTTCCTCAGGAGTAGCCTTTATCCCCCACTCTACCTGTTCCATTGCTTTTTCCTGTTTCTGGTCCAAGACAATGCATCCGGCTATTTTTCCTTCTATCAATAAGATAAACAAAGTACCTTCCCGGATACATGCCTCAATGGTATCTCTTGACGGATATATGCCCTTTGTCCAGCGGGGATAATTTACCGTTGCCTCCAGATGATCAATTACTTCCTCATAAAAAACCTCCAGTACATCCAGATCTTCCGACACTGCTTTCCTTATTATTTCCTCCATATCTAAGCCATACATGTTTTAGTTAACTTATAATCAAGAATTATGATGGGAATTCCTCTTGCCTTGATTCTCTTTCATTTTTATTCCAGCTCTTCTTTCTTCTCCGCAATCTTATTCAGTAAAGAAACAAACCGGGTTTGCTGTTTCACGGTAAAATGCTGCATTTCCTTCTTTAGGGAAGTGACTTCATATTCCCATATCTGTAAGTAAAGAGGATGCTCTTTTTTCATTCTATCTAAGCTCTCCAGTTTGGCATATACCTCATTATAAAATTGTTCCAGGCGGTCCAACCGTTCCTCTACCGGTTTATTTCCGGTTTTGGAATCCGTATAAATCCCGAAGATTTCATCCGTTTCTTCTTTAGCAGGTCCCAAAGTATTAAAGCCTTGCATCGAATTACGTATATAAGGAAAAAATTCTTCCTGCAATGCATCGATTTCTTCCTGATATTTTCTGTTTATCTCTTCATATTCCTTTATTTTTTCAGGAGAAGCACTTTCTTTCCAACGTTCGTACTCCCATTCCATGACCCGGGTTTTGAAGACAAGTTCCTGAACATAATAACGTTTTCCTTCCGGAGACAATATATCCCAATCCGTACCCAGAAAAATCCAGGATTCGTATATCTCTTCCCAATGAAATTCCGGAAAGAAATCATTACTCTCTTCCTCTTCCGGTAAAATATCCACATTTTGTGCCTGAATGGAACCATTGGAAAACAACAAGGATAAAAGAAAAATAATGAAAATATATTTTGCCATAATTAGTAAAATAAATGCTTGTAAAAATAAGAATCTATTAACAAAGATAAAGGAATTGTTAAAAAGAAAAAGATAAAAACCCGCTTTTAATTTCAGATAGAAACTTATTCCTCTGATTTTTATAACCGGAAACTTATTCCTGATAAAATGCTCATTGCCCCCATGTATCCTTTTATATGTTCACTTTTATGATAAGGAGTATATTTCACTTCAACAAAAACTCCAAGGCGGTTATGGAAAACTGCCGTGCCTGCAGTAAATGCTGCCACTCCTACCGTAAGACCCTCATAGACTGTTTCCGAATAAAATCCATAATCCGGGTCATAATAAGTATCCATACGATCCCGGGACAAATCTGTTAACAACGCATGATAGCCTACACCGATGTACTTATTCCAGTAAGTATTTTTTGCTACCCATGTTGATTTCCTAAAGAACAGATTCAGCTCAAATAAAAGTTCGGATTCGGTCATTTCTCCATTATTCAAAGAAGAATATTCATAATATTCGAATGGATTTTTCCTACCCGGAATGATAAAATCCATTCCGCAATCGATGGAAAGCCCGTATTGACGACTTACCGGAGAGGAAAACCTCATTCCGATATATGCACCTGGCCCCATAATTTCCGTTAATTTACCAACCGGGTTATATATACCTGCCATAAAATCGACATGGAAATTTTTCGTTGAATCAATTGTTCCGAATAAATTTTTAGCTTTTGTTTCCGTACTTATAAAACAAAAAATAAAAACAATTGATATAATAATGTATATTTTTCTCATAGCTACCTATATAAATAAAAACCAAAAAACGGTTATTAAAGAATAAAATTTACAGAATAAGTATTATTTTTTGACTATTAACAAAACAAAAGGTTTATTTGGAAAAATATAATTTTATACACAACTATATCTTTACATGCATCAGAAAGGATGAATTTTAAAATTTACGTTGCAGCCAATATGGTTTATTTATCTGTTTTTTACCGGAAATAAAAAAAGACTAGAAATGATATATTGAATATCAAAAAAATCCTATTTATTTCCTTATCAATTCTATAAAAGATTTATATATTTGCATCAATTAAAAATAACACATTAACTTCATTCAAAAACACACACGATGAAAAAAAACATTTTCAAACTGTCTTCCAAACAGTTAAAGGAGATTGCGACGGCTCTTCAGTCAAAAATTGAAAAAGGCTTACTGGAAGATAATACCGAACTTAAATGTATTCCCACTTATATTAGTCCTAAAACAAGTGCTGTAAAAGGAAAAGCCCTGGTTCTTGACCTTGGGGGAACAAATTATCGGACAGCAGTAGTTGATTTTACAAGCGGTACTCCTGTTATTCATCCTGACAATGGTTTTAAAAAAGACCTTTCCATCATGAAAAAGGATGGTTTTACTCAAGAACAATTATTCAAAGAACAAGCAGATCCGATCAATGAAATGAAAGTGGATGAAGAACTCCCGATCGGCTACTGTTTTTCTTATCCGGCAAATTCATTATTAAACGGAGATGCAGAATTGATAAACTGGACAAAAGGGGTGAATATCAAAGAAATGATCGGAAAACCTGTGGGAGAAGGCTTACTGAATTACCTGAACGGACAGAACAAAGTTAAGTTTTCTTCCATCAAAGTTATCAATGATACGGTTGCCAGTCTTTTTGCCGGTCTTTCCGACAGTTCATACGATGCTTATATCGGTTTGATCGTTGGTACAGGAACCAATATGGCAGCATTTATGAATCCTGAAAATATTAAAAAATTAAATCCTAATTATAAGGGAACCGGTTTAATTCCTGTGAATCTGGAATCCGGGAACTTCCATCCGCCGCATCTTACTGCGATCGATGATAAAGTAGACGCATGTTCGGATAGCAAAGGTAGACAACGTTTTGAAAAAGCTGTTTCCGGTATGTATCTGGGCGAGATTCTTAAATCGGTATTCCCATGTGATGAAGTAGAAGAAAAATTTGACGCACAGAAATTAACCAGTATCATGGGCTATCCGGATATCCATAAGAAAAAATATGTTAACGTATCCCGCTGGATCTATGAAAGATCTGCTAAGCTGGTTGCTTCTTCTCTCGTTGGGCTATTACTAGTAATGCTTTCTCACGATCCTTCCATTAAAAGAGTGTGCCTGACTGCAGAAGGTAGTCTTTTCTGGAGTGAGGACAGAAAAGGTAAAAATTATAAAGAAATCGTACTGGATGAATTACAAAACCTATTGGCTAAATTCGGGTACAGTGATGTAAAAGTAGATATTAATCAAATGGACAATGCCAACCTGATCGGTTCTGCTATTGCGGCCCTGTCTTAATTTAAATAAAAATATCACAACAGATCCTCTGTAGAAGAAAGGTACTAATCCTTTTCTGCAGAGGATTTTTTATTAGATCAGTACTAATTATAAGGAGTAAGAACATAGTAAAAAGCAAGTTATCATTCTATATTTTTGAATAGAAAGCCGGAGATGGTTTTAATAAAATGTTAATATCATCTTATCTGATTATAAAAATAATATTAAAAACAATAAACAAGAATAAACAAAAACATATGATTTCTGGTTAGTACTCTAAGCAGATTAAAAACGAATCATATGAATACAATCAGAGTGTTAGTAACAGGGGCATCCACTTCTTTAGGAAAAGAGGTATTAAAACAACTCCTAAAAAACAGTTATTGTAAAGTAATTGTTTTTGAAAGCTTTACTTCTAAGAAAGAAAAATATTTCATTGAATATAATGAGAATATTTCTATTGTATATGGAAATATTCTTGATAAGAAAGATATTGCCCTGGTTACTAAGAATATTGATGTAGTTATCCATTTACTACCCGTCATACATTTTCTTGATGACAATAATACGAAACTGGCTTATACGATAAATGTACAGGGGACAATCAATCTGCTTGCCTGTTTAAAAAAGTATTCTCCTCAAGCATTTTTCCTGTTGGCTTCTTCGATGTCCGTATATGGGGACAGGGTTCAAAATCCGATGATTTCCCTGGCTGATCCGTTAGCACCTTCACATTTCGATTATTCGGCAAAGATAAAGATAGAAGTGGAAGACCTTGTAAAAAGTTCCGGGTTGGAGTGGAGTATCTTCAGACTGGCAGCTCTTATGGGTTACGGGAATTATAAACTAGGAGGTCTCATATTTGATATGCCGCTAGAAACTTCATTGGAAATAATTACACCTAAAGATGCCGCCAGCGCTTTTATAAATGCCATATCCCGGAAAGATTCCATAAGGGGAAATATATATAATATAGGTGGTGGTGAGACTTGC
>JAJQEC010000131.1 GCA_021201815.1 Candidatus Azobacteroides sp. | reverse complement strand
TTTAGCAAAACAAATTTGATTATTTACATAGTATCTTCTTCGAGGGGAGAGGGGAAGAAGTTGTATTTGTGGAAAATGTTTTTTTCTTCCCGAATTAATTGTATCTTTGCATCATTATTCACCTAATACTCACTCCAATGAGACTGACTATCTAAGTAAAAAACGAGACAGATATTCTTTCGGTTACTATTCTTCAAGGCACCGGGGAAAATAATTCATTCTACATACATCTCCCTGATGTGTGTATAAACTTAGATAAAATGTAATCTTCTTTATAAACGTATTATTCCGTACAGTCTACGAATACCGTCTATTCGCATACATCTCCCTGTTTGCCGGGATTCCTGTATGTCTCTTTTTATTTATTTTCAAAACAGAAAACACTAAACTTATGAGTATTACTATCAGGTCATTAACCTATATTCATCCAGATAAAGAACCCCTATTTTCTAACCTCCGTTTTTCACTTGGGAAGGGAGAGAAAGCATCTTTAACCGGAAATAACGGATCCGGAAAGACAACCTTGCTGCAACTTATGGCAGGAGAATTACTGCCTTCCGAAGGAGAAATCATGATGGAGGAAAAACCGTATTATGTTCCCCAGCACCTGGGGCAATATGATGAACATACCTTGTCGCAGGCATTGGGAGTGGAAAAGAAACTTATTGCTTTCCATGCCATTCTGGAAGGTAGTACAAAAGAAGAACATTTCACCTGGTTAGAAGACGACTGGGAGATTGAAGAAAAAATACGAACGGCATTATCTTACTGGAATATGCAGGAGATTGACCTTGCCCGGAAAATGAAATCCCTGAGTGGGGGTGAAAAAACAAAAATTTTTCTTGCAGGAATCATGATTCACGGCTCTCGGATTATCCTGTTGGATGAACCTTCGAATCACCTCGATATGGAAAGCCGGGAGATATTGTATGATTTTATCAGAAAATCAAACCTGACCATGCTTATTGTCAGTCATGACAGAACGTTGTTGAATCTGTTGGACCTGACTTTTGAACTGGCCCGGAATACCATAAAAAGATATGGTGGAAACTATACTTTTTATAGGGCATGTAAAGACCAGGAACTACAAGTCCTGGAACAGGAGTTGAAAAATACGGAAAAAGCCCTACGGAAAGCAAAAGAAGTAGCCCGGGAAACAGTAGCCCGCCAGCAGAAACTGGATGCACGTGGAAAAAAGAAACAGGACAAAGCCGGACTTCCCCGCATCATGATGAACACATTAAAAAATAAGGCGGAAACAACCACTTCTAACCTGAAACAGGTACATGCAGAAAAAGTCGATGCCATTTTCCAACAACTTACCCAACTTCGTAAAGAAGCTCCGGCCATGAACAAAATGAAAATAGGATTTGATGAATCTTCTCTTCATAAGAGTAAGTTCCTATTTACCGCAGAAGATATAAATGTTCATTATACGGAAAAATTTATATGGCAGGAAGCTTTATCTTTTACGGTCAACAGTGGCGAAAGAATAGCGATTAAAGGAGCAAATGGTTCCGGTAAAACCACCCTTATAAAAATAATCAGAGGAGAAATTCTGCCACAAGCCGGGAAAGTGAAGCATACCGAAATCAATACCCTATATGTAGACCAGCAATATTCGTTGATTGAAAATAATCTTACCGTATATCAGCAGGCAGAGAAGTTTAATCAAACTGCGTTACAGGAGCATGAAATTAAAATGCGGCTCAACAGGTTTCTGTTCACGAAAGAGGATTGGGATAAATCGTGTAAAGTTTTAAGCGGAGGAGAAAGAATGCGATTGATGCTTTGTTGCCTTACGATTCCTGATCAGGCGCCGGATATCCTTATTCTGGATGAACCGACCAATAACCTGGATATTCAAAATCTGGAAATCCTTACCAAAGCTATTCTTAATTATAAAGGAACCTTAATTGTTGTTTCACACGATGGTTATTTTCTGAATCAGATAGGTATAACCAAAGAAATACAACTAAATAAAATGAAAGAGAAGTCTTTGTAATATAAACCTGTTTTTTCACTCTTGTTCGGCATAGTCTGTGAACAATGCCGTCAACTTACGTACCGTGTGCTGAGGCAACACGGCTAATAATATGTCGCCACTCCGTGGCTGTGCAGCATGGATGGGGGGCAGGTGGAAAATTCCGGAATTATCTCCGTCACTGCGCTGCAGTCGCAAGGGACAGCCGTTAGGAAAAACGATCTGACAGAAGAAGGTCAGCCTTAAGTGGATGACATTGGCGGACGCTACGCCGAACAGGAGATGGGAAGAATCGGATTTGGTAAAAACCAACAACCACATACCAAATGAGCATTAATAAAAAGCTATCAGCCTAACAGAAGAAAACACCGGAAAAACTTGACTTCCGCCTGAAAAAGCAGTATCTTTGAAATGCTGGGGACAGGATATTAATCAACTTATCCGCTGTGTTATAAGAAGCCCTGGTGGCCTTTATCACCTCCTCCGGAATACCCGGTTTGCTCTTTTACCGGAGCACCTTTCCTATCCCGGTCAGGAGTTAAGCGTCCAACCAACGGTAAACGTTCGCCCAACCAACGATAAACGAACGTCCAAGCGACGGAAAACGAATGCCCAACGTAGATTGAACGATCAGGTTGCCCTTTCAATTACACGATATCGACCTATCGTTTCCATAACATTATCCGGTCGTTTATACAACAATGCCCAGTTGTTTATATCACTTTAGCCGGCCTTTTTCAAATTTCGCCTTAGTCGAATTTTAAAGATAGGACGAATACCCCGGGTATAGAAAAAAAGCATTACCAACCCCCGCTCTCCTCCAAGAACTACTCTCTATAAACAACTTTGAGCGTAGGTACGGAACATAATATTGCTTATTATTATAAACTTAAAAATGACACCTTTCTGTTATCAGGATATCGGAATGAGACTGTAGATATTCATTATTTCCTGTTTTTTCCTGAAATAAAAAGGGTTTCTTCTGCAAACGTTTGCATGCTTAAAACTCCAAATTTCCTTTCTTCTTGCTTTTTAACCCGTTTTCTTTTTTCACCTTTGTATATAGATAAAATAAGCATATAATTCTTAAAATCTTTATATAATATTAATCTAATGAATAATAAGCACATTCGGTTTTAAACCGTTCCATTCATGCCGGAAGCTATATGTATCCATGCCTTTTCTTATAGGAAAGAAAAAAGCCTTGTCATAGAATTTTTATCCTGTAACCTGCTTTTATAGCGCATATCAGTAAACAAATCATAAACTACCGGACAGATTGTGAATGGAGAAATATTCCTGTTATCCGGAATACTCTTTTTGTTTTACCTTTTAACTTATTCAACTTATGAAAAATAACACCTACCCACCTCGTATGATCCGATGGACATGGGCTATCCTTTTTCTATCTGTGTCTTCTGTTTTTGCACAAGAAGACAGCTTCGCAGCATTCCCAGGTATATCCTCACAATTAGGGTTAGCTGTTAATGAGGTTACTATTGAAAAGGAGGATTTCAACAACGGATTAATCTACTCTTTCGAACAACTCATCAATGGGAAAGTCGCAGGTTTACAGATTACGCCTTACGGCGGTTCTCCTAATGCCGGTAATCGCATCCTTATCCGTGGAGGCGCTTCCCTGATGAACCGGAATAACCCGTTAATTATTCTGGATGGTTTTCCCCTTGATGCAGATGGGTCCTCCGGAAATAAAGGAAATATCCTGAGCTTTCTTAATCCGGAAGACATAGAAAGCATTTCTATACTGAAAGATGCTTCCGCTACTGCCATGTACGGCGCAAGGGGCGCAGATGGAGTATTGCTTATCAACACAAAAAGAGCAGCGGAAGATAAGTGGAAAGTTCGTTTTAAAACGACTTCTTCTCTACAGACCAATCCGCATGCTTCTGATATGTTATCTGCATCACAGTTCAAAGAAGTAATAAGAGAAAACGGGTATGATATTGATAATTCTCTCCTCGGATATTATTCCACAGACTGGAACGATGTAATATATCATACGGCTTTTGCTACGGATAATACCCTGAGTATATCGGGCAGATCGGTAGAAAACCTACCGTTTCGAGCGTCTATCGGGTATTATGACCAGGAAGGGATATTAAAAACCGATGACTCCCGGCGTTATAGCGGAAATATTTCTTTATTTCCATCTTTTCTGGACAATCATCTGACTTTTAATATTCATTTCAAAGGGACTTCTGTTCAAAACAATATAGCTCCTCGGCAGGCACTTCTGTACGGTGCCCGGTACAATCCTACCGATCCGGTTTATTCCCGGAAAAAGGAATATGGTGGTTATTATGAAACCATACATCCGAATATGGGAACTCTTCCCAGAGCAGCTATTCCTAATCCGTTAGGGGTATTGGAACAGACAAGTTTTACTAATAACATAAAGCGTTATCTTTCTATAATAGGTGCAAATTATACCATTCGTTCCTTTCCGGAATTAAGCATCGGATTATCCGGGGCATACGATTATGAAAAGGGAGAGGGGGAAGTGTCCCTGTCGGAAGAGTCTGCCTGGTACTTTTTACTGGGAAGGCCAGGTCCTAACGGAGCATGGCAGAAAAACACAAATAAATTTTATAACGGATTTCTCCAATATAAGAAGAACTTCCCGGAAATAAAGAGCCGGCTAGAAGCTGTTGCCGGATATAATGACCAGCGCCGGGAAAAGAAAATGGAAAGTTATTCTTATCCGCAGGACGAATATTTTCCGGAAATAATTGTTCATAATCGGGAAATGGACGACCGGTTGAGATCTTATTACGGAAATATTTATTATGCGTATGATTCTCGTTATTCACTTACCTTGAACGTCCGCCGGGACGGGAGTTCTTTTTTCAACAAAAAAAACCGCTGGCAGAATTTCTCTTCTGTTGCGCTGGCATGGAACATATCGGAAGAATCCTTCCTGAAAGAATTCTCCTTTTTAGATAAACTCAGGATTAGGGGGAGCTATGGTACTTCCGGCCAATTACCGGGTCGGAGCAGGTATTCTTCTTCAGCCTTTGGGTATGAAGAAATGTATGATTTCGGCCCATCTTCCGAAAATCAATATTATCGGACTTCCTCCGTAACAATCCTTCCGGTTACTCCTGATACAAAGGGAGAAACAATAACTTCTTCCGATATCGGTATGGATATCCGTCTTTTTAATAGCCGTATAAATGCCTTTCTGGATTATTATACACGAGATACAAAAGATATATATACATCCGTGTTTGTAGCTTCCGGGACAGATACCGGAGAGTGGTTTCTGGCAAATGGCGGAGGCCTGAAACATCGAGGGCTGGATTTTTCTCTGGATGTATGGCCGGTTGTCGCAAAGGATATCCGTTGGCAGGTCGGTTTTAATTTGTCCTGGCAGAAAAAGACAGCAAAGAACGTAAACAAATGGGGAGATAGTGACTATATTACCATAGCGGGCGATGGTTATTATAGTCCCTGGCAGGTACTTGCGGAAGGATGTGCTCCCTATACATTCAGTGTCTATAAACAGATATATGATGTGCAGGGCAGGCCTATCGAAGGAATATATGAAGATTTTAATGAAGATACATATATAGGGATAGGCGATGAGTATTTGTACCATTCTCCGGAGCCGGATATAATAATGGGATTGAATACCCATTTTCAATATAAAAAGTGGAGTCTGGGAATGTCTTTCAGGGCACATACAGGTAATTACGTCTACAATGGCGTAGCTGCCTCAACAGGAGCTTTGTTTACTTCAACTACGAATTTCATGCAATTGAAAAACCTTCATAAAAGTTACCTGGAAACCGGCTTCAATTCTCCTCAGTATCTTTCCAGTCATTATATAGAAAATGCTTCTTTCTTAAAAATGGACCACCTTTCGCTAGGATATAATTTCGGTAAAATAGCAAAAGGAATCGGCTTGCATGTAGAGGCCACCGTATAGAATATATTGACTATTACTAACTATTCCGGTGCCGACCCGGAAGTGCCGGATGGTATAGATAGCGGATTTTATCCTGTCCCCAGGATATTCTCCTTATCACTGGCTTTTGATTTTAACTGATAGCATTGGTCTAAGAGGAAAAAATAAACAAAAGCAGGAGTGTGCCGGTTAAAAGCAAAAGGAAGGAGTGGAATGTGTATTTAGTGCCGTGAGCTGAGGGCTTACGGCTAATGATATGGCGTCACTCCGTGGCTTGTGGATGGAATAGTCATGCACCTATAATTATGTGCCTACATTGTCTTGTTATTTCCTTAGTAGCCGTGTGCTAAGCCAGTGCGGTTAAGGATGTGGCATCGCTACGCGGCTTGAAATAGGAAGTTTTCCATTCTCTGTTTTTCATTATTAAGGAGGGTGTACCCAATGTCGTCAAAGAACGTTCCTTTAGATTTGGAAAATAAAAAGAAAAAGATTTTTCCTTGTATGACGACATTAGGTTGAGACCGGAAGCCGGTATTATCCATGGCTTGATTCGAAATAAATAGGGAACAATTCGGACCGGCTTCGATAAGTAGTTCTTCAGTAATGGCAGATATTCTTTGCCGTAGCATTTTATATCCGGAAAATACTTCCTTTAACCGGATCTTGTAAAAGTCTGCTTTTTGATTTAAACAAAAGAAGAAAATATTTTGTTAACCTACAAAATGATGAAATGAAAGACCCAGTGAAACCAGGGAGGAAATTCAGTTTCCCGATATTAATTAAGATTATAAAAAATACAATTAAGGGTTTCGGAGATGATAATATTCCTACCTTAAGTGCATCGTTGGCTTATGCAACCCTTTTCTCAATTATTCCTTTTCTTTCTCTACTGATTACAATCGGAACATTTGTCAATATTGATCTGGCCAATCAATTATATACTCAGTTACAGCCAGTCGTAGGAACGGATGTAGTAGAGCAACTCCGGAATATTATTACGAATGCTCAGGATTCCGATGCTTCTACATTAGCTGCGATTATCACATTAGGAGTTACGATTTTCGGTGCTACTGCTATTTTTGCGGAAATACAAGGATCTTTAAATATGATCTGGGGAATAAAGGCTGTTCCGAAAAAGGGCTGGCTTAAATATATTAAAACCCGGTTGCTTTCTTTTTCCATCATTCTTGTATTTGCATTTATCTTATTAATTACTTTTAGTATTACTAATTTTATTGCACACTTGAGTACACGTTTTATGACTAATTATCCGGAAGTAATGGATACATTCGTGAAGATCATAGGAATCCTCATAAATATAACTGTAACCACGTTTATATTTGTATTGATTTATAAGGTCCTTCCTGATGCTGAAATAAAAAGCAAAGATGTTTTTATCGGAGCTTTTGTCACGACTCTTCTTTTTCTGATCGGTCAGTGGGGAATCTCCCTTTATCTGGGATTTGCAAATGTAGGAAGTGTTTACGGTGCGGCAGCATTTCTCGCCATTCTGGTTACCTGGATTTATTATTCGGCCATGATTATATACATAGGGGCCGAATTTACCGAATCATGGACAAATCAAATGGGAGGCAGGATTTTTCCTGATGAATATGCTGTGAGTACGAAAGTAGTGGAAGTACACAAAAATAAGTCTGCCGGAGCGGAAACCCAGAAGAATAATGGAACGTAAATAACGGAAAAACCGAGGTAGGGTGATGGGCTCAATTGGTGTGTGCAATTGCCGTGTGCTGAGGCAGCACGGCTAGTTACATGACGCCACTCCGTGGCTGTGAAATGTTGGTGGTGGGGTATTGCTTTTTATGCTTATCAATAAAAAGATATTCTTAATTATAGGAAGAATCAACAGGAATATTATAAAAAGGAAACATTCCGGGAAGAAATGACCTGTGTGTTTGTGGAGGTAGGCGTCGAAACGGATGAGTACTTTTTATCGTTCAACCCGTTTCGGGGTTGAGGGAGGAGAAGGTATTTCTCCTGCCCCCGGTCGCTGCACTTCACCGGGGTTATTAGCTTCGCTGACCGTTGGCTCATATTTAATTCCGTGAGTTTGCAGGATATAGGGGATTCTTTTGATTTTTATCGTGCTTATATCATTGGTATATAGCAAACGTAACTTATTGAAATAAAAAAGGGCTTAACAGCCTTACCTTCTTCTAAGGGAAAGTGGGTATATTTATCAATGAGAATTATTTTGAAGAACCAGATTTGTTCCGGTTAGGTGCATTGCCTTTGTCTTAGTACATACATTTCGTCAATCTGATAAGTGGTAAATTTTTCCCGTCTTGTCCTCTTCGATAAGTTGATTTAATGATTTTGCTATGAACCTGATCCCCTCTATAACTGTTTTTATAGGAAAAAGGAAATGGAGAAATTATATAAAGAAGAAATAAAGGAGCTTACAAACTTACTAAATGAAGAGCGTACTGATCTCAAAGAACAATTGGAAAAAACAGGTATCAGTACGGATAATGCTCTTCTGGCAGGATATCAGGAAAATGAGGACGGGGAAGAAACCGGAATTTTATATACGGATGACATGTTAATTCGTTTTACCGCCACTATGGAAAGAATTTGTGTTCAACGGGTAAGTACCGAAGAAGTCAAAGAGGAATTTCCACAGGTAATGGCGTTGAAGCACCTTCTTTGACCGAAAATACATTTTATTCTGGCAAAATAATACTTCCCGAAAATTCAAAAGGCCCCCGGCAGGTAAGATAGAATCGTTATCAGGAAATAAGGAAAGATTTTCATGAGAAATATGAAGGGAAATTAAATATTTACCTCTTATAGCTTTTTGCTTCCTTATCAAATGCCAATCATCCATTTGTTATTCTGCCAAAAATATTAAGAATCAATTCTTCTGGTATCTATCTTTCGTATATATTTTTTATCGAAATATCCTGCCAGCTTATGAATAAAGAATGTATTCAATACAAGGCCTATTCCCCCTAACAAAGTACAAAGAAAAATTTCCGCTGATGAAAATACCATCTGGCTGATGATATATTTATATGTATATAAGCAATAGGGAATGGATAAAAATGTAGTGATCAGAGCCGGGATATACATTCTGATAGCGATCCATTGTACAAGATGGATAATAAGATGGATCGAAAATCCCCCAAGCATCGCTAACCAGATAAGATAAAAATCCATATATATAGCCATGAAAGAACCCACACTAATGAGCAGGAATTCTTCAAAAACCGCCAGGGTAAAGGCTGGGACAGAAATTTCTTCGAATTTCGGTATAAAAAAACGGGCAAACTTCGGAAAGCGTTTCTTTAGGAGATTTTTATTCTTTTGGATCCAGGGTTTGAAAAAAATAATTTCTTCAAAATCATGGATCATAAAAACTACCGGAAGCAGTGTCACTATAAAAATAAAAGGGTGCATGTTATTTTAATTTATTTTCAGTTCCTCCTGTTTTCTGACAAGAGTCCGGACTTCCTACTGGATACTTTTTTGATGTTGAAATTAATCTTATCCGGTATTATTTTATTTAATCCCGGTAGTTTTTATTCACTTCCACATATAATTCATCTTCTATTTCCAGGTAATTAATTTTATTTTCTCTGGAAAGCCAGCCAAGTGTGAGGAAAATATATAATTCGGGAAAATTGGTTAATTCTACTATTTTCCAAATAGTCATTCTTCCTGTTTTTGCCAGTAATCTCCATATTTTACCTGCGTCTTTTCCTATTAATTTATTTTCCATCCTTTTCATTATTTTATTTTTCCGGCAAGAGAAAAGTAAAAAGGCTTTTCAAAACTATTTTTTATTCCTTTCTCCTTTCTCGTATGTTATTAATTCAGCTTTATTCTTCTATATATTTCCTTTTTAGGATCTTTGTCATTGATGAACACCTACTTTTATTATATATTTCGGCTTTGTCTGCCCTTTTTCTTAGAAAGATCTATTTAGAATAATAAATATTTGATCCGGTATAGGATAACTTTTTCATTGATTTAAAATTTTCAATAAGCTTATTTTTATTAATAAGGTAAAAATTATTCTTCGAATCCGAGGCCTTTTAAAATCAGGGATATGTTATTTCGTTTTCTTTGTTCCATAAATACATCCATATCTACCAATCCGAGGTACTTATTGTCTATGGAAGTAATCTGTGTAAACAAAACAGAGAAAATATTAAGGGAAACAACGTTTAGCATAGTATCCATAGACAGAGAACTAGGTATTGTTCCTTTTTCTACTTCTTTATCTATTTCTGTTTGTAGATTCTCCAGTATTGACAGTAATTTGGGAATAAGTATTTTTCTTACTTCTTCTTTTTTTTTATCATTGATAAGCATTTCTCCCATGATAAACATCGGTAAGCGTGGATTTGCTGCTATAAAATCATAATGTTTTTCTACAGCTATTCTTACTTTTTCTTTAAAAGGAAGGTCCGTATCAAAAGCTGTAAAAAAGGAACTGATAAACAAATGCATTTTGTTTTCAAATATTTTATTGAATAAACTTTCCTTGGTACGGAAATAGTAATGTAACATCGCATGATTTACTCCTGCTTTTTCTGCTATTTCCGTAGTCTTTGTTCCAGCATATCCCTTGGTTAGAAAGATTGCTTCGGCAGCGTTCAGGATGGATTGTTCCGTATTTATTTTAGTTTCACTCATAAGTTTAATAATAGAGTTTAACAGAATTGTTAGTGCAAACATACTTATTATTTTTCAATAACTATTAGTTTAATCTATGAATTCTGATTATTTAACATTCAAAACATTTCTATATAGGTTAAGGGAAATAAACAAAAAAAAGGCATGTTGTAATTTATTTATTATGAGAAGATAAGAAATAATTGATGTATAATTTTAGTAGTACTTTTCTTATTAAAGTGAGTTTTTGAGTAGGAGTTTATGGGATATATTTATAGTATAAGGCCTAATTTTGAATTTTAGTTGTTAGAGTGGGAGAGAAGAAAAAGGTAAAAAGGAAATATTGCAAAGTATTTAACCTTTTACCTTTTATCTTTTCTGTACCTGCCTGATGGATTTATCCAATATTCTTAAATTAATTATATAACATGCGAAACACAAAATTTATTTTATTCTTTCTTTTTTGTTCCGTTTTCGGATATGTAACTGCTCAACAGGAAGCATCTTCTTCCCGGATTTTCACTGAAAACGGAAATATAGTCCTTGACTTTAGTGGTGATCTTTCCTTACGTAACTCTTCCGTGGGAGAATATACGATAAAACGTTCTATCGGTAGATTCGGTAATTATGAGACCATTGGTATCACAAATAATCAGGTTTTTGTTGATGAGAAAGCAGCAGGTAATCCCTACAATTACTATTATAAAATACTGGATAATCAGGGGAATGTAATTTCTTTGAAAGCATTGGAATTAGATTTGTTCGGACCGAATGTATACATTTATTCCCCATCGGATAATAAAGCGGAAATTGCAAATCAGATCAATGGATTTCATAACGCTATGAGGTATCAGGAATTCAGCCAGAACCGGTATGCATTTTATTTTAAGCCAGGAGATTATACAGCCGCCGATTATTTTAGTATTTCCTATTATATGCATGTAGGTGGCCTTGGTAAAACTCCCTATGAGGTAAAACTCAATAATCTGGTTACTCCTCCTCCATTGCCGGATAACAATGCGACATGTACTTTCTGGCGTTCTGCAGAAAATTTTTCCGTGATGGGATACGGATCTCTTGAGCCTTGGGAGTCTCTGATGTGGGCCACGTCTCAGGCGGCACCTTTAAGACGGATCTATTCTCAAAGAAATGGCTTTTACCAGTGGGAATATGATGGATGGTGCAGTGGCGGTTTTACTGCAGACTGTTATTTTGTTAACCGTGCAGGTTCCTATTCTCAGCAACAGTGGTATACCCGAAACTCTTACATTGGGCTTGGAAGCAGGGATTATAGTATGGGAGGATGGAACAACGCCTATCAGGGTGTGGAATTCGGTCCTTCTGTGAATATGAAAAATCACAGTGATAATTGGGACCGGGGTGGAGATACGCATTGGGAAAATGTAAGTCGTGTAGAAACAACTCCTGTGATAAGAGAAAAACCCTTCTTGTTTATAGGTGATGACGGAATGTATAAAGTTTTTAAACCCAGTCTTCGGGAACCGGATTCAAAAGGTATTTCATGGGGTACGAATAATATAGGAGAAGGGACGATATATGATCTGCTGGAAGATTTTTATGTAGTAAAACCAGGGACAACAGCAGAAACAATGAATGCGCATCTGGCAGCAGGGAAGCATTTATTTATTACACCGGGGGTATATGTACTGTCAGAACCTCTTTTTGTAAATCATCCGAATACAATAATTCTGGGAACAGGATATGCTACGCTTATTCCCGGTCCTACAAATTCAAATTCTGCTATCGTTATAGGTGATGTGGAAGGCGTTACGATTGCAAGTTTCCTTATCGAAGCGCATTATAATTCAAGGACGTTGATGCAGGTGGGGCCTGAAGATGCGGTAAAAAATCAGAGTAATAATCCTATTTTACTTGCGGATTTATTTTTCCGGGTAGGAGGTTCTTCTTCTGCCAATGTGAATGTAGATATTGCGTTGGAAATAAATAATTCGGATGTGATCGGGGATCATTTCTGGATATGGAGAGCAGACCACGGAAATGGGGTAGGATGGTTTCAGAATACTTCTAAAAACGGACTTGTGGTGAATGGTAATTATGTAACCATTTATGGTTTGTTTAATGAACATTTCCAGGAATATCAGACTTTATGGAACGGAGAAATGGGAAGGATGTATTTTTATCAGTGTGAAACTCCTTATGATCCGCTTCGCCAGTCTGATTATATGAGCCATAATGGTACTGTCGATGGGTATGCAGCCTATAAAGTTGCCGATCATGTACAATGGCATGAAGCTTCCATGATGGGAATTTATGATGTATTCATCAATACCGGTGGGGCAAATATTGCTATTGAAAATTCGATTGAAGTACCGGAGAGGACCGGAGTAAAAATTCATCATGCATGTAATGTGTGTATTTCCACTCCGGGTTACGGAGGTTTTAAGCACATCATTAACGGTCAGGTAAAAAGTACTTATAACATGGAAATTGCAGATCGGTTTTTTATTGTAGACTTTTCGGGAGAAGAACCTTCCATTCCATTTGAGAGAGAAGATCCGACAAAAATAGAAAATCCGGAAATAAATGAAACTATTTCTTTTTATCCGAACCCGGTAGATGATTATTTATATATCCGCACAACGGATGAAAACGTCAGATTAACAATTTATGATCTCAGTGGTAAAAGATTATATGGTCAGCAGGGAAAAGATCCGATTTATATGAAATCTTATAAAAGTGAAGTTTATATAATTCAAATAAATGAAAAAGATGATCTTATCAGAACAGCTAAGATAATAAAGAAATAACTTATTTTATTTGTAACAAAAAGAGGTTTTTCGTTAAGGAAAACCTCTTTTTGTTGTCGAAATTCGTTAATAAAGAAAACAAAAGAGACAGAAAATGCAATTCTTTTTGTTTAAATTTAGTTAATTTATGAAAAATATTTTTTTATAAAGAGGTTATTTTCTGAAACATTGTATCTTTGTGATGTAACAAAAAGTAGTTTTGCCTATCCTTATATCTCTGCTTTTATTCTACTATTATATCAGCTTTGCGAAGAGGAAGAATATTAAAAAGAGCTGACAATATTGTTAACATATAATTTATGTATTTATGGAAAATGCTATATTCCTTCAGGAATTTCTGGCTCAATTGAAGGAAAAATTTCCACAAGAAACGAATCTGGTTAATCCATTAGCAGATATTTTACTAATAGAAAAAGCCTCTATCTACAGAAGATTAAGGGGAGAGGTACCATTTGCTTTTTCAGAAGTTGTTATGTTATCTCAAAAATTGGATCTTTCGTTAGACCAGATCGTAAACCGACTCTCTGGTGACGAAAAAGTTTTTCTGTTGCCCTTATTGCAATATGTAAATTCTAAAGAGGATGATTATCATTCGATGGAAAGGCATATGGGACAGATGGAACTGGTAAAAAGTGACCCGAAATCCGAATTGACAGATATATGTAATGTATTGCCTGCTACACTTTTTTATAAGTATGAATTCATTACCCGTTTTTATATGTTTAAGTGGATGTATCAGTATGGACAGTCAAAAAGTCCTATTACTTATAAGGATATATTTATAGAAAAAAGGTTGAGGGAAATGCAGATTAGGCATTATAAAAATTATAAGAATATAAGTACTGCAAGTTACATATTCGACAACCTTATTTTTTATTTTCTGATAAATAACCTGAAGTATTTTGCCAGTATTTATTTAATTACTCCGGAAGAAATAGAAAAAATTAAAAAGGATTTGCTGGATTTATTGTCAGAAATAGAAGAAACCACTTATGGCTGTAAAAATGTAGAAAATAATAATCAGGTATTATTTTATGTTTCTCAAATTAATTTTGATACTAATTATTTATTCATTAATTCCACTGAGTTTCAGTTATTGGCAATTAAAGTTTTCCTTATTAATTATGTCTGTTCTGATAAAAAAGAAATAGTGGAGGAGTTTATGCCGATCATTCAGTCTTTAAAACGTCATTCTATTCTTATTTCCGGATGTAATGAACGGGAACGTATATTGTTTTTTGAAAAGCAACGGAAATATGTGGAAATGTTGTAATTATCAGAAGTTGCTTAAAGTTATTTTTACGGAAAAATTATAAAATAGAATAAAAAGTATATGAACTTTCTTCTTAACTTGCATACAAATATTATTGAGGCTCTTAAAAAAAAGATTTTACCGGAACAATACTTAAGTGATGTGCTTGTTGAATTATTGTCTATAAACAAGGCGGCAGCATATCGGCGTATTGAAGGAAAAGTGCCTTTCAGTATTAAGGAAATGGCTATTCTTGCAAGAGATTTGGGTATTTCTCTGGATGAATTGATAAGGAGTAATTCGCTTAAAAATCAACAATTAATATTAAGAACCATTGAACATATTCATCCGGGAAAAGAAGATTTTGAGCTGTTGGAGAGTTATATTGAATTGCTTGATAAAATGAATACCTTTCCGGATTCCCGGATCGAGGGAGTGACTAATATTATCCCTGCATTAATTTATATGGAATATGACTATTTAACAAAGTATTACCTTTTCAAATGGGCCTATCAATACGGACATGTTGATAAAAATATTCCCTACACACAGATGACGGTAAATGAAAAATACAGAAAAATACAGAAAAAATTACTCTTTGCCAATCAAAGCGCTTCTTCTACTTATCTTATTTTCGACCCACTTACATTTTATTATCTTGCCAATGATTTAAGGTATTTTTTTAATTTGGGTTTAATAAGCGAAGAAGATTTAATACTAATCCAGCAGGATTTGTTTGCTGTCTTAGAAGACTTGGAATGGATGTGTGATGAGGGTAAATTCAGGGATACGGGTAAAGAAGTAAATATTTATGTATCACAAATTAATTTCCATACAAATTATTCTTATGTTTATACAGGCACATTATATCTTTCCTTGATAAAAACATTTTTAGTAAATGATTTATATGCTTTGCATCCTAGTGTATATGAGCAGATTAAAATGTGGCTCCATTCTTTCAGAAGATATTCTACTCTTATTTCTCAGAGCGGACAGTACCAACGAATGCAGTTTCTGAATACCCAACGTGAAATTGTTGAAAACATAACTAATAAAGAGGTTCCTGTAGAAGAATTTCTTCCCAAGATCTGAATAGTAAAAAGAAAATTCAGTTTCTTATATTTTTATAGATTAAATTCAGTTGTTCTGTATGTATATATTTCTTAATAGATTCTGCCGGAACGTATTTTGTATTTTAAAAAGGGATAAAATGAATAGCTTATTTATTCTTTTAAAAATGTGACCCATATAGAAATGTAATGCCATATTTTTTTCTTTATCTTTTACCTATAAAGAAATATCTATTTTTTTCATACGGGAACTTATCTGGCTTAATAGCATCTTTATTCCTAAGAAAATTTAAAACATTCAGACCTCTTTCTTGTGTTATCTTTTTATTTATTTCTCTAGTACCGTAGGAAAAATCTGCACAATCGGTAATATATAAATTAAACTTACAATATTCCTAATTTATCGGAAGTTCTGTGTATAAAAAAGTCAGAGAAGCATGAAATCTTTTCTCTGACTTATTATATAATAACAAGAATATACTTTATTATTCTATTTTTAGTTTGATGTTACAGTTGTAACAATGGAATTTACTGAAAAAGTAGCTACATTATTACCTTTTGTATAATTGCTATGAGTATATAATCCGTGGAAATCAGTTCCTCCTGAAACACTTCCTCCGGTATAAATGGTATAACCGGTGCCGACAGTTAGGTCCGGACTGCTGAATAGCAGGATTAAAGGTGAATATGATTGTGGCATTTTATAAGTGAATGGCTGATTCCCGCTGGCTGATTCGATATGTATCAACTGATCTTTAGTTCCGGTCCCAGAATAATACAGGATATTTTGAGTACTTGAACTTCCTGATGGTATCGTATTAGTGGTACCTGTTCCGATTACTGTTCCTCCGGTAATCTTAAATGTATTGCTGTTTTTACAACGAATTCCTCGCTTCGTAGAGCTTCCGGAAGAAATTACTATTCCCTTGCTGATTGTTAATGTTTCATCGGAGACAATTCCGTCGTTATTAGCACTGTTACAATAAAGACTTCCTCCTTTTATATGCATGTCAGAACCGACATTTATACAATCTTCAAAGGTTTCTATTTCAATTAGACCTCCTTCGATGGTAAAGTCATTTTTGCAATCTATTCCTTTTCCTTTGGTACCGGTGGTTTTAATAATCAGGTTGCCATCTTTTATAGTCGCATTATTTTTTGCATTCAATGCTTTCGGTGAAGTACTATAATTTGCATTGTGAACAAATTCATCACCACTGGTTGTAAGACTTACTGATCCGTTATTAAGAATAAAATTGCCATCAATATTAATTCCTTTTCCTCCGGAACCGGAACTTGTAATGGTAATATTGCCATTATTAATGGTTAGATTTTCATCGGATTTTATTCCGGAAGAGGAAGAAGTATCCTGTTCGTCAGAATCAAACATCGCATCTCCTTTAGTCGTCAGATTAAGATTTCCCCCATTAATTTCGATACTTCTTCTTATATTTATTCCTTTAGCTGCAGTACCGGTCGTTTCAATGTTTATTTCGCCGTTATTTACCAGTAAAGTACCTCTGCTCCTTATCCCGGCAGATTTTTGTCCGGAAGAGAGAATATCAATGTCGCCGTTATTTATCCTGATATAGGCATTTATATTGGTATCCGTACCATTATAAGAACAATAAATTCCATAATCTTCACTATTGATTTTTATTTTTCCTCCATTGATTTGTATAATTCCTCTTTCGCATTCAATCCCGTCACTGGAAGCTGTGATATTGAGAGTACCTCCTTCCATGGTAAAGCCATCATTTGTATGGATGCCGTCTTTATAAGAACTTTCAATAAGAATGTCTCCGCTGGTAATCGTAATTTCATCATCGCTGCAGATGGCATGTCTGTTGTATCCTTTTAATGTAAGTTTACCACTTCCCTGAAAAGTCAGAGGTCCTTCACTGAAGAAAGTTCCTTTCATATCTTCTGTACTTTCTTCATAAACATTATTGTCTATAAGTCGGTTGCTTGTTCCGCCTACCAGATAAACAGAGGCTTTCTCTTTAGATTGTATATTTATAGCCGGTTCGTTCGAATTAATCAGACTTACTCCATTCAGTCCCAGCCCATATTTATAATCGCTGTATATTTTAAAGCAGCCGTCGGACTGATGTCCGGATAGTACATAGTTAATCTCTGTATGGGCAATAGTTGAAGTAACTACTACTTTTCCTCCGTTTACAGATATATTTACTCCCTGATTTTCGAATGGATTGTCTATAATAATGCCTTTTTCAGCATTATTAGAATAAGTAATTAATACTGCATTTACAAAAAGAGTATCTTTTGTATTTGTTTCCCAATCTTCATTTTCGTCACTATTGTCGTCCGGATTTGTTGTATCTCCTGGATCCGGAGCCGGATCATCGTCGTTGCTACAGGAAAATGCAACTATGGAAAATGCCATTAACAGTAAGAAATAAAACTTTTTAATTTTCATATATTTTCAATTTATTGTTTTGGTCCATTAAAAACTGTAAGCATATCCTATACCCAATACACAACGGTTCTCAGGATTTTTTACATTTATCTCTTTATCATAAATACCGGAAAGATCAAAAGAATGTTTCTTATCCAGCTTGTAGGTCAATGATAATGTATAACGAAGTCCGTCGAATTCGTTTCCATCCGGATTATTGAGTTGAAAAAAAGACTCAAAGGAAAACGATGGCGTGAGTTTACATTTTGGAATATCGTAAGAAGCTTTTATTCTGTTTCTCCATGACCATTCCGGGTTTATTTTATAGGTATCCTTTTTACCATTGGCTTTAATTCTGTCACTATCGTCTTTGTGAGTTACCTGAAATCGTTCCCGCAGGCTGAATGTAAAACGACCGACTTTCTGTCTTCCCTGTACATAGCCGATAAACCTGTGACGAGGCTGAAAATCCCAGTATTTAATATCATGAAAATATAAAAACTGATAAGCAGCTCCGACTTTCAGGCCTTTTATAAAGGAATAATCTGCCCCTACTTTTGCTCCCCATCTGGCTACTTCTGAAGTATTATCCCGGGTCCGTAATTCGAATTCTCCGTTCAGATTCCATTTTTTATTTAACTTTTTGTCGACTTCGATGCTTGTCCAGATACCGAAATCATCCGATTCTGCATATATCTCGCCTAAAGCTATAAACAAAAATATGAGCAGAAGATATAAATTTTTCATAATGATTTAATTTATATAGGAAATTAAAGCATAGATCCGAAATGTGGTACTCTATGTGTGTTCTATACTTCTTTGTCTTTTTTTCTTTATTTAAAAATCAGTAAGGTGTTCACTGGCTTTTTCTATATTATCAGCAGTATTTATCTTTCCATTTCCGTTATAATAAATTTTCACATAGGCTGTATCTTTCAGAAAGTCGACTTGTCCTATTTCAAAACGTTCGATATTCAAGCCTGTGCGTGCTCGTAGATCCAGAAGCATTTCCTCCTGTTTTTCCGGTTTGATGAGGTCTATCTTTTCATAAATAATCAGTTTACAAGCTGTATGTCTGATGATACGGGTCATTTCCAGAATCCAGAATAAAATAATAAAAATAAAATTAGTAGTGACAAGTTCAATAATAGTAACTTTATGATTACTTAATGCATTGATGACAGAGATTCCGATAATAGCAAACAAATAAGTCATTTCTCTTACCGGAAGTGTATCAGTTCGATAACGAAGAATACCAAAGATGGCAAAAAGTCCTAATGCAAAACCGACCTGGATCTTTATGCTGTCTAATAAGAATATCATAAGGAAGATCGTATTACTTACCATAAAAAAGGTAAATAAATAATCTCTTCGTTGTGTTTTTTTATAGTAAAAGAACCAGATAATAATACCTGTGATAATAAGATTAAAAAGAAAGCGGACAATAAGTGCTGTAAATGCTTCCTGATTGTAAAAAATAAATGGATTATTCATATTCAAAAGGAGTTATTTTATGGATTTTTCTTATTTTGGATTTGAGTTTATTAATTTTAATTTTAGTATGACTTTCTGTAAGAGCAGTACCCAGGCAATATTTACTTAGTCCTTTTGGCCTTATTCTCATATGTTGGAGCGTTTTTGTCACCGGGGAATAAGAAGATTGTTCTCTTTTTATTTCAATAATTGCCATTTGAGGCAATAGAACATGTTTTTGCGTATGCTCATTCCGGAAAGAAAGATTGTAATCGATTGTCAATCGCTCGGTTTTTGTTTTATTTACCAGTGTTACTCTATTATAATATGTCCATAGCTTGCCTTCCAGTATTTCACAATTATAAGGAGTATTACTACATAGAAATAATGACGATTCATTGTATGAAATGCAATCAGGACGTTCGTTGGTTATCCTGATTTTTTTTGTCATACCTTTGTTTGATTTTGTTTTTATTTCCAGAAAACAGAGATTAGATTCTACATATTCACGGGTTCTTACCTTTAGTCGGTTCAATTTTCCGTTCTGATGTGTTTTGTACATTTCATAATCACATGTATCGTAATATAAGGTGGAATAATTGAATGTACGTTTTTCTCCTATTTCCTGTATATAGTATTCAGGTCGGAGTTCGTAAAGGATATCCGGTAACCGGGAAAGGGGAAGAACGAATTTTTTATCGATTCGTTTCATCAGGCGGATATCTTTCATTTCTTCTAAGGTTATGCTTTGAAAAGCATGTAGGTCAAGATTCATAGGTTAGGGTACTTATTACAAATAAAACTAATATTCTGCTATGTGCTGACAAAACAGTATGGAATTGAATAAAAACAAATGCTACAAATAAAACTGGTTTTTAAGTATTATATTTTTTTTAACTATTTCTTTATAGAACTGGTATTTATAGAAAAATATAAATATCCTGACTTCTATTCTTATAGTAAAAAGCAAATCTTATGAGGAAGTTTTACTTTTACGGATAAGAAACGGTATAATTTGTTTAATATTGCTCTATTATAACTCCATAAAGATAAAGATGTTTTTTTATTTTTTTAGTTAAACATCGTTCTTTTTGGTAGATAAAAAAAATAAGTTAATTGATTTTCTATTTCTTTCCTCCATATATAATAGATTTCAGGTTATTATTAATAGAATAAAAAGATAAAAATAGAAATAGAATGCCTTCGTTACAGATTACGTTTTTATTTATATAATTTTTAAAGAATAGGAAAATGTTTCTGATTTATCCATATATTATAAGAGATTCTTTTTATATAATATCCATTGTTTATGCTCCTATTAAAAGAAAAAAGTGGTGGCCAGCAATCCGCGAACACCGAATATTTCTTTTCCCTCTTTTACTCTGCCTTTATCCATATAATCAATTCTACCGTAGGAAGCCACATTAAAATCCAATTCTGCATGGAAAAGCCATTGACCGAATGAATACTTCAGGGAAGGAGCTATTCTGTATATGTGATCAATATCCTGCCAGCGTCCGAAAAATATCCCTCCTTCTTCCGGATTTAAAATATTGTCATTAAAGCCCAGGTTTTTCTGATAACCCATAAACATACCTCCTACCCATTGATTTCCATAGCTAAAATTTAACCAACCGGAGATGGAGTTAGAGGGGGTATAAGTTCTGGCACCGGTTTCTGCATTGTAACTTTTTGCAGCGTAACCTCCCTGCTGAAAAAGTTCACTTAAATTTTGTCCGTACAAAGTACTGGCTTTTACATTGAATAAATTCTTTTTATAATCTACAAATCCTAAAAAAGCGAAAGAAGAAATTGTGGTATTTGTCCTGTAAGTACCTCCGGTGCCGATTGTTTCTGTTGCCGGTTTTTAAATTTTATATTCCGAAGCAATTCCTGCAAAAAGGGTAGGAGAATGGTAACGAAACTGTAAATGAAAATCCGGTGCGGGATTGGCACGGATATCCGTTAATGCACTTGGGTCCATTACGCTTCTATGTTCTGTCTGAAATAATCCGGCAACTAATAACTGATAACGGGGAGTAAAATTATAAGTGAAACGAATTTGATCTCCTCTTCCGAAAGGTCGGAAAGGAACACCTGTATGTAGTCCTCCTACATTCGGAAAAGTAATATCCGCCATGGGATTCCATGTTTTTCCGAGTAACAACTCACTTTTGTTCCATGTAAGTTTTGCCCAGGCATGTCTTAAACGTACATTCACTGAGTTCCCACCGGAGAAGTCAAATTCAAAATAAGCACTTGATCTGGCATTCAAAAAGTTTACACCGGAAAATAAAGCGGAAAAACGAGTGGTCTGCGTAGAAAAGTTATGCCTGAAAACGTTATTCAAATCTTTTCCGTCGGCACCCGGTCGTTTATTTTCCGGAAAAAATCCGAAAAGGTCATCTATTGCTCCTACTATTTCCCGGGAGTCCGCATAATACTCGGCACGGACAAAGCCTCCGAACTTTACCCGGATATCCTGATTTAAACTTACTATCGGTAAAAGGGATTTTCCGGTTGGTTCAATATCCTGGGCATGGGAAAAAGAAAAAAATGAAAATAGGGAAAGAGTAAAGATTTTTATTTTTCTCATAGTTTTTACTTAATGGATTGTTTATGATTAAAAATGCGGTCATAAATGTAATATTATTTTTTACGGATGCAAAGTGACAAAATAGAATAAAGTCAGAAATTCATTCTAAGTTTCGGAAAAAACGGTTTAAAGGAAATGGAAAAACTCTATGGTAAGTTAGAAGATTCCCTTGTATTAAAATGCTATTATTGTACGGAATTTTTCCAACAATGTGAAGCTTATGGAAAAAATTTAAATATGAAAAGTATCTTTTATTATTTCTTTTTCATGGTTGGTTTTATTATTTATAGGAATTATATATGACTTTCAGAATAATCGGATAGAAGTTAGTACACCGGGGAACGAAATTGGTATTATTTTTTATTTACAGGAATATATATTTTTCAAACAGGCGCAGAAGAAAGGAGTGATGAATCAAAATTAACAAAAGGATTAAAAAACAATATTATCCATATTTTATACCCATATTATCCGAATGGCAAAGTTTTGACATGGAGTTTAACAAATAATTTGTATTTTTGTAAAGCTTCTCTTAAGAGTAAAAGGAAAGCATTTTATAAGGTATAAGTATAAGTTTAGCTACTTCTTTTAGCTATCTTTTTTCTATTATCTACTGCAGTTTAAATAATAAACAGATCAACCACACACCTGTTTTTACTCACTACATATTATTTTTTATTAAACTTCTTTATTATGAAAAATGGTTTTACTTATTTTCTACTTTTTGTTTTGACTGTGTTCTCTTCCTGTACGGAAACCGAAACAAAGAAAACCCTATTTATTGGTATCGATGGCTTAATCTGGCAGGCTATCAATGAGACTGATGCGCCTTTCCTAAAAGAACTTATGGATAATTCCTGGACAAATACTCTCGTTTTGACAGAAGTGCCTACATATAGCTCAAATGGCTGGTCCGCTTTACTTACCGGTGTAAGAAAAGAGAAGCATGGTTATTATATTAATAATGAACCATGGGAAAATACAAATCTCAAAACTTATCCCTCCTTTTTTCAACATCTTAAGAATAGTTATCCGTATATCCGTACTGCCTCCTTTGTTTCCTGGCAGACAATAAATGAAAAAATAGTGAGGGATGCTGCTACTGTTACCCGAAATGGAAATGATAATGGAGATAAAGATTATGTAATGAAAGATCAGTATATTTATAAAGAAGCACTGAAAGAAATTCAGTGTTCGGATGTAGCCTCTATTATATTTCTTCATTTCGACCAGATTGATGGAGCCGGACATGCTACCGGGTTTGACATCAAACATTCCGATTACCGGAAAGCCTTAAAACAAATAGATGAATATATAAGTGAGCTGTTTGCCACTGTCAAGCAAAGGCCGGAATATAAAAAAGAAGACTGGCTTTTTGTTGTGGTAACTGATCATGGAGGAACATCGACCGGGCATGGAGGAGATTCTTTTACAGAGCAGAATGCTTTTATTATCCTTAATAATAAAGCCATTACTTCCTATAGAAATTCTTCTACGGACACATTATATTTGTATCATATTCCGCCTACTATTTTTGATTTTATGGGATTTCCTATCCTTGAGGAATATAATTGGGACGGAAAGTCGTTAATTGAATTTTCTACTTCAACTACAAAGACAGAAAAAAATAAAAATATAAAGTTCAATAATTAGGATTAGTCTTCTTTTTTATTTGATATGTAATTAAGAATCTTTCACAGAAGGTGGCGTATTTCGTCTTTCTGTTTTTATCTTGTTCAGATAAAATATATAAATTTGTCCGAAAAAGATCAGAAGAGAATGCGTACCTTTTTTTTATATCTGGGAGGATTAGTACTTGTCCGGCTTTTAGTCGTAACTGCTTGTGCACAGTCTGATTCTCCATACCACATTTCCATGGAAGGATTATTGCCCGGGAATCTTGATCTGCTGGAGCAACTTCCTTCTTCCGGGACCAGCCCGGATTCTCTTATGAGGGAGAAAAATAAAGAAATGCCATTCTCTTATAAAATAAAATTATTAAATGAAGCGTACGAGGATTATTTTCAAAATATATATCCTGTTGTAAACCTGAATCTCCGTTATACTCTTTATGGTAAGGAATACCGATATGAAACGTCACTTGACCGGGCAGCCTTTATTTATGATACATATCGTTATTCTTTTATGTATGATCATGGTTATTTCGGTCCGGCTTTATATCCGACAGGAGGAAGATATATCCCGAAGACTATTTACCGGGATGCTTTATATCCCTGGCAGAATGCCCTGAAAAGTCAGCATCACACTTATAAGGGATTGTATCTGATTACTAATTTTGTATATCCGTATCCTTAATCTGAGTATAGTCGTGAGTACCTGAAATAGAGATCGGGTTCAATTTCCGGTTTTCAATTGGAATAAGTATGAATACTTCCCTGGGCTGCCGGAAGGTAATTTACGCCTATCCATGTAATCAAAAGAAGAATAAAAGCAACCGGGAGTGTCCATAAAGTGACTACCTGATGATTATTTCTTAGGCGCATGTGAATATAAATCAGGTAAGCAGCAGATGTGATAAAAGCCCATGTTTCTTTCGGATCCCAGGACCAATAAGTCCCCCATGCTTCTTTGGCCCATACAGCGCCCATTAGCATACCCAGAATAAGGAAACTGAATCCGATGTAGACTAAGTTATCTATAAGGGAATATAATGTTTTATCAGGTTTTTCTTTTTGTAGATTTCTTAATTGAATAAAAGAGGCAATTGTAGCTGCGCCCAGCATGGCATAGGAAAGAATGTAAACAGTAACGTGCGGAACAAACCAGTAACTTTGAAGTGCCGGCATCAGGTTTTTGGAATGGATCTCAGGTTTAAATAGGTTGATGCAGGTAAATATGCAAGCAATCAATACCGAGAAAGACAATAACCAGTTGTATTTCCACTTTTTGTAAGTAATATAGCCGATTGTTGTCAGAAAGAAAGAATACCATAAACGGGTTTCTCCGACAGTACGTAAAGGAGGTCTTTCCAGACATGCCCAGAACCCAATGATAAATACGGAAAATATTAAAATACCGCCAATCATAAAAAGATCAACTGCTTTCTTCCATTTATATACGCCTATACCGGCTGTGAGCCAGCAGGCCATAGCCGGAAGAGCAAACCATATAAATTCACTCCATCTCATATTCATTTCTCCTTTTTTTATTTCCACTCCATAACATACATAATGCGCCGGCTGCCAGAAGAATAATTCCTATGTATACTCCCGGCAGCCAGGGGTCATATATGAGCTGAAAGCTGCTGTAAGAAGATAATCGACCAGCCTCGGCATCATATCCGTATTGATAAATAGTCCAGGATCCAAGCCGGAGCGGATTGTTTACTTCTATTATTGAATGTTTTTTTTCTCCTTCTTTCGTATATACAAACACATCAGATAAGAAACGCTTTGGTTCGGGTTGCGTCATTACTATTGTATACTGGTCATTTAATGGAAGTGTCATATATAATTGAGCACTGTTTCCTGCACATACCCACCCGGTTTTTACGATGTTATTTTGTTGGTTTCGTGCAGATATCTTAACCGCAGGACTGGCTCCTGGCATATGCACTTCTCTGTAGGTGCTGTCGCTGTTTCTTACAGCATGATGAATATATTTTTCAATAGCAATCTCCCAACCGGCAAGATTTCCTTTCGGATTTTGTTCGTCAATTTGATAAAAATCCGGTTTTCCTATCGGTTGTATATCCCCGGTTTCTCTGTCAATTGCTGCCAACTTAGGAGGGTATAATTCCATATCAAAGTCATTCAGTTCAATAGCAATCGGTAATTCGAGAACCTGACCCTTTTCATTATATACCCTCCACTCTGTTTCACCTTCCCGTACATACATTACATAGCTTCTCATATCCGCAGCTCCCAGGCCTGCTGTAAATAATAAAAGCCAGATCCCCAAATGAATAAGATAAAATGGATAATCTTTTATCCGGAAAGACAGAAATCTTTTTATAATAATAGTTTCAAGAGATAGCAGGCAAATAAGATACACCAGCACAAAAGGCCATGAACTGGATATCCGCGTAAATCCCATCCGGAAAGAAAAATCCGAATATAAATCGGCGCTTCCTGTTTGCTGGGGAATCAGGCCCATAATAAGGGAGAGAATCAATAAAGTAGCGATCACGGTAACAGAAAACGGAATCCCAGAAAACCAGTGGTAAATCGGTTTTTTGCGGAAAATAGTAAAAACAACCGGAATAAAGAAAATAATAATTCCGATTATCAGATTTGCAGATGCATGGAGCATCTCAATATCTACGTTCCCGGAAAAGAATTGTAATAAAAATCCTGTTATTAAAATACCTCCCATAACAGAGAAGCTTTCTGTATATCCCCAGGGAAATTCCCAGATATTTTTTTTATTCTTTTTCATTATTTATTCCTCATAAAAACGCGGAAGAATACAAAAAAGATTTGTGTTCTTCCGCGTTTTGGAGCTTTTTATATTAGATATCTGCGTTTGCAGTCAAACGTCCGTTTTTCTTTGCTTCCTCGATCCATTCGGGTACTACAGTCTTAATCCATTCTTCTTTATTCTCTTTTAACTTTTGCATATCCAGCCCAATATAAGCTTGTGCATTGTCTTTGGTTGAAAGATCCGGAAATTCTACTTCTGTTATTCCATAAGAGAAAAGAACTTTTTGTAATTCCAGTTGAGCCAGCATTGTTTTGTCAAGACTATGAGCCAATATGCGTTGTGTTTCTACCGGAGCATGAAAAGATGCACCGTGGGAAGCTACTGCAAAGTCCCATCTCCATTGTGCCTGGCGAAGTAGCTTCATGGTTTTGGTCATCTGGCTTTCTGTTGCACCTTTTTCCCAGGCTGTTTTTGCCATAATATGGGCTTTTGATAATTCTTTTTCTACGCGATCCCGGATTTCTAATGCCTTATCCTGATACTGGTAAACATAATTTCTCAGATTTTCCTCACTGTCTCTGTGACAAGTTTGGCAGGTATTATTAATATTCTTCAGCGGACTCGTAATTAGGCGATTAGAATATTTAACACTACCAGCTTCTCCTCTTATCGTTAATACAATAGTATGGTAAATACCATCTTTTGTTTTGAGTGTATACTTAGTGAGTAAATTCTCCTGAAGTACATGGCAATCATTACAGGTTTCCCATTGGGCATGTGAGCTGTGATTCCATGACTGGTAATAGGGAGTCATAATGTGGCAGTTTACACAAGCAGCCGGTTCCTCGGAAAGAAAGGAGTGCGCTCGTGACATATACACCGTATATCCCCCCAACCCGGCAACAGCACCAGCAAGAAGGACTATTGGCAAAATAAATCGGTCAGGTATATAACTCAGTATCTGTTTCATAGTATCTGTTTCGCTACCTTTCTTTTAAAATTTAAATCGTGTAATTCAACAACATTAAAAAAATAAAAAGTAGTGTCCGATTGGATACGTACAAATATAATAATATTGAAAAATAAAAACAAAATGAAAAAAATAAAAAGAGGTCACTTTTTTCGGAAATCAGGAAGTATATGTAATAATTATATGCTATCCGATTTTTTTGTCCCTTTCCATACTTATAGGATAACAATCCTTCTTATCTTCACGATACCCAGAGGAGTCAAACTGAAATTGACTTACAAGCGTAAACTGGCTAATTTACAGCAGTAAGTTGGCGGACTTTTACTTTTGGACCGGTTAACTTACAATTTCTTTCAATATACTTACTTAGTCTTACAAAATTACTCAGATGGGTAAATATGTTAAATTACGTGCATGGGTAATCTTGCTTTCTACAGACAGCATAATGGAAATATGCATAGACATTACGGAGACAGGAATATATACATTTTCAAAACTTTCAAAAAATAAATGGTATAACAACAATGCATGATTTCAAAGAGAATTTCAATTCGGTAGGAGATGAAGGAAAATAGGTATTCCATCTGAGGATTATATTTAAAAATATGATTCTTACTGAGGTTTGTAAAGGATATTATCTTTGCTATTTCATTGACCGAGTCGGATATGAAAACTGTCCTGGCAGTCCTTTGCAACTTTATGCTATATTATATATTGGAAGGAGTCGGGAAATTCTTTCCTACTCTGAAAGGTTTGTCGGTAAAACAAAAAAGGAAATCCGCATACCCTTTGTTATATTTGGATGCAGTTCATTTTCATCCTGTTTCCCGGTTAAAGAATAGGTTAAGAAGAGAAACTTTTCTGAGCGTATCTGCCTGTATCCAATTTAAAAAGTCCTCCTCTCTTTCTACGGAGGAACGTAAAGCCCGGGTAGCCCCATATCTTAGTGGAAACTAATTTATTACCCGTGCGGAATATTCCGAACTGACAGGATGCCTAAGGACGAAACCCATTCAGGATTTTAAGGAATGGATTATGCAGGCCTATTTAATCTGCTGCGGGAATAATAACAGGACTTTTTATATGCTGGGGAAAAACTATGGTTCTTTTCTAAAATAGTGTTTAATGGTAAGCCGGAAAAATAAAGAGAAAAGAATCAGCCTATCCAGTAATATGGAATATACCTCGGACAGGGTATTTCATGAAAGTTAAGCTTCTCTTACCTTTGTTATGCAATTAATGAGTTTGTATGGCTAAATAATACATATGCATTTATTATGAAAACAATTTTAACAAAACAGAAATCAGTAAGGCGATTCTTTCGGGAAGTGTTTACTTATTGGGTAATCCCCATATTCAGGAATATTCTTTCTTATTATTCCGATTTTTCTTTTCTTTTTGTTCCTTCTTTTTCTGTACGAATGTGCTGCTGTAAGCACTGATTTCTTCTCTTGTTTGAATATTTTATTCTGTATTAAAAAGAGGTATTTCTCTTTCTTTCGGCTCAATACCAGGTTTCTTGTTATATCTTATGGAGAAATACTAATACTTTTCTCTTTTTACTTACTATCTCAATAAACGTATATAAAAAATTATAAAATAAAAACATCATGAATAAGCTTAAGTTTGAAACATTGCAGGTACATGCAGGACAACAAGTTGACCCAACCACTCATTCAAGGGCTGTACCTATTTACCAGACCTCTTCTTATGTCTTTGAAGATGCAAAGGATGGTGCAGATCTGTTCGGCCTGAAGAAATTCGGCAATATTTATACCCGTCTGATGAATCCCACTACCGATGTTTTTGAAAAACGGATTGCAGCCTTGGAAGGAGGACTTTCTGCATTGGCTACCTCTTCCGGACAATCGGCCCAGTTTATTGCATTGAATAATATTCTTTCGGCAGGAGATAATTTTGTTACGACTTCTCATTTGTACGGAGGAACGTATAATCAATTCAAGAGCCAGTTTAAGCGTCTAGGGATAGAGGTACGCTTTACGCCTAATGATAACCCGGAAGAATTTGAAAAAAGAATTGATGACAGGACAAAAGCTCTATATCTGGAAACTATTGGGAATCCGGATTTGAATATTCCCGATTTTGAAGGAATTGCAGTGGTGGCAAATAAATATGGTATTCCATTAATTGTGGATAATACCTTTGGGGCCGGAGGATATCTCTTCCGGCCATTGGAACACGGAGCAACCATCGTGGTGGAAAGTGCAACCAAATGGATTGGCGGACATGGAACGGCATTAGGCGGTGTGATTGTTGACAGTGGAAAATTCAACTGGGGAAATGGAAAGTTCCCGGAGTTTACGGTACCTTCAGACAGTTATCACGGGCTGATATTCTGGGATATTTTTGGAGCCGACGGGCCGTTCGGAAACATAGCCTTTACGCTGCGTGCACGGGTAGAAGGGCTACGTGATTGGGGAAATACCATTAGTCCTTTCAACTCTTTCCTGTTGATTCAGGGGCTGGAATCATTGTCTCTGCGGGTTGAGCGCCATGTTCAGAATGCACAGGTAATTGCCGGCTGGCTGGAGCAACACCCGCTAGTGGAATATGTAAATTATCCTGGCCTGAAAAGTAGTCCGTATTATGAATTGGGAAAGAAATACTTTAAAAAAGGTACCGGTAGTGTATTGTCTTTTAAATTGAAAGGAGAAACAGAGCTGGCCGATAAATTTATTAATAGCCTGGAACTTTTCAGTCATTTGGCAAATGTCGGAGACGCCAAATCCCTTATTATTCATCCGGCTGCTACTACTCATGAACAACTTTCTCCTGAAGATAAAATATCATCCGGAGCAATACCAGGTCTATTACGTTTATCTATCGGAATAGAAAATGTAGAAGATATAAAAGCAGACCTGGAACGGGCATTTGATAAGCTGAAAGCTAATAACTAGGGGTAAGAGTAATTAAGTATGTTCCTTTTACAAAACAAATAATGAAGTAAGAATTCCATATATTTTCAGCTTTCTCCTGTTATTCTTAGTTTGCCATTTACTTTTAATGGTATTTTTGTGGTCAAAAAATATCATTATGAAAACATTATCTACCATAGGACTACTGGTATGTTCTAATATTTTTATGACATTTGCCTGGTACGGGCATTTGAAGTTTAAGGAAATGGGATGGATAAGCAACTGGGGACTTCCGGCTGTTATCCTTCTGAGTTGGGGAATTGCATTGTTTGAGTATTGCTTTCAGGTCCCGGCCAACAGAATTGGTTTTGCCGGAAACGGAGGACCTTTTAATCTCTGGCAGTTAAAAGTAATGCAGGAAGTAATCACATTGATTGTATTTACCTTGTTTACTACATTGGTTTTTAAAAATGAAACATTCCGACTAAACCATATTATCGGTTTCGGCTTCTTAGTGTTGGCTGTTTATTTTATTTTTAAGAATTAAAAGAATTATTTTTGGGTTTTATTAAATAAATATCTGTTTTATATTCTTTTTTATTGGTATCGGAAAGAATAAGTAAAACGGATTACGTACTTTTAAAGAATGCATGTATGAAAAAGGGATGGTTTTTCTTTTTATTTCTTGTGGTTTTACTTCCTGCATCTGCTCAGTATTATCAACGAATGTACAATGAAAGTGCTAGTGACTTTATAGAAAGAATAAAGCCGGAAGGTAAAAATGTAGTTCATGAGGTAATAGAAACGACTTGGAATTCTGGAGATACAAAAGTGATTTTTGCTTTTTGGGAAATAGATGTGCCTGCCGAAGATAATAGTTATACCGGAGTCGATGTGGATGGAAAGTTACTTGTTCCTGTGGATAATTCTCTTTCTTATAAAATGATTGATATTGATATGTATCCTGAAGATCCGTATACTCCACATATTTTATCTGTATTTTTTTATGATACGGATGGAGATGGGCAACGAGAGTTGATTGTACTTTATGCCTGGACTATCAATACATATGAGATGGGAGGCACTTCTTACGAAGCAGCAATATATAAACCTGTTAACTATTCTTATTTACCGGAAAAACTTACCCGTATAGAATACCTGAACGGAGGTATGGAAGCAAGTAATATTTTCGGAGAGGAGTTTAGGGCAGTGTTTAAGGATGCAGCAGGGGTGTGTGCTATTTTAAAAAATAGAAAGAAAATTGAGAATTAAAAACTAAGAGTGGAGAAATAACATAAAAGTGAATTTGTATTGTATATTGAATAATAAGATAAGATATGAAACAGAAGATATATCAGGTGGATGCATTTACAAATACTGTTTTTAAAGGAAATCCTGCAGCAGTTTGTCCACTTACGGAGTGGTTACTGGATGAAGTAATGCAACGGATTGCAAATGAAAATAATTTATCGGAAACCGCTTTTTTTGTAAAAGAGGATGACCGTTATATTCTTCGTTGGTTTACGCCTGAAATGGAAATTGATCTTTGTGGACATGCAACCCTTGCTTCTGCTTTTGTGCTCTGGAAATATGAAGGGTATAAGGAAGAAGTAATCCGGTTTTATTCTCCGAAAAGTGGAGAGCTGCCTGTAAGTAGGAACGGGAATTTACTTACTCTGGATTTTCCGTCTGATAAACCCGAAGAAACAGTATTAACCGAAGAATTACTTTCCTGTTTTAATATTCGTCCTCAATTTGCATTAAAAGGAAAGACAGATTACATCCTGGTATTTAGTAATGAAAAGGAAATAAAAGAACTAACTCCTGATTTAAATGCTATAGTTCGATTGAATGGTCGGGGTGTAATAGGTACTGCAAGTGGCAAAAGAGTAGATTTTGTTTCACGTTTTTTTGCTCCTGCAGTTGGAGTGGACGAAGACCCGGTCACTGGTTCTACACACACGACGTTAGCACCTTATTGGTCAAAACAACTAAATAAAAGGCAATTAAAAGCAATTCAATTATCAAAACGGACAGGTTGGCTGGAATGTTCTTATGAAGGCGAAAGGGTTAAAATCAGCGGGGAATGTGTTCTTTATTTAATAGGAGAAATCAATATTATATAAAATACTTTTCCATTTTTTTGCAGGGGTTATTTTCATAAAGAGAATAATTCCTATTTTTTATTTCCCTTTATGTATTTAAAAAAAATATTTTTCCGCTACCTTGTCTTTCCAATAAATGCCTCATGGTTTTAATAAAAACTCTTCTGGATATTTTATGGAGTATAAATTGTATGTTTATTCTGTTCGAATAGAAATAAAGTATTTTTATAAAATAAAACATCCTTTAATAGAAAGATATTCAAACTTTTATAGGATATAGATGTTAGTATACTAGTGATTTTTTTTTATAGAAAATATAATTTGATAATTTAAATATAAAGGTTATGAATAATTTAAAGATGATGTATAAAAAGGATATGGCGAAGATGAGGATGCATTATATGATGAAAAAACATAGAAAACATATGATGAATATGATGCATATGGGTTGTATGCATAAAAAACAAAAACATATTCTTATCTGTAGTGCAGTGGGAGGAGCTTTACTTGCTGCTGGAGTTGTCCTTTTAATAAAGAAAAAAAAGAAAGCATTACCAAAAGATCTTAAAGTAGTAGAGCCTTTTGATGCGAGTCGTTATATGGGTAAATGGTATGAAATTGCCCGGATGGATTATATTCATGAAAAGAACCTGATTAATACTACTGCTGAATATTCGTTAAATCAGGATGGTACCGTGACAGTAGTTAACAGGGGATATAACTATAAAAAAGAAAAAGAAGAACAAGTAACAGGAAAAGCAAAATTTGCTGAATATGCCCATAAAGGAAAATTGAAAGTGTCTTTCTTCGGTCCTTTCTATGATGATTATAATGTTATTGCTCTGGATGATGACTATAAATATGCAATGGTAGCTGGTAAAAATCTGGATTATCTTTGGTTATTATCTCGTGAAACAACTATTCCTTATGAAGTACAAAAAGATTTTCTTTCTCAGGCAGAAGCATTGGGATACAATATCGATAAACTAACCTGGGTAGAACAGGGATGTTAAAAGTTAAAAGTAAAAGGTAAATGAATATTGCTTTTACCTTTTACTTTAAAAATTATTTCATGGCATTGGTTGCAAAGTTATTGTAAGAATCTATTACCCGTTTGTACTGGCTACCGATATTTCTAAAGCTTGATTCCAACTGGAATTGAGTTACATCTTCTTTTTCCCATTCGGTTATAAACTTATTTATTGCTTCCATACATTTTTCCATTCTTTCATAAAAGCCGGTATAATAAGTTTCTCTTTTCAGGACAGAGACATTTTTCCCTTCTGTATTTTTATTTTTTTCAATAGATGTATGCATGTTATTTATTTCTTCTGCCAGAACACTATATTGAGGTTCTTCCTGATCAGTGATTTCGTAGAAGTGGTCAATAAGATTTTTCAGAGAATTCAGATCTGCTTTCATAGGAAATATGAATTGTGCAGCCGGGTCATCTTTTAATAATTGCATTTCTGCTTTTTCTCCGGCACTTGAAGCTATTTTTGCTGCAGTACGCCACGCTTCTTTTGTGGCATCCAAATAATAGGAAAGACTATCTTTTATTTCCGGGTATCTTTTGAATTCATCTTTTTCGAATTCTTTCCCTTCGAAATATTGTTTCATTACCGTACTCCATTTTTCCAGTTCTAAAACATTCTCATTTGCCTTTTTTACTGCTTCTTCTACGTTACTTTTTTCTTTTACAGAAGCTGGAACTTCTTTAAGAGCTGCTTCATATTTATTATTATAGGAAATAGATATCGGAAAAGTATTTGTTCCGTTTAAAGAAACCGGAAAGCGAGGATCATAATTTTTTTCTATTTGTTCCTTTTTGCTCTCACCATTTTTAAGTCTGTTCTCATATTGTGTGTATTTTGAGTTATAGGCATCTGAAAGATCTATAACCGTATTGGTTAATTGAATAAGCTTGGAAGCATTGATATCGGACTGAGATGGTTTTTTCTGTGCTGGTAACATGCCTGCAATAGATAAGAGGACAAAAAATAAAAATCCTTTAAACAGTTTCATTCTTTTTAATTTAAATAAGTAAATAATAAAAAAAAGTAAAATAAATAGCTTATAGAAGTATACGTCTTCCCTTTGTTATTGGTAATTCTTAATTTTTTATGGAGATATCATTT
>JAJQEC010000123.1 GCA_021201815.1 Candidatus Azobacteroides sp. | reverse complement strand
TTTAGCAAAACAAATTTGATTATTTACATAGTATCTTCTTCGAGGGGAGAGGGGGGCGCTTTTCATCCTTTTTATTAAAATAGCAGTTGCTTTTTATTTTTTTATTCCGTATCGGGCAGTTCTTTCATCTTTAATGACTCCTTTCCAGTTCAGTCCGAATGCGAAATTGTATGTATTTCCTTCTGAATCGACATGACATTCCATATCGAATGGAACATCTTCTTTCTGCGTTTCTACGGTTGTCATGTTAGCCGGCATTTGCAAGGGTAATAGTCCGGAAGGTTCTGTTTTTCCTGAAATAATGTCCAGTACAGCCTGTTCACCTGCACCAAAACGCATAATAATGCCGTCCACCTTATCTTCGAATTCATGGAATACGAGCGGACGTTGTGCATTGATTATTATAATCACCGGTTTATCTTTCATATATTCCCGGGTTTCAAGAATAACATTCAGGTCTTTCGTATTGGCTACGGTAGTTGTTTTGCCTTTATAGCTGCGGTTTGTGATGATCGGATCGATAACCGGATCTCCTGCTGCGATACTATGGGTTCGGGCTTCTGTTGCTGTATACGGAAGATATTGCAGGGAAATAGGAACATATCCGTTTCCTCCGTTTTTCCGATCTGTTTTGTCATAACCACCATCATCCGCGTTTACATGGGGCCCTGATACAAAAACAAGAGCAAAGTCCGCTTTATCAGGATCGTCCGTTACGTGATAATATTTTTTCACCATATCCATATTAACCGGATAATCGGTAAATGCGTCAGATTCATTTCCCCACCAGTCACGGATAGATGGAAAATAAATTTTTGGGATGTACACGGTTTTCTTTTCCTGTACAGGCATTACACCGGATTTGTTTTTCAGCATCACAATGGATTTCAACTGGGCCTCATATCCCGCCTGCATAAACTCAGGATTTCCAACTATATTAGCACTTTCCTGCGGGTCCAGGTATGGATTTTCGAATAAGCCCAGCCGGAATATATTGCGTAAAAGGCGTACTGCTGATTGTTCGAACCGGTGACGCATAAATTCTTCTCCGTATTCTTTTACGCCCATCTCGTAAGCTTCGAGAATTGGCCCCATTTCGTTATTTCCGCCGAACTGGTCCACGCCTGCCATTAATGCGATATAGTGGCGTTCGGCAACAGAAAGTTCTTCTACACCCCATGGTTTTCCTTCAAAGTCTGCAGGAGAAGCTCCTTCATTATGTGTAATCATCCAGTCTGTACATACGACGCCGTCATAGCCGTATTTTTTACGGAGAAGGTCGGTAATGATCCATTTGCTGAATCCGTTGGCATAATTGGTCCCGTCTTTTGCCTGATTATAACTGATGGTATAATAGGGCATAACAGCGGAAGCCATCTTTGTTTTTCCATCCAATTTGAATGCTCCTTCTGTAAAAGGAAGTAGGTGGGTTTCAAAGTTATTTCCCGGATATACGGCAAATTTCCCGAACGCCCAGTGTGCATCACGTCCTCCTTCTTCCGCTCCACCGCCTGGCCAGTGTTTAACCATTGCATTTACACTGTGGTATCCCCAGCCGTTTTCGATTTCAGCTTCTTCGGTAGAAGTCTGGAATCCATCAATGTATGCGCGACCCATATCGGTAGATAATTCGGGACTTTCTCCGAAAGTCATATAAATACGGTACCAACGGGGTTCTGTTCCTAAGTCAATTTGAGGAGAAAGAGCTGTACCAATGCCTAATGCGCGGTATTCTTTTGCTGCTATTTCCCCGAATTGTTTTACGATGGAAGGATCAAATGTGGCTGCCATTCCCAGTCCGTCGGGCCATACTGAGATGGTACCCCCGGCTCCGGCGTTGAACTCTGCAGCGACCGCATTGGAAATTTGTCCGGAATGACGTGGGTCACTGCTTGTATTGCCGGGAATTCCAAACCCTATGTTTTCTACCCATGCCTGCATACTATTATTCCAGCGTGCCGCTATTTCAGGGCTTTGAACACTTGTGATCAACACATGCCGGAGATTATCCTCTTTTAGAAATTTTTTTTGAGTATCACTTAAATCCCAGGCATTGGCTCCGCTGGTAGAAAACGGTTTTCCATGATATGTTCCCGAACCGAATCCTTCTTCCTGTGCAGGAATAGATTGGTGAGCGCTATAAAGCATAAGTCCGGCAATTTGTTCGATGCTCATTTTCTTCGCTAAATCCCGAGCTCTTTCATCAACAGGTAAGCGCCAGTCTTCGTATGGATCTAATTCCCCGTTTTTGTTCAGGTCTTTGAATTTTAATCCGTCTTTTGTAATGATTTTTACGCCGGAGTTCGGTGAATATCCCAAGGTTGCTCCTCCCGGGTTTTTTACCAGCATGAAATCATTGCTTTCTTCTTTTTTTGCATGACAAGATACTAGAATTGTTAGTATTAGTGTCAGAAATAAACTACTTTTCATTTTATTTGTTTTTGGCTTTCCATAATTCAATGAATGGGTTACCAGGTATATTATTAACTTGAGTTATATTTTTCCCTGGCTTAAAGAAAAACATTTTCGGATTAGGAAAAGATTATGAAAGAGATAGGTTTTATAAAAATTATATTTAATCTCCTGTTTTTTGTTATTTTTGTACAACTATGTGTTGAGGAAACATGTATGGATGTAATTTTACATATTAATATCTTTATTAAATATATGCATGTGTTATTATTACGCAAATATGGTGATGGTTGTCTGAATATGCAAGATATATATTGAAAAACATACATTAAAGACTTGTGATTTGTTTTTTTTATAGTTTTGATTAATAGATGTTTGTGTATTTCTGTTTTAGAAATGGGTATTTTAAACATGAAATAATTTATACCTATTACTATCCTAACCGGTGCTTTATTAAAATCAAAAAGGATGTCAGATAGAGATTTTGTAAAAAATACATTGAATATTTCCCGGGACACTTTTCATCCTGGTTTATCAGTAGATTGTGTAATTTTTGGTTTCCATGAAGGAAATCTGAAAATTCTCTTGAATAAATTCTCCTGTTTTACGAAATGGATGTTGCCGGGTGGTTTTATTTTTAAGAATGAAAATATTGATGATACGGCTGTACGGGTGCTGGAAGACAGAACGGGATTACGGGATATTTACCTTCAACAGTTCCATACTTTCGGAGATAATTCCAGGACTCGTCTGGAAGAAAATAATGAGATGCTTATCCGCTATGGATTTACGGATGAAAATGAGCGGAAAAGTCATTGGCTGATGCAGCGTTTTATAAGTGTTGGATATTATGCATTAGTGAATTATTCAAAGGTACAACTGAAAACAAATGCGGATGAAGAAATTGCCTGGTTTGGTCTGGAAGAAATACCTGAGTTATATTCTGACCACAATCGAATTATAGAAAAGGCATTGTCGGTTATTCGTATTCAGTTGAATAATGTACCGATTGGGTTTGAGTTATTGCCTGAGAAATTTACTATGACTGAACTACGGATAATTTACGAAACTATCCTGAAGAAAAATCTGGACCGACGTAATTTTCAGCGTAAAGTCATGAACTCAGGGTACATTATTAAATTGGATGAAGTAAGTAAAAAGTTTGGTATTAAGACTTCTTCTTTATTTTCTTTTGATAAGAAAAAGTATCTTCAGGCATTGAAGAATGGATTGTTAATGATGGAGGGATTGGATTAATAATAAATTTATTTTTAATAAATCCCTGTAAATAGAAGACTTGTTTGATTTTAGGAAACGGGTCTTTTGTTTTTTATGGAAGAAGAATGGGTAGTTTTTTTATGTTATAATTATTGTACAAGAGTAGTATTTATCCTTATATTTATTTTAGTTTTAGTTCTGCCAGATACAAATAATGTTCATCTTCGTACACCTTTTCACAGGAAAATCCTGCCATCCCGGCATAGAGAGAAAGAGTGTCAAAGTCTATAAAAAGCCAGTGAAAAGGCATTCCTTTTTCATTATTAAATTCGAATGTATATTCTAATTCTCCGTAGTATGGTCCATTCAGGTCTATCATTGCACTGCCGTCTTCTTCAAGGAACAGATAAATAATATCAGAAGAATCGAGTATTATTTTTCCTCCGGGAGCAAGTAAATTTTTTGCCTGTTCGAAGAAAGTAGGAAGGTTTTCCAGTTTTCCGGTTATTCCGATGCCATTCATAAGCAGGAGGAGCGTATTGAATTGTTGACCTGTATAACTAAAGAAATCCTGATGGATGATCTTCCGTATGCCCCGTTTTTTCATTACTTCTACTGCTCCCAGGGAAATATCCATGGCAGTAACATCTATTCCTTTTTGTTGTAACCAAAGCGCATGGCTTCCGGCACCGGCACCAATATCCAATACGTTTCCCTTTACCAAAGAAAGAGCTTTTTTTTCTGTTTCGGGCATCTGGTTATAATCACGGAAAAAGGTGGAAATATGCCATTCTTCTGTTTCGGCAATATCACTTTCTACCCTGAAGACTGCTTTTTTCTTCCCGTTTTGGTAAGCTAATAATCCTTTTCCGTAAATATCGTTTAACATAAGAGTTTTTAAATATTCGATTTATGGGGACAAATATACATGTTAGTTGTCAGGAAATAAAAATTATGTAGATCAATGGGAAGGATAAGGGAGGTTTTTTACCGGATTTTCTTTTTTATTTCCTGGCTGTAAATGGAGAAATAAGTTTCTGTTTAAACGATGGACATATTCCAATAATAAAATGAAACATGTCCGTTACAGAGAAAACACGATTTATTAAAACTATATACAACTATAAGATTCTTATTTTAATATAAAGGCAATAAACAAAAAACTTTCTATCCCGATTAAGTAAACTCTTCCCTGAATTAGTACAAAGTAGTAAAGAATAGACGAGACAGTAGAAATAACACTCTTTTTATTTCCTTTATTCTTATATTTGTAGAATGGATGGTAAAAAAATAACACCCAGGGAACTCTGGTCGAAGCAACAAATAACTGATACTGATGTGGATTATATTTTCTGGAATGAAAAAAGAAAGACGATACAGGAAATAGCTCGTGTAAGTCATAGCTGCTTGTTTACCGTAGATGTATTTAAAGAAAGATATGATTTTGCTTCGGATAATTTTGTTTCTCTATTCGGATATAATCCGGCATGGATAGAAACCATCCGTAGGCATGGTGATTTATTAGAAGAAAGAATTCATCCGGATGACAGGCTGCAATTGATGGAATTTCAGATTGAACATGGCGAGTTTATTTATTCCCTGCCCGCGGAATCCAGAAATGATTACAGTCAGATATTCCGGTTTCGTATGAAGAATGTGCAACATGTGTATATGAATGTAATCAGCCGTCATCAGGTGATTGAGACAGATAGAAACGGTAAAGCATGGATTGTGATGGGCATGATAGATGTTGCACCGGACCAGTCTTATAAAGAAAATGTCGGACGTACGGTTATTAACAAGAAGACCGGAGAAATTATTGTTTCCGATTTATCTGTTGGGCCAAAGAGTGATCTGATGAAAGGAGAACTAACTAAAAGAGAAAGAGATGTACTGTCCTTAATCCGGCAGGGATTCTTAAGTAAAGAAATTGCAGATAAACTGAACCTTAGTATTTATACAATCAATAATCACCGCAAAAACATTCTCCATAAACTACATGTGGATAATGCGATTGAAGCTATAAATGTAGCTACTCAATCCGAAATACTAGAGTGAATTTTTAAAGTATTAAGGTGTCCAGTCTAAACTATTTATCAGAGGATTCGTATGACGCCAGTATTCAAGTTCTTTGTAATTCCGGACTCCTCCTGTAAATACAGCATGGTATATTTCTATACCGGCAATACTGACTTCTTCCGGTATCTCAGCCTTTATCCGAAGGATAGTTTCCCGGATTTTCGGAGTTAATTTCTGTGTGATGGCATCTGTTACTTTCTCTACTACACCGTCATATTTCGATCCTTTATGGATGTGAATCATGTCGAACTTCCAAATGTTGTTTTCTTTATCTTCATACAACGCATGCCATTCAATGTATTCTTCTTCTGTTTCAATAAGGTTTTTATATTGGATTTCTTTTAAAGATAAGGCTTCGGTAAGTCGGTACATTACTTTAAAACTCTCCGCAATAGAAATCTTATCTGTATAAATATGCATATCGATATCTCTGTTTTTCATCATTAATCCTGTTTTAAGGGAGCCTACAATGTGTACGGTAGCACCGATACTTTCCCATTGGGAGATAATCCGGGTAGTTTCTATTATTTCCCAGGCCTTCTGTTGATTATATGCAGAGATATCAAGAATGTCCATTTACTGGTTTTAATATACAAAAATATAAAATCAAGCGGATATTATGGCTATAAATAGCTATTTATTAACCGGATTTGAGGGTATACCTTTACGATCGTTTTTAATAAGGATAGTTATATGGTATTTAATGAAACAGAAGATCAGGAAAGAGAGTATTTACAACAGGTAATAGATATTATAAAAGATACAATAAAAAACGTGGATGTATCCGTGAAAGAACATGTAACTACTTTACAGGAATACAAAGAATATATATGGACAAATAAAGACATAGACCCACATGAGATTCGTTCCATGCGGGAAAGTATCCTGAATCACGTAATGCTTGGAGATAATGTAATCGATAAGCGCCGGCGATTGGAAAAATTATTGGATATTCCTTATTTCGGACGGATAGATTTTAAAGAAAAGGATTCCGGCGATGAAGTGATACCTGTTTATATTGGAGTTCATACTTTTTATGACCTGTTGAATAAGGTAAATCTGATTTATGATTGGAGGGCGCCTATTTCAGGAATGTTTTATGAACATGAAACAGGAGAGGCTTCGTATCTTTCTCCTGCCGGTGAGATAAAAGGAGATATTTCTCTTAAACGGCAGTACCGTATCCGGAATGGCAGGATGGAATATATGATCGAGAGTATGCTGACCATACATGATGAAATATTACAGAAAGAACTGAGTTCGAATGCGACTAATAGAATGCGGAATATTGTGGCAACCATCCAACAGGAACAGAACCGTATTATCCGGAATGAAAATGCAGGTGTACTCATTATTCAGGGAGTTGCCGGTTCCGGAAAAACATCCATTGCATTACATCGTATTGCCTATTTACTCTATGCTTTCAAGGGGAAGCTTACTTCAAAAGATATCCTTATTGTTTCACCGAACCGTGTTTTTTCGGATTATATTTCAAATGTACTGCCGGAACTCGGAGAGGAAAGCATTCCGGAAATAAGCCCGGAGCACATGCTTTCCGGAATATTAAAGAATAAATACCGGTATCAGGATTTTTTTAGTCAGGTGGCAGAACTGTCCGATAAGCTGGATGCTGAGTTGATTGAACGAATCCGCTATAAATCTTCTTTTGATTTTATTTCTCAGCTTGACAGGTTTATTCTGCATGTGGAAAATACCTATTTCAAAGCAGAAGATGTGATACTTACGAAATATGTTACCGTACCTGCTGAATTTATTCAAGAGCAGTTCGGGCGTTTTAGCCGTTACCCGATGCGGAAGCGCATGGAGCCTATGACGGATTATATTTTGGAAGTAATGGAGACCCGGTATGGAGTTACGGCTACTACTGCCATGCGTAATATCCTGAAAAAGGCAATCAAAGAGATGTTTGTCGGAAATAATGATCTATTGCTTTACAAGGACTTTTTTGTCTGGCTATGTAAACCGGAAATGTTTAAGCTACGTAAAAACAGAATGTTGGAATATGCGGATCTGGCTCCTTTGGCTTACCTGCATTTAGCAATGGAAGGCAATGATTCGCCTTCACGGGTGAAGCATTTACTTATCGATGAAATGCAGGATTATTCTCCTATTCAGTATAAGATAATACAGAAATTATATAATTGTCGTAAAACCATATTAGGAGATGCCGGGCAATCAGTAAATCCGTATGGTTCTTCCACGGCTGATATGATTCAAAAGGCATTTGTCACAGGAGAAGTAATGAAACTATGTAAAAGTTATCGTTCCACCTGGGAAATTACAGCATTTGCACAACGAGTCATAAAAAGAGAAGAACTGGAGGCTGTAGCAAGACACGGAAAGCAGCCGGAGATTTTAATATTTGATACTAAATTACAGGAAATTCTTGGGATAGCTGATTTGATTGCCGGTTTCAGAAATTCCGATTATAAGTCGTTGGGAATTATTTGTAAAACAGAAACACAGGCGGGGAGCCTAGCAGAAGAGTTAGGAAAATATGTCGAAGATATTTATTTCTTATCCCATCAAAGCAGCACTTTTGTGAAAGGGGTTGTCATTACTTCTACACACATGGCTAAAGGTCTTGAATTTGATGAGGTGATTGTACCATTGGTAAATGCTGTTAATTATTCTTCGGAAATGGATCGAAACCTGTTATACATTGCAGTGACAAGGGCCATGCACCGATTATCGGTGACATGTTAGGGTGAAAAAACGAAATTGATAAAATAAAATGTCAGCGATAAGGATATTACCGGATAAGCATTCTGACTCTAATTAATCATTCGGGAAAATTCTTAATCTTTTTATTCTAAAACCGTGAAGAGACAATGTTTGCACAATTCCTATTATGATAAATGTTATATTTTTTATTCCTACTGTTTATACAAGATAAGAGAGGATTTATTCCATGCCGAATGTGTTATGTCCGGCAGGAGGAGAGAGTTACTAACTCTATTGCCTTACGGAGAGAGATTTATTTATTTGGCGTAATAATCCATCAAATTGATGGATAGGAAAAGCTATATGTTGCATATCTAAAGATAAGAAAACTGATCTTTCAAATTATTTTAAAAATCTATCATTATTGGTTACTATATTTTTTAATAATTAATAAGAAAAAAAAATATACGGAAATGCTCTTTCTCTTTATTCTTGCTATTGTTTCTGATAAACAGGAAAAAAAATAAATCAAAGGAAAGATTTTTTTTATTAAAAGCATTATCTTTAACCTCCTGCTTATTTATTTATCGGAAGAATTTTTATTATCTCCGGAAATTATTTTATTATTTTTAAATATGGAAAAAATAAGTTGGGCTGTAGCAGACGATATTGATCTTCTTATACGGCTACGCATTGATTTTCTGGAAATGAGTTTCAGGATATTGACATCGGAAGAAAAAGAAACTCTTTCTCAGGAACTCCGGAATTATTATGAGATTAGTTTACAAAAAGGTACTTTCAAGGCTTGTTACCTGAAAGTGAAAGATCAGGTAGCTGCAGTTGCTTTTCTGGTAATAAATCATTTACCACCCTCTCTTTCATTTCCAAATGGCATGTCCGGTACGGTGCTGAATGTATTTACTTATCCCGAATTCCAAAAGCGGGGATATGCCACTCAAGTAATGGAAACCATAATTCATCATGCAAAAAATGAAGGTATTTCACAACTTGAATTACATGCTACGGATATGGGGCGTCCATTATATGAGAACCTGAATTTTCAGCCTATTCCTTATTGTACTATGACGTTGAAATTGTAAATAAAATACATTTTCTCCGGATATGCCAGGAGAACTTTTAAAAGAATAGTCATAGAAGAATTATTTTTTCCTGCTTATCTTATTTTATAAAAAGAAGAAGTAGGGTAGGCTTGTCTGTCCCTTTACTGCTTTTAAACGATTCCTGAAAATCCCATAAATGCCATGGCCAGTATTCCGGCTACTACTAAAGCTACAGGGGTTCCCTGCATGCTCCGGGGTAATTTTGTCAGACTTAGTTGTTCCCGGATGCCTGAAAAAATAACTAATGCAAGTCCGAATCCAACAGCCGTAGAAACAGCATATACGAGCGAAGTCGCCATGACAAAATTTTTCTGGATAACAATAATGGCTACTCCCAGAATAGCACAGTTTGTTGTAATGAGGGGAAGAAAGACTCCTAATGCCTGATACAAACCCGGAGAAACCTTCTTTAAAACAATTTCCACCATTTGTACCAATGAAGCAATTACCAGAATAAAGGTGACAGTTTGTAAATATTGCAATCCGAAAGCATTCAGGACAGAATGCTGGATAAGATAGGTAACAAGCGTAGCAATTGTCATCACAAATGCTACAGCCACAGACATTCCAACAGCAGTTTCTATCTTCTTGGATACTCCCAGAAATGGACAGATGCCAAGAAATTGAGCCAGAATAATATTGTTAACAAAAACAGCAGCGACAAAAATCAATGCATATTCCATTAGAGTACAATTTTTGAGTTATTAATTATCAGGATTTTTTTTCTGTTATCTTATTGACGATAACGATTAAGTAGCCAAGGGCAATAAAAGCTCCCGGAGCCAACACAAAAATCAGGGAGCCGAATTCCTCGGGAAATAAGGTAATCTCAAATAACTTTCCGGTACCTAAGAGCTCCCTTACAGCACCGAGAAGAGTTAAGCCCAGCGTAAATCCGAAACCGATACCTAACCCATCGAAAAGAGAAGGAGTAATTCTATTTTTTGTTGCAAACGACTCCGCTCTTCCAAGAACAATGCAATTTACCACAATTAATGGAATAAATAACCCCAGGCTGTCGTATAACGCCGGAAGATAAGCTTCCATGCTCATTTGTACCAGTGTTACAAAAGTAGCGATGATAACAATAAAGCCAGGAATACGTACCTGATCCGGTATAAATCTTTTCAGGGATGCAACAACCATATTTGAACAAATCAGAACAAAGGTAGTAGCCAGTCCCATGGCCAGTCCATTTAATGCGGAAGACGTTGTACCCAGTGCAGGGCACATTCCAAGTAACAGAACAAAAATCGGATTTTCTCTAATAATTCCGTTTAATAAGATTTTTACATTATTATTTTTCATCGTTTTCTGTTTTTAATGTTGCGTAGCTCCTGAATATCCGTCAGTTTGTTCGGTAGCTGCAGAATTTCCGTCAGTTTGGTTAGTTGCTGAAGAAATACCATCCGTATTTCCTAAAAAAGCGGCATAAGCATTATTGACTGCTTCCAGAAAAGCCCTGGAAGTAATGGTCGAAGCTGTAATGGCATCTACTTCTCCTCCGTCTTTAGTTACTTTCAGATTGCCTTTGGATAGATCTTTTCCAATAATATTCTGATTGTTTTTATCGGTTTTGAACCAGGGATCCATTTTAGAACCTAGTCCCGGGGTTTCCGCATGCTGCAAGACAGCATAATTAAGGATTTTCCCTTTTTCATCCAATCCTACGATAATCCGGATTTCACCACTGAACCCATTCATGCTGACTGCTTCCACTGCAGCTCCTATAGCCTGACCATTTTTCTTTGCCGGATAAATCCTGAATATAGTACCGTTTATATCTTTTTCATACGCCTCAGTGCCCGGGTCATTATCAAATCCCGGAATTACTTCTTTGATGGCATTTTCCAGTTTGGCTTTCTGCGAAGCAGCAATGGCGTCTTTCGTTGCGTTATTCATTGCTCCCAGAACACCACTTGCAATAATACAAATAAGGGTTAGCGATAAAAACATATTTTTTAATGAAGAACTTAATTTATCCATTTTTCACCTCCCGAATCTTTTAGGTTTGAAATATGTGTTTATAAGTGGGGTCAAAGCATTCATTATAAGAATGGCAAAAGATACGCCTTCCGGATAGGCTCCGAAAAGACGAATAACCGAAGTAATCACCCCGATACCTGTTGCGTAAACCACCATTCCTTTTTTTGTCATCGGAGAAGTCACATAATCAGTTGCCATGAAAATTGCTCCCAATAACAATCCTCCGGAAAGAACATGAACTAATGGAGCGGCATATGTATCCGGATTTACCAGATGCATGATGCCCGTAAATATAACAACTGTCAATACCGTAACTACCGGAATATGCCAGACAATAATTTTTTTGTATAATAAGTATATGAATCCCAAGATGAGTGCAATGGCACCTACTTCTCCGAAACTTCCTCCCATATTTCCAAGAAGCATATCCATATAATCAGGCACTTTTCCGAAATGGTTTTTAATCATGGAAAGGGGGGTTGCTCCGGTAAGTGCATCTATCTGGTCTGCCGGAACAGCAGGAAAAAAAGTCCAACGTGTTGTAATTGGCTTTGGCCAGACGGTCATCTGTGCGGGAAAGGATATCAACAGGAAAACCCTTCCTACTAAAGCCGGATTGAATATATTGTTTCCTAAACCTCCGAAAGTCATTTTCCCGACACCGATGGACACAAGGGCTCCGATGGCCACAATCCATACTGGAAGATTAGAAGGGAGATTAAAAGCAAGCAGTACTCCTGTAATAATCGCAGAACCATCCCAGATGGTAGGTTTTCCTTTCATCAGGTATTTCTGGATCAGGTATTCGAATATCACACAGAAGCCGACGGAAGCCAGTGTAATGAGCAGCGCTCCTATTCCAAAATAATACAGAGAAACAAGGAAGGCCGGTATCAGGGCGATCAGGACACCGTACATCTTTTTGGAAATGGAATCACCTCCGTGAATGTGGGGAGAAGGTGAAACAAGCAGTTTATTGTTCATAAATATCTTAATTCTATGCTAATAAATATTACTATTTTATTTCCGGGAACGTATTATTGCTCCTGTTTTTCCTTTTCCCAGCCGGATATAATCCAGTAAGGGCCTGTTTGCCGGACAGGTATATGTACAGGAACCACATTCAATACAATCCATGATCGCGTTTTCTTCTGCTTTTTCCAACAAACATAGTTCGGAAAGCGTCATCAACAAATAGGGTTCCAATGCCATCGGGCAGATGGAGACACATTTTCCACAACGGATACAGTTATATACCGGTCTCCTTTCCGTTTCTTTTTTAGGAAGAATCAATATACCAGAAGAACCTTTTGTAACCGGGATATCCGGACTAACTAATGCTTTCCCCATCATCGGTCCTCCACCTACAATTTTTGCCGTATTTTCCGGAAGACCTCCGGAAGCTTCGATCAATATATTCATGGAAGTACCGATACGGACAAGGTAATTTGCCGGGTCTTTGACTCCTTTTCCGGTTACTGTTACCACACGTTCGATCAGCGGTTTATTTTTCTGTACGGCTTCATATACTGCGAATACCGTACCTATATTCTGTACTACAGCGCCAACTTCAATAGGAAGGGCTCCGCTTGGGATCTGCTTTTTCAGGATAGCATCTACTAATTGTTTCTCGCCTCCTTGTGGGTATTGTACCTTTAAGGAACAAACTTCTATTCCCGGATAATGAATAGCCAGTTCAGTCAAATGAGTAATGGCATCTTCCTTGTTGTTTTCAATTCCGATAACAGCCCGTTTTACATTCAGCGCCTTTTGTAATAACCGGATTCCAATCATAATTTCCTTTCCTTTTTCCAACATAAGGGCATGGTCGGAAGTCAGATAAGGTTCACATTCTACTCCGTTGATAATTAATATTTCTGCTGTTTTTCCCGGAGGAGGAGAGAGCTTTACTTGTGTCGGAAATGTTGCTCCCCCCAGCCCTACTATTCCGGCATTTTTAATTTGCTGAATTATATCTTCAGAAGAAGCATCTGTATTTTCTATTAAAACGTCGGAAGTATCTATTCCTTCTTCCCATTCATCTCCTTCTACTTTGATAAATATAGCTGGCCGTTTATATCCGCTGGCATCAGTTATATCATCTATTTTTATGACCGTACCGGAAACAGAGGAATGGATATTTGCTGAAATAAATCCGTTTGCTTCTGCAATAAGTGTTCCGGTTTTTACGGTATCTCCTTTTGCTACAATTACTTTAGCAGGTGCGCCTATATGCTGTCCTACCGGGATAATTACCTGTTCCGGTAAAGGAAGGGCTTTAATCTTTTTTCCTGCGGAGAGTTTGTTTTCCGGAGGATGGATACCACCGATTCTGAATGTTCTCAACATATATGTATTGTGCTTTTCAAAACGTTATGTTTGTTATAAATCGTTCTCATTTGATGAAGGTGGGTTTCAGGAAGCCACATTTCCTTCTGTGACTTCTATTTTTTCCTTTCTGGGCGGAAAATTTAGTTCATGGATAGCATTTGTAGGACATTCCGGAACACATTTCCTGCATAATTTGCATTTATTGTAGTCAATATATGCCAGGTTATTTTCAACCGTAATGGCTTCGAACGGACAAATTTTTTCACATTTCCGGCAGGCAATACAAGCTACTTTACAGGCTTTTCTTGCTACCGCACCTTTATCCTTATTAATACAGGAAACATATACCCGTCTCGATTTCGGACCTTTTTTCCTTAATTCTATTATATTTCTTGGACAGGCTTTTACACATGCACCACAAGCCGTACAGGCATCTTCCGATACTTCAGGTAACATCGTTTCAGGATTAATCCGGATGGCATTAAAAAGACAGGAAGCTACACAATCTCCGAAACCGAAACATCCGTATGAACACCCGGTATCACCTCCATATAAAGCCGAAGCTACCGCACAGGAGGTTGCACCATCGTAGATATTTGTTCTTGGCCGGTTTTCACAGGAACCATTGCACCGAACTACCGCAATCATAGGAGTTGTAACTTCTACCGTTCTTCCAAGGACAGACGCAATTTTAGTCATTACTTCCGCACCTCCGACAGGACAGGAAATGCCATCCAGGAAATTGGCATTTACACATGCTTCTGCAAATCCCTTACAGCCCGGAAAACCACACCCGCCGCAGTTCGCAGCCGGCAAGATTCCTTCCACCAGGGCGATGTTCGGGTCTTCATATACTTTAAACTTCCGGGAAGCAAAGTATAAAATAAGAGCAGCTATCGCACCGATAGCACTTAAGGATATCACAGCCAATAGAATCAGATTCATATCTCTTCAGGTAAATTATTCGTTTTTTCTGTTGTCTTTTTTAAATGGAAAACAAACCGGTTTTTCATTTTTTCTCTAAATAGATACAGGATCAGGTAATAAACTACCATTATACCTAATAATAACAATATCTGGTAAGTTTCGTTTATACGGTTTTTAGTGAAAAACAGAATGGAAAATAATAGGATTAGAGGTAATCCGAATGCATACCATACAGCCAGAAGGCCCATCGAGCTTTCTCCGGTAACGCACACGGTATCATTGACAGAAAAATCTTTTCCCGATGCAGGAACTTCAATAAGCTTATCGGTTTTATCGGCTACGGAACATGCATTTTGTGCATGACAACCCGCACAGGCAGATACCTGTTCTATCTTTACCACTATCATGTCAGGATATATGGCTTGAATGACACCCGGATGTTCTATTTTAGAGTTCATTTTGTAATGTCGAGATTGCAATTTCGGGTGCAAATATAATAATAAAACAATTCCCCCACAGGTTTTTATTATTTTTTTGCACAAAAAAAGAAGGAGCGTGCAAAAAAATAAATAAAAGGACAAATAGCAATCTCTTTAGAATCAAAAGGTAGGTAGACTTTTGTCATATTGATTTTTTTAACTTCCCTTTTTTAGCCGTTAAGAAGGAGATAAAAAATGAAGGTAGAATATTTTTTCTTGTAACAAAAAGTCTCCCCTTAACGATAATTTATCCACATAAAAAATTAAAATATACTTTATCATTGCAACAGACAATTATTTATAAAGAAACAGGCTAAAACAGGGAAGTTAAATATATTCTTCCGGTTAAAGATAAGGAAAACATTTTGTATTAAATCTAATTTTATTCATTCATTAAAAGGAAAATTTATGAGAAAACTATTCACCTTCTTTTCACTTTTTCTAGTGATTGGGTTGCAAATGAAAGCACAAGACCCTGCTTCGGTCGTGTGGCCACTCACTTCGTCGACACAAACTGCTGCTACCCTTAGCGGACAATTAGAGGAACCGGAAATAAAACTATCCGGAATATCTGTAAATAAATATAATGCCGAATCCGGAAAAGAATTTGTTGTTTACCAGTTAATAACCGGTGGTAGTACTATCTGGAATACGGTAGAAGATCCCGATATTTACATAGAATATTCCGTAACAGCTAAAGCAGGAAACATATTTACAGCTGATTTTCTTTCCTTTGGCGTATATGGTATGGGAGGAACACATATGCGGGCAAATTTTTATTATTCAACAGATCCTTCCTTTGCCCGACGGACTAAAATCGCATACAAAGAAGATGAAAGCTTGGTACGGGATACTGATCCTGAAGGAGGAATAGAAATTGCCTCACTTGCCATTGATGAAACCATAGAAGCCGGGCAACGGATTTATTTTCGTATCTATCCTTATTACAGGGATGAGAATACAACAGGAAAATACATTTGTGTAAAAAACGTGACTTTTTCGGGGACAACTATTGCCACTGCTGTAGAAGCTTCTGTCAAATGGGCTTTCAAAAATGATGTAAAACCAACAATCAGTGGCGGTTTGCTTGCTGAAGATATGTCATTTGGCAGTGGAATGCAGGTATATGATTATACTACCAGTGTCGCAACCTTCGAAGGAGAAAGTCTGCCGGGCGGATCAGCCGGACCTCCGAGTTCAACATCCTGTAACTGGGAAAATAGTAATGTGCCGGAGAAAGATATGTATGTACAGTATGAAGTTTCTCCGAAGACCGGTGCAACTTTTACTATTACTACTGTTTCAATGAGATTAAGTGCTTTTTCCACAGATAAGATGGAGGCGGCTGTTTATTATTCTAAGAATGCTGATTTCTCTGCCAGAACAGAATTGAAAGCGGGTACTCTTATTCCCCACAATGAATTGGAAAAATGGGATTTTACGCTTAATGAAGAAATTACTTCCGATGAAGTCTTTTATGTACGTGTTTATCCTTATCTTCCTGGTGGAGGAACATGGAAATTACTGAACATACGGGATGTTGTAATTTCAGGAACTACTTTTGGAGCTACAGTGGACCTGCCGGAAATAAGTACTGTTTCTGCTGCGTCTTACATTTCAACTACTACAGCATTGGCAGGAGGTACTGTGCTGAATGACGGAGGAGCTGCTATTACAGCAAGAGGAATGGTATGGAGTACTACACAGAATCCGACTATTGACGATGCAAAAAGCATTGACGGAGCAGGTGCAGGCATATTTGAATCTACTTTATCCGGACTTTCTGCCGGTACTGTTTACTATGCCCGCGCTTATGCGACAAATACAGCCGGAACGGCTTATGGAGATCAGATTTCATTTACTACTTTAGCATCTTTAGTAGTACCGACTGTTTCCACTACCGGCAGCTCCAATGTACTGAATACATCAATGACCGTTTCCGGGAATGTAACTGCGTGGGGCGGAACGGATGTAACGGAGCGTGGTGTGGTATGGGGAGTAAATTCCAATCCTACCATCGATGACAATAAAGAAGTAGCCGGTAGTGGACTGGGTACTTTTCAGGCTGCTATCAGCGGGTTAACGCCTGAAACTACTTATTATGTCCGTGCATATGCAACAAATTCAACCGGAACGGCTTACGGTACGGAATTAGCGGTTACTACATTGGCTACACAACCGGATGTAACCAAAATTGTAGATATAAACGGAAGCGGAGATTATACCAGCATTTCGGATGCATTTGCGGATGTACCTGTAAGCTATACGGGAAGATGGATTATCCGTGTAAAAGCAGGTGAATATTATGAACGTCCTACCTTGGAAAGCGGAAAGGTAAATGTATACCTGATCGGTGAAAATGCGGAAACAACTATTATTACTCATGATACGTATGCAGGACAGGATAAAGGGGATGGTACCACCTGGGGAACAAGTAACAGCCAGACCATGGCTATTATAGCAGATGATTTTATGGCAGTTAATCTGACTATTGCCAATACTTTTGTAAATAGTGAAGAAGTGAAGCAGAGTGGGATGAATGATACACAGGCCGTTGCTCTTAAGACACAAGGAGACCGGCAAAGTTTTTATAATTGTCGTATTGTAGGATATCAGGATACTTATCTTGGAAATAGTGTAGGACGTGCTTATTTCAAGAATTGTTATATCGAAGGAAATGTAGACTTTATCTTCGGGCGTCAAACTGTTGTATTCGACCAGTGTACTACCTATGTTAACCGGAACGGTAGTGTGATTACTGCTCCTGCTACTCAGGCTTCCACTAAGTTCGGTATGGTCTTCCTGGACTGTAACCTGACTTCTCCGTCTACGGATTACATTGATTTCGATGGAAAGAATTTTGATTATTTCCATTATGGACGCCCATGGCAAAGCCAGCCTAAAGCCGCTTTTATCCGTTGCGCCACACCGGCAACCCTAAATGAAAAGGGATGGACTACCATGAATGGCGGATTAAATCCTGTATTTGTAGAATATGGTTGTACCGGAGAGGGAGCTACACCTGAACGGTTGGCTCAGCGTACAAATGAAGGGACCGTAATTTCAGAAGCGGAAGCTGCAGCATATACGGTGGAAAATATTTTCAAGAAAGATACGGACCCAAGTTTTACTGCTGATTGGATGCCAAAAGATGCTCCGGATGAGGATTTGGTATCTTCTTTATCTTTACCTTCTGAAACTAAAACAGCTCGGTCTTTCTGTACTCCGAATCCGGTAGAAGATGTGGCAACAATTTATTATACCCTTGCAAAAAATTCTCAGGTAACTATCAATTTATATGATGTAAATGGAAAATTAATCCATATGCTGGAAAACGGAAAATATGATGCAGGCAATTATAGTATTCAATGGAATGCATCTTCTCTTGTTGCAGGAATTTATTTTTATTCCCTTCAAACAGATTATGGGAAAGAAGTCGGAAAGATTATCAGAAAATAAGAAAAAAGTAAATTTAAATTAGGTTACATATTTTATTGAGAAGGGGCTGTTCTGAAAAGGATGGCCCCTTTATTTTTGATTTGGAATGAATTCCTTTTTATACCTACAAATGTATTTTGCCGGTTGGTGACCACAAATAAAAGGATATGAAAAAATAATCGGTAGAAATGGAATGGATATACATTTATGAAGAATACGGAAAAATGGCTGAATTCTATTTTGTCAATAGATATCCAGCCATTACAACTAAAGATAACTCAAATGAAATAAAATACCGTAATAATTCATCTATTTCATAAAACGCAAAGCAATAATTCTGTCTTTTGCTCTTTCCTCATCCGGAGCATCCGTATCATATACAGCAAATTCTTCGCCATATCCTTCGATGCTGATGGTATTAGCAGGAATTCCTCCCTTTACCAGAAGGTTTTTGATCGTACTGGCTCTGTCAAGGGAAAGCTTTTTATTTTCTTCATCGTTTCCTGTCCTGTCCGTATATCCACCGATTTTTATATGTGTACCCGGAAAGTGTTTCAGAATTTGAATAATATTATCAATTTGGAGCTCGGAACCTGGCATTAGTTCAGTTCCACTACCATGTACAAATTCTACATTATCAAAAGTAAACCAGTTGTTTTTCAAATCTTCTTCCGTCGCTTCTTTATAAAAATCAGATTCCAGAAAAGAAATCATTTGATATTCTATTCCGTATGGATAAGCATGTAAAGTAACATTGTCCGATAAATGTAATTCTGTTGTAGCTTTTGTATCCGGCAGGTATTCTTCTTCATGAAAAGGAGGAATCGTATCTGTTGTTACATACGGATTTATAAATTCTTTTTCTTTTTCTTCCTTATGGCAGGATCTCCACCAGAAGATTATTCCAACTAGTAAAAGTCCTATTATTAACCACGGAACCCAGTTATGTTTAGTAGGTGTTGCCATTTCCTTTTCCACTTCCGGAATGTATGATTTTACTTTAGGACGGTTTGAAATATTGAATATATTGTTAATAGTAGAAGGAATAAAACCTATAAAGCAACCCTTTTCATTATTAATTTCATCAATAAGTTCTGCTGTCGTTTTATTTTCATCTACCATCCTTTTTCCTAGAAAACCTGCTACTACAGGAGCCAGCATAAATATTATTTTTCTGGCATTGGCAAAAGATATATCCGCTTCCGTAGAAATAGCAGAAGTGAAGTCAGTCACCTTATCTCCCATGAGTGCCTGTAGAAAACGGTCCCCTATCCGTTGTTGTTCTACAGATGCATTTCCTGAAAAGATACGGTTAATATCTTCCGAAATATTGTTTTTTCCTGCTTCCATAAGTGCATTATGTACCGGAGGTGTGACTCCGGTTTTTGTCAAAAGACCCAATAGTCCCGGAATGACAGCTGTTGCAGCGGAAGAGACTTTCGATTCTTTTTCCTGAATAGAATCAGCGATTCCGGAAATCATATCCTGGTTCACCAGGTTTTTTAACGTGTCGTAAATAAATGCCATGGTAATTTGCTGAAATTTGTATGAATAGTTCTTGTTTATACAGCAAAAACACTACGGAGTAGAAATAGTTTTTTGTTTTATTCTTAAAAAAACAAAATAATCACCCTTTGGAAATAGAAAAAACGTGAAAAATAAATTCCCCGATGAGAAATATTCGGAATAAGATTTTCCATGTAAGAAAGATAAAGAAAGATTCTTTCTGCCGACAGATATCAGATGTTCAAAATATCTATAAAGGCTGGTTTCAATACTTATCCAGCAAACGGTACAATTTTTTACCTTGTTCTTCCGGAAGATTATACCATATATTCCGGAATTTTAGTCTATTAGCTTCCTTCCATATCATGGCAAGATCATTCTCTTCCGGGGATTTGTTTTTATAAGAAACAGACACCGTATAATCAGGAGCAACCATTTTAAACATAATACCGCTTTCGTTCCAATATGCATTATAAACAGCAGAAGATAACAACTCGGAAAATAAATAAAAGTCACTTCCTGTTATTTCCTTATTCTTATCTTCCTGATTGCCCCAAAGGAGAATTATATTCTCAATTTCATCCGCATATAAAGTAATAGGATGAGAAGGCTTTACAGGAACGTCCTCTTTATCCGTATTATATAAAGATGATTTCCGGGTTGTTGAACAAGCGGTGATAGAAATTAGAAGAATAAAAAATATAATCCAATATTTTATAATAGGTTTTTTATTTGACGGATTCATGTGCTTTCTGATTTTATGTTATTAATATATTATTTCTATTAACAAATAAAAGTGACCAAAAGATCAATATTATTTTGTTTAACGGATCTTTAATCTTTTATTTTTTACCGAATTCCTTATTTATTTTTAAAAATGGGATCAGCAGCAATGTCGGGATGGTAGCAATCATAATACATACGAAAAAGCGTGTATATCCCAGTAATTCCTGCAACCATCCTGCAATCATGCCGGGTAGCATCATTCCTAATGCCATAAAACCCGTACAAATAGCATAATGAGCTGTTTTATGTTTTCCTTCTGAAAAGTATATCAGATAAAGAGTATAAGCAGTAAATCCGAATCCATATCCGAATTGTTCGATTGCCACCGCCAGATAAATAAGTAATATGTTTTCCGGTAAGAACCAGGCCATAAAAAGATAAGCAGCGTTAGGAAGTGTAATTGCCAGTGCCATGGGCCATATCCAGTATTTTAATCCCTGGCGGGAAGCGGCAATCCCTCCGGTAATTCCTCCTAATGTAAGAGCAAGTAATCCGATTGTACCATAGGTAATTCCAACCTGTCCGGTTGTTAAACCAAGGCCTCCGGCTTCATGCGGGTCAAGAAGGAATGGAGATGCTATTTTTACCAGCATGGCTTCGGCTAGCCTGTAAAGCAACATAAAAGCCAGCGCTAATCCGATTCCGTTTTTTCTGAAGAAACTGGTAAATGTTTCTTTGAATTCCTGTTTGAACTGCGGGTATGAAGTGAGGATATGCTTCTGATCGGAGGCAGGATAAGGTAATATAAAACGATGATAAATAAATAATAATAAAAAAATACCGGCCAGAACAAAGAACGTAATACTCCAGGCAAAAGGTAAATTTCCGGATGTTCCTTTAAACTCAGCAGTCGTTTGATAATTCAGTTTCGGATCCAGTTGGATGACTATATAAGCTGGTTGGTTCCAGTTTTTTCCATTGAAAACAAGTCTTTCTCCATGCACCATAGAAATGCTTTTATCTCCTTTCAGAAATGAAGTGTTTAATACGATGCTTTCTGTTTCTTTTGGTGGTTGAGATAAATGAACGGAGACAAGACCGGTATTTCCCGTAAGTTCAGCCGGTTGGTTTTCTTTTTTCTCTCGTTGCCCGAAATGACCGGAAACAAACTTCCTGAGAGGAGAGGAAATGTACCGGGTCCACCATGCATCAAAAGCATTTGTTTTTGTCTCTTTTTTCTCTTCGGAAGGTATAAAGCCGTTTTTTCTGTTTTCTGTTGTTGCAAAATCTACGATACGGTAGAAAGAATCATAGGATATCTTTTCAGCAGAAAGTGTAAGGGTAGAAGGAGACACATAAAAAGTCATTCCCTTGGTCCCAGAATCATTGCCGGAAATAAATAATGGATTAGTAGAAACCGATGAGTTCGTATTTATTGAAGATGTTTCCGATGTTTCTACATAAAACCGGAGGGGTTCGGTTCCTGTAAAGGACTCTAACGCTCCTGCCATAATAATAAGAAGTCCCTGTCCCGAAATCATAGCTAACCGGTAAAAAGTACTTCTTATCCCGACAAAAAATGATTGCTGAGAAGTATTCAGTGCCAGCATATAAAAACCATCGGCTGCAATATCATGCGTTGCGGAACTGAAAGCCATCAGCCAGAAAAAAGCCAGTGTCGCCTGAATATAATATGGAGTAGGAAGGGTAAAAGCTACTCCTGCCAGACCAGCCCCGATAAGAAGCTGCATAGAAATAATCCACCATCTTTTTGTCTTAAAAAGATCAACGAACGGACTCCAGAAAGGTTTGATAACCCATGGTAAATAAAGCCAGCTGGTGTAAAAGGCAATATCCGTATTAGATAATCCCAGGCGTTTATACATAATAACCGAAACAGTCATTACTACCACATACGGCAATCCTTCGGCAAAATAGAGAGAAGGTACCCATGTCCAGGGCGGATTTTTTTTCTGCGTCATATTATTCTTCCGTATTTTCCGGATAAGTGGATGAGAATCCCATTCGGAAAATGTCTACCATAATTTATTTCAGACAAATATAACGAATATTTAATCGTATCATAAAAATACATTTTATTTTGTACATTTGCTGACAATATTTTATAACATATATGATACAATCAATGACAGGTTACGGAAAAGCAGTAACCGAACTTCCTAACAAAAAGATCACAGTAGAATTGAAATCTCTGAACAGCAAACAGCTTGATCTTTCTGCTCGTATTCCGGGAATCTACCGTGAAAAAGAAATGGCTATCCGTTCTTTGTTGTCACAAAAACTGGAAAGAGGAAAAGTAGATTTTTCAATTTATGTGGAGAATACAGGAAAAGATGCGGCAACCCAGATCAATCAATCAATTTTGCATAGCTATTATCTTCAGATTAAGCAGATTTCAGAGAACTTAGGGATTGAACTTCCTCAGGATTGGTTCTCCACGCTGCTCCGTATGCCGGAAGTAATGAAAAGTGAGATGCAGGAACTAGAGGAGGCAGAATGGAAGGAAGTGGAAAAAACAATTTATTGTGCGGTAGAAAAGCTGATTTCTTTTCGTAATCAGGAAGGAAATATGCTGAAAGAGCTTTTAAAGCAGAAGATCACAAACATTGCCCGATTACAGAAAGAAATTGAATGCTATGAAAAGGAAAGAATAGAAAAAATAAAACAACGTATTATCGAGGCATTGGAAAAAATAGAAATTTTTGATTATGATAAAAATCGTTTTGAACAGGAAATGATTTATTATATTGAAAAGCTCGATGTAAATGAAGAAAAAATACGTTTGGATAATCACCTTACTTATTTTCTGGAAACCATGGAGAATGTTTCTTCCGGTCAGGGAAAGAAATTAGGGTTCATCACTCAGGAGATTGGCCGGGAAATAAATACCCTGGGTTCCAAATCCAATCATGCCGAGATGCAGAAGATAGTTGTACGTATGAAAGATGAACTGGAGCAGATAAAGGAACAGGTGCTGAATATCCTTTAAAAATAAAAAGCCAACCGGATGTTTAATGGATTTATGGATCGTTATTGAATAGAAAAATGGGTAAAATTATTATCTTTTCCGCTCCTTCCGGTTCCGGGAAAACCACTATTATAAAATCGTTATTGGAAAAAGACCTGAATCTTGTTTTTTCTGTTTCGGCTACCAGCCGGTTACCCCGGGGAAAGGAAGAACATGGGAAAGATTATTTTTTCCTTACTCCGGAAGAGTTCAAGTCCCGCATTCAAAACGGAGATTTTCTGGAATATGAGGAAGTATATCAGGATAAGTTTTACGGTACGTTGAAAGAACATGTTGAAAATATTCTTAATCATGGTAAAAATGTAATCTTCGATGTAGACGTAGTAGGAGGCCTTAATATTAAAAAGTATTATCAGGAACGGGCATTGGCTATATTTGTACAACCTCCTGGTATCAAAGCACTGGAAGAAAGGCTAAAAGGAAGAGGAACAGATTCGGAAGAAGTCATTCAGGCAAGAATTGATAAAGCTGCTTATGAACTTACATTTGCGCCCCGGTTTGATGTTGTGCTAATTAATGACAATCTAAGGGAAGCACAGGAAAAAGCGTATAAAATTGTAAAAGAATTTCTGGAACAATGATTCGTACGGCTATATTTTCAGGTTCATTCAATCCGGTCCATATCGGTCACCTTATGCTGGCAAATTATATTGCAGAATATGAACCGGTAGATGAGATCTGGTTTGTCCTTAGCCCGCAGAATCCGTTAAAACAACAATCAGGTCTGCTGGCTGACCGGCTCCGGCTCCGGATGCTGAATCTTGCCCTGGAAGATTTTCAGGCTTTCAAATCGTCGGATATTGAATTATCCATGCCCTTACCTTCCTATACGATAAGAACATTGAATACATTGAAAGAACAATATCCCGAACGGGAGTTTATTCTTATCATAGGCTCTGATAACTGGCTTCGTTTTTACCAGTGGAAAGATTATCAGGAAATTCTTTCCCATTATTCGGTGTGGGTTTATCCCCGTCCGGGTTATCCTGTTTCTGATATGAAACTTCCCCAAAGTGTTCGTATGATTGATTCTCCTGTTTTTGAAATCTCATCCACTGATATCCGGGAAGCATTCCGTCAGGGAAAAAATTTAAAAGCTTTCCTTCCTTATAAAGTATACAACTTCATCAAAGAAAATACATTATATACTTAAATAATCTGTTTTTCTTCTGATTTTTAGGTTGCACTTTTTCCTTTTCTTTCATACAATTTATTTTTTCCTTCATTTTTTATATATAAGATTTTTTATTATTTTTACAATGAAAATGCCTCTTTTATCTACTTACCTGAGGTGATTTCATCAGAAAAATGAACGGATAATTTCCGAAAAAAGAACAGTTACATATTAATTTTTATCTGGTTTGTCATTATTGATGAGCTTGGGATAAATGTTTTTATAAAGCAGTCCGCTATTATAAAAAGCATCTTGTGTAACTTCACATAATAGAAAAGAAACAGGCTAACTATGAATAAAATATTGAAAACATACGGCTTGCACAATTACGGAGAAATTCCTCAAATGGCTTCTCTTTCAGAAAAAGATAGAGAAGCGATTGAAGTAGTAGGGCGGGTATTGCCATTCAAAACCAACAATTATGTAGTAGATGAGTTAATAGATTGGTCTGATATTGAGAATGATCCTATCTTTACCCTCAATTTTCCACGGAAAGAAATGTTATCCCAAAAACATTATAATGTTGTCAATAAACTTTTACAGGCACATACAGATAAAAAAGAGCTCGCAGAAGTAGTAAACAAAATCCGTTTTTCCCTTAATCCCAATCCGGCAGGCCAGGAACATAATGTGCCGGTGATGAATAATATCAAATTAAAAGGCATCCAACATAAATATCCGGAAACCGTTCTCTTTTTTCCCAGCCAGGGACAGACCTGCCATGCTTATTGTACATTCTGTTTCCGCTGGCCGCAGTTCTCGGGGATGAGTGGCCTTAAATTCGCCATGAAAGAAGCGGACCTTTTACTTCAATACTTGCGGAGTAAAAAACAGGTCACGGATATTCTTTTTACAGGAGGAGATCCGATGACAATGAATGCTTCTTCCTTAGCAGCTTATATTGAGCCTTTATTAAAACCTGAATTTAATCACATCAGAACAATCCGGATCGGAACAAAGTCACTAGCATACTGGCCCTACCGTTTTTTAACAGATATAGATAGTGAAGAGATTACCGGACTTTTTGGGAAAATTGTTTCTTCCGGTAAAAATCTTTCTATCCAGGCACATTTCAACCATCCGGTAGAACTTTCTACGGAAGCGGTTAAAAATGCAATTGCACGCATACGTTCTACCGGGGCACAGATAAGAACCCAGTCTCCTTTATTAAGGAATATTAATGACAAGCCGGATTTGTGGGCGCAGATGTGGAGAAAACAGGTAGATTTAGGATGTATTCCTTATTATATGTTCGTAGCCAGAGATACCGGTTCGAAACAATTTTTTGAAGTACCTTTGGAGCGTTGCTGGACAATTTTCCGGCGTGCTTACCGCCAGGTAAGTGGTCTTTGCCGGACGGTGAGGGGACCCAGCATGAGTGACCATCCGGGAAAAATTCAGGTGTTGGGTGTCGCAGAGGTAAAAGGAGAGAAGGTATTTGTATTACGTTTTTTACAGGCCCGTAATCCTTTATGGGTTGATATCCCTTTCTTTGCAGTCTACGATCCTAAAGCAACCTGGTTTAACCAGCTTAAACCGGCGTTCGGGGAAGAAAAATTCTTTTTTCAGGATAAGAGTAAAGTCTTTACAACCAAACCATTTATGTTTGAATAAATTCTTTTAAAAGGTAAAAGACGTATAAAAATGAATATTAATTTAGTATTCATTTATGCGTGTAAGTAGCTTGAATAAAGCTTATATTGATCCGGCAATAAATTAAATTATAACCTTTCCTTGGCTTTATTATTGTAGGTAACAGTATTCTTTATTAAATTTGCTGCCTTAAAATATAACCCGGAAACAATATAAAAATAAAAAGTCAGGTGAAAGAGAAATTAAGAATATAAAGATAAGGTATATATTAGGAGAGGAGTTTTTCTCTTCTCATTAAGTTCTCTTTTTTTTACCTGGCTTTTTACTATCTTCGGTTAAAACTATCCAATTAAAATTACTTTCCAAAGATAATCATTGCACCACTCTCCCTTCGGAGAAGGGGAGTACCTTTTGGCTTCGCCAAAAGGGGTGGGGTTTCTTGATAACAATCTTATTTATCTTACCAAAAAAGTATATCAACCGTGGTTTAACCCTTCCCTCTTTTTATATTTAACGAACTAAAAACGGGACAATAATTTTTTTTAATCATTGTCCCGTTAGATATATGGTAGATAAAAAATCTTATCTCAATACCGGCTTATGCTTTTAAAGCATAAATTCGTATTTAAATTTCTCCGTTTTGTTCAAGAATAAGAGTTTTTGTTGGCTGGTCGCATACTTCGGTAGGACCAAAATACTGGATCGGACCCGGATAAACAAAATCAGTAGTCATAGCCCAACACTCACGCTTTGCAGCAAATGTTTTGAACGGAGCACCATCTAGTTTTACCAGTGCTTTCTGGATAACAGGTTTCATTTCTCCATGACGGCGTTCCATGTTCATCATCATGGTAATTGGAATTCCTCCGGCAATCCATTCCTCTGCAGGTTTAGTTGTATTCCGTACAGAAGCCATGTAACCGGTTTTCCCTTCTCCGATCAGAATAGAAGCAGCAAATCCGAGAGAATAACAATAGTCGGCATCATAATTGGAAGGAGCAGCACAACGTCCTTCATAACCGAAGAAGTGCCCCTGTGCATTGAATTTACCCACGTAGGTACGGTCGTTTTTCATTTGTTCCAGACGACGTCCTACCATTTCAATTAATAATTTATCTGTTTCAATCAGAGATACCTGTACGTTTCCATGCGGATCTCTATCCATAGCCAGCTGACGGGCTACATTTTCCGGAAGACTGGCATATACCGCAGAATTTTTGGGACTTAACTTTCCTATCAGATATTTAATCTGTTCGCTTTTCTTGATTAAAGCAAATTCATCACCATTTGCAGCCAGGAAGTCATTGAGTTCTGCAATAAGGCTTTTCATAGCAGGAATAAATTCTACGAGCCCTTCGGAGATAAGCACTGTTCCGAAGTTCATTCCTTTTTCAGCCCGTTTTGCAATGATGTCAGCAATATAGCTTACAATATCATTCAATGTTTGCCCTTTTTCTTCAATTTCTTCCGAGATCAGACAGATATTCGGTTGAGTCTGTAATGCGCACTCTAGTGCAATATGGGAAGCAGAACGACCCATCAGCTTAATAAAATGCCAGTATTTACGTGCGGAATTACAGTCACGCTCGATGTTACCGATTAATTCGGAATACACCTTACATGCCGTATCAAATCCGAAAGATGTTTCAATCATTTCGTTTTTTAGGTCTCCATCAATTGTTTTCGGACAGCCGATTACCTGTACGCCTGTATTTTTACGTTTGTAATATTCAGCCAACACACAGGCATTTGTATTTGAATCGTCTCCACCGATAATTACCAATGCAGAGATATTCAGTTTTTTCAGTATTTCAAGGCCTTTATCGAATTGGTCTTTCTTTTCCAGCTTGGTACGGCCCGATCCGATAATATCAAAACCTCCTGTGTTTCTGTATTCATCGATGATTTCTCCGGTCAGTTCCATATATTCATGATCTACAAGTCCGGCAGGTCCCAGTAAGAATCCATACAACCTGGAATTGCAATTCATTTTTTTCAACCCGTCAAATAATCCGGCAATTACATTGTGTCCACCCGGAGCCTGTCCTCCTGAAAGAATGACACCTACATTGATAGCCGGATAATCCTTTTTTTCCGTATTTTCCACAAATTCTATGATCGGCATTCCGTAAGTATTCGGGAAAAGATGTTTGATTTCGTCATGGTCAGCAACAGATTGAGTAGGTGCTCCTTCTTTAATTGTCACATTCCCGTTTAACGCTTTAGGCATTTTGGCTTTGTAAGAAGCCCTTGCGATTTGTAATGCACTCTTTGTCATAATTATTTTTTCTGTTTTTTATAGATTATAATTTTATGAGTTTGTTTTCATAATTTCCTGAAGTCTTTTACCCGGACAGCTTTTCCTTCCGTCAGTGGTAACGTCCCTTTTTCTACCAGCTTTACTTTCGGAGTGAGGAGTATTTCATCCCGTAGCTGGCCGGTTATTTGTCTGGTTAGTTGTTGCAAGGCCATGTATTCATCCGTGAACATCTCAGCCAGTTCAACTTCTACCGTTAATTCGTCATTATTTCCAACCGTTTCTATGGTGATCAGATAGTTTGTACTCAATTCTTTAAAATTCAGCAGGATTTTTTCGATCTGCATCGGAAAGATATTTACCCCCTTTACAATAAACATATCATCGCTTCTTCCTTTCAGGCGGTCTATGCGACGGTGCGTTCTGCCACAGGAACAAACACCCGGAAGAATGCGTGTCAGGTCTCTTGTTCGGTACCGGATCAGTGGCATCATCTCCCTGTCGAGGGTGGTCAGCACCAATTCCCCTGTTTCTCCATCGGGAACAGGTTTCAGGGTTTCCGGATCAATAATTTCCATGATGTATGTATCTTCCCACAAATGAAGTCCGTTCTGGTATGTACATTCAAATGCTACACCGGGGCCATTCATTTCTGACATGCCGAAACAATTATAGGCTTTTACACCCAGTAATTCTTCTATTCGTTTCCGTTGGGCTTCTGTGTGTGGTTCCGCGCCGATAATCAAGGTTGTCAGTCGGGTATCCTTTTTCGGGTCAATTCCCATTTCTCCGAAGACTTCCGCAAGCCGGGTGGCATAACTGGGAATCGCATGCACCGCAGTTGTTCCGAAATCCATGATGAATTTGACTTGCCGGCGGCTGTTTCCAGCTGCCGCAGGAACTGTAAGGGCCCCAAGCCGTTCCGCACCATACTGGAATCCCAGTCCTCCGGTAAACATTCCGTAACCGGAAGAATTCTGAAAAACATCCGTTTTTCTGAGGCCTACCATATAAAGGCAACGGGCTACAAGATTTGCCCAGGAATCGAGGTCATGTCGGGAATGAACAATAACAGTCGGATTGCCGGTCGTTCCACTGGAAGAATGTAGTCTCACAGCATCTTTTGGGTCGCCTGCTATCAGACCGAAAGGGTAATTATTCCTCAGGTCTTCTTTTGTAGTAAAAGGCAGTTTCTTTATATCATCAAGAGAATGGATGGTAGAAGAAGCAACTCCTCTGCTTTTGAAAAGAGATGAATAGAAAGGGGTGTTTCCGGCTATGTCCAGTGTTCTCTTTAATCGTTCTACCTGCAGTTGTTCCAGTTGCGGGCGCTGCATGGTTTCGATCTCTTCCTGCCAATACATCTGAATGAGTTTTATTTTGTAAACGGCTACAAATTTAGTCTTTTCTGCTGATATCCGAACAATTTTTTAAAGAAGATATCAAGCAAGGAACGGATTGAATTTCCGGGTAACCTTAACGCTTCTTATCTAATCCAATTATTCCTTCATGAATTGCTCTTTACAAACCGCTTTTTATGCAGCAAGTCCTTCGTGGGCTCCTTCTGACTATAACGCAGCCACAGCTTCGCAGCCATGGGTGTGAACCCATCCATGGTCAAAGGGTAATATCACACACCAACGCACTGTAAAGAAGATTTACGTCCGGGACTATGGCTATCATTGCTCTATAGAGAAGAGGGAAGCCCCTTCTGGAAATGGATTTTATAAAAAATAATGAGATAATAAGCTAATGTAGGAATATACTTTTAGTGGAAATATGCTATTATCTGTATCACTATCTCACCAACAAGTCACGGAGTGGCATCATATTAATAGCCGTGCGGCCTCATTCCACGGCACTGTGGGTATAAATACATAGAAGGATAAAAGAGAAAAAAACAATAAATAGCATTTTGATGCGTCAATTCTAACCCGAACTACCACTATAGTTTTCTAGTGTTATTTTTTCTTCTTTATTTTAATAAAAATCTGTTTTTTCATTTTATATATAAAAATCAATCTATTTTCATTTTTTATTTGTTCCTCCTTCTTTATATGTCATTTTTGATGTGTTTGGCTATCTCTTTTTAATAAAATGAATAAGGTAAAAATATTTTGAAATACTTAATTGATGTAGTTATTGATTAAAAGAAGGAAGGTTTGCTCCTTTTATATTTATAAATAACAGGAAAGTACGGATGTTAAAAGCTTTCCTCTATAAAAGAAAAATCAAATAAATGTTTTACTTTTGTCGCCGGTTTTAATTAGACGATCTATTCGTCCGTGTGCTTGGTAACCACGTATAAAAACAAGAATAAAATGGATAAAAAAGTTTCTGCTCTTTTTATGGTATGTGGCATATTGTTTAATGTCACCCTGTTAATTTCCAACATCCTGGCAATAAAAATTATTTCTGTAGGCGGTATTACAGCTACAGCCGGGTTAATGGTATTTCCTATTACCTATATTCTGAATGATTGTATTGCAGAGGTATGGGGATTTAAAAAAGCCCGCCTGATTATCTGGACGGGATTTATATCTAATTTTCTGGCTGTTTTGTTTTATCAGTTGGCAGTCGCTGTTCCGGCGGCTTCTTTCTGGGAGCATCAGGATTCATTCGCTTCTATTCTGAGCCAGACGCCTCGTGTGGCAATCGGTAGTTTGCTGGCCTTCCTGGTGGGTTCATTCCTGAATGCATATGTGATGAGCCGCATGAAGGTTTCCTCCGGAGGAAAGCATTTCTCCGTACGGGCGATTGTATCTACCCTTATCGGAGAAACGGCGGATTCCATGATTTTTTTCCTGGTGGTATTTGTAACGGTCCTGCCGCTATCGGAAGTAATGATAATGGTATTTACTCAGGCATTTATGAAGTCAGCTTATGAAGTGGTCATCCTGCCTGTTACTACCCGGGTGGTAAAATATATCAAGCGGGTGGAGAACGTCGACGTATACGATGAGAACATATCTTATAATGTATTAAAACTGAAAGAAATATAATGATGAAAACGCCTGCAAAGTCTTCGGAAGGAGCATTGGTCCTTTTTTCCGGTGGACAGGATTCTACTACATGTCTTTTCTGGGCAAAGAAACATTTTTCTTCTGTGAAGGCTTTATGTATTGAATACGGACAAAAACATTCGCTGGAAGTAGAACTAGCACGTAAAATCGCAGAAGAAGCCGACGTGCCTTTCCAGTTGCTGGATGCTTCTGTCATAGGAGGATTGTCTGCTAATTCTCTGACCGATCCTGATATTGAAATGGATGAGGAAAAGCCGGAACGTAGTTGTCCGAATACTTTTGTTCCCGGACGGAATATATTTTTTCTGACGTTTGCTGCTGTCATAGCCCGGAACCATGGGATAAGAAATCTCGTAACAGGTGTTTCCCAGACGGATTTCAGCGGTTATCCCGATTGCCGGGATACTTTTATCCGTTCTTTGAATGTAAGTCTTGACCTGGCAATGGAAGAGCAGTTTATTATTTATACTCCGTTGATGTGGCTCGATAAAAAGCAAACCTGGGAACTGGCAGACCGGATGGGAGTTTTTGATCTGGTGAAAGAAAAAACATTGACATGTTATAATGGGATTCCCGGACAGGGGTGTATGAAATGTCCTGCCTGTAAGCTACGGAAGGAAGGACTGGATAAGTATCTGGAAGAAAAGAGTTGGTAACAATACGGGCAGAAAAAACATTCCTGATAATTTTCTATGCGTTCCTTTTACTTTTTACATTTTCCTTTTCTCGCTTTCTCTTTTACTTTTTTATCCACGAATCTCCATGGCATATCTTTCCATTCTTCCGCATAATCAATTCCTATGCGTGGAGTGGTAATCCAGGGTGGAGGAGGAGTGCCGTCACTTTCCAGCCAGAGTCTTTCCGACGGGATTTTCTCTCCATAGAAAGAACGGTCTATGCCTAATGTTTTTGCTACTTTTCCCGGGCCGGAGATTCCTTCCAAGCCTCAGATTAATATAGCTTCCGGTTCATTTTCTTTGCCTGTTACAATATTCAGCATCCAATAGACCCCATAAATCAGAAATACATATATTTCTTCACCTTCATGGTACATCACTTCCGTGCGTTTTGTTCTTCCTTTAGAAGCATGGCAGGCTTTATCTTCTTCTCCACCGTATGCTTCGACTTCCGTAATGCGGAAACGTAATTCGGTGCCATCTTCAAAACGTCTTACCAGGTATTTACCCAGTAACTCTGGTGCCACGGTTAGTACAGGACGGCGGAAGAAAGCCGCTGGTAGTTTATTCATCATTTTTTTTCAGGTTAAAGTAAGAGGTGACCAGTGACGGAATTTCTTCCGGATAATGGGTGACGTATATTAACGTTTTGTCCGGGTGGTTGCAAAAGTCTTCGATAATCCGGCGTACATATTCTTTATTGCTTTTATCCAATCCATGCAACGGTTCATCCAGAATAATCAGGGACGGATTCTTTACAAAGGCTCTTGCCAATAGCGCAAGTCGTTGTTCTCCGGAAGATAACTTCAGGAAGGAAGTATCTTTCAGATGGTGGATGCGAAAGATTTTCATCCAGTCTTCACAAATTTTAATTTGTGCGGTATTGCATTTCCTGTACAAGCCAATCGTATCAAAAAATCCGGAACCTACGATGTCAATAGCCGGAACATTTTTGAGATAAAAGAGATGCATCTCCGGGGATACGTATCCGATTTCCTTTTTTATATCCCAGATGCTTTCTCCGCTTCCCCGTTTGCGGTCAAACAATGTAATATTGTTGGCATATCCCTGCGGGTTATCGGCATATATAAGACTGAGCAAAGTCGATTTTCCGGAACCGTTCGGACCCAGAAGCGCCCATTTCTCTCCTTTTTTTATCGTCCATTGAATATCTTTTAGAATAATACGTTGAAAATACCGAATGGAAACATCCTTCATGACTACTGCATTTTCAAAGCCGGATGCAGAGGAAGTACCTACCGGGAGATGCTCATAGGCAGGGAGTACCGGAAAAAGTTTTTTCCTGAGGGTATTATTCTTTAAAAATGTTTCTTTATCGGAAGAAGGATATAAATTTTTTTCACCAATCGGTAATACGTGAGTGATAATTTCCGGAATATCATCAGGAGAAGAAACAATAAGAATAATTTGCAGGCCGGAAATAGCAGCCATTTGTGATAACATTACTTTAAGGTGTTTACGGGAGGCGGTATCTAATCCGATGAACGGATTATCCAGAATGAGTAATTCCGGCTTTTTCTGTAATATCCGGACAAGTAAAAATTTCCTCAATTCACCACTGGAAAGAAGGATAATCTGTTTTCCTAATAGTCCTTTCAGATTAAATTTTTCCAGCATATCATGGATATATGCCGTATCGGTCATGTCCAGTAAATCATCTACAAGCGGAGCTTCTTCATTTTCAGAAACATTAAAACGTTGCTGATAATACATATTCTTGTAATCTGCCAGGTCGTACACATCCCGGAAAGAAATGGTCTGAATGGAACCGGACTGGCTTCCGGAGAAAGAATGTAGCACTTTTCCTTGTTTCAGGGCGATTTTCCTGCAGATAATATTTGCCAGTAATGTTTTTCCACTGCCATTCGGTCCGATAAATGCCCAATGCTCATTCTTTTTCATTTCCCAGTGAACCGGATATTTAAATTGTAACTCCGGCATACAGGGAACTGCACTTTCAATCTTTATGATTGTCTGATTCATGTTGAAAAATACCTATTCTGAAAATTTTCATGCAAATTTATAAAAAGTATAAATCTTTTCTTCTTTTCCTGCTATTATTCCGGAATATTTTATCTCCCCCACTCTCCCCTCGAAGAAGATACTATGTAAATAATCAAATTTGTTTTGCTAA